>DDSN01000054.1 GCA_002343395.1 Hyphomonadaceae bacterium UBA2389 | reverse complement strand
AAGCCCGAGCCCGAGCAGGTCGCCGCCCGCGGTGTAGTCGCCAACCGCGTCGACGAGCGAGTCCTTCACGTGCGTGCGCTCCACGATGCGTGACCAGAGGAGATAACCGTTGATCTGCAGATGACCCGGCAGCGTCGGCTCGAGATCCGTCAAGCGCAGGCCGAAGCCGATCGACGTCGTGTGCTCGTCGCCGTCCACGAAGTTCGTGGTGCCGCGCTGCACGGGGAACGGCGAGTTCTCGTAGTAGTAGCCGACGCGCAGATCGAGCTCGACGGCGTCGGTACGCACCGCCGTGTACTCGACGCCGATGCGTGGCACGAAGGTGTCGTGCAGACCGAGCGGGATCGCGCTGCGACCGCCGATGTTGCCCGGCACCTCGACGATCGGCGGATCGAGCCCGAGCACGATCTCTTCGGTCGGGATCAGCGAAGGGTGCGCGGACCAGTCGTACCAGGTGACCTCGAGGCCGATGCGCAGATCCGGGATCGGTCGAAACGCGAAGCTGAGCGAGGCCTGCTGTGGACCGAAGAGGCTCGTGCTGAAGGTGTCGAGCAAGAACTCGAGCGTCGCGATGCGCATCACGCGCACGTCCGCGAGCGCGACGATGCGGTTCGCGAGCGTGTACTCGCCGCGGTACGAGAGACCGAACGAGAGCCAGTCGGTCGCTTCGATCTGAAAGCCCGCCGCCGGATAACGGATCGAGGTGAGGTCGCCCTTGAACTGATGCTCGAGGCGCGAGTTCGCTTCGGGATCGTCGAGCGCGAGGTCGCCGCGGATGTCGAGCGTGAGCTCGCTCGGCGCCTGGAACGCGATGCCCGCGCCGATCGTGAGCCACTCCACGGGACGAATCGCGAGGTTCGCGGCGAGGAAGATGCGCTGCGAGCGCGTGTCGTACATCTCCCAACGCGGGCGCGTGACGATGGTGGAACGCGTGCGCGCGAGGCGCTGGTCGGGGAGCANNGATGACGTTGCCGACCTTCACCGGCGCGACCATGCCGACCTCGAGGGTACCGAAGCGCTCGACGCTGGAGCGCTCGCCGTCGATGTCGAGGAAGGGGTGCAGGTCGACGTAGCCGACCGCGAGCTGGATGCCCTCGGAGGCCGCGAGACCCGCAGGGTTGTGGTAGCTCGCCGACGAGTCCGAGACGTCCGCGGTCACCGCGCCGCCGAGCGCACGCGCGCGCGCTCCGAAGCCATACGTGTCGGGCGGGGTCGCGTGCGCGAGCGAGGGCGCGAGCAGGAGCGCCGCGAGCGCGGCGAGCGACGCGGACGCGCGGAGGCGAATCGAATCCGGCAGTGTCCGGGGCGAAGTGGTGGGGTGCGGGTTCTTCGTCATCGCGCTCACCACTCGAAGGTGAGGCCCCAGCCGGCGACGCCGACGAAGCCGGAGGTGACCATGTTCGTCGCGCCGTCCTCACCGGCGGCGTTCGCGACGCGCGGGATGTCGTGGGTGCGATCCTGGAGCAGGTGGAGCTGCGCGAAGATGTCGATTTGAAGCGCCGCGCCGCCGCTGGTTTCCCAGATGATCGTGCTGCCGAGGCTGAGCACGTGGCGGTGGTTGTCGAGGTAGCGCCGCGCGCGCAGCTCGGTCTCGCCGCTCAGGCGCACGATCGGATCGCCGTTCGCATCCCGCAGCGGCGCCATGCGTGCGGTGGGCGCGGGCGTGGGCTCGAACGCGTAGCCGCCGCGGAGCTGCGCGGTGGTACGACGACGCGCGCCCTCCCACTCCACGCCGAGGCGCGGCGTGATCGTGTCGCGAAAGGCTGGCGCGGGCGGGAGATTCGAGTTGCTCGTCGTCTTGCCCACCACGCCCTCGAAGGCGGACCAGCGCCGCCACTGCGCTTGGAGCGCGATGCGCCACGCGTCGGTCGGGCGGTACACGCCTTCCAGGGCGAGCGAGTGCGGGTCGTACTGCGGGGTCGCGGTGATCGTGATGATCGGCAGCTCGAGATCGCCCGGCAGCAGGTTCTCGGCGCGAATCGCGAGGTTGATGTCCGACTGCACCTCCGAGCGGTACGCGAGGCCGATCGCCCAACGCTCGGATTCGTACTGCACGCCCGCGCTCGGAAAGAAGCCCGCGAGGAGCTGCGTCTCGGTCTGCGAGAAGAACTGGTTCGCGGCGTTGAGGCCGACGAGCAGTCGCCCTCCGATGTTCGCGAGCGCCGCCACGCCGAGGCCGATGCGGAGGCCGGGCAACAAGCGGTGCAAGCTGATGCCGAGGCCGAGCATCACGTGCACCGACTGCGTGCGTGCCAGCAGGACGAAGTTCGGCACCTCGGGGAAGATGATGTCGGTGCGGAGCACGGTCGCGGTCGGCGTGTAGAAGCCCGCGCCGAGCACGAAGGTGTCTTCGAGAACGCCGCCGAAGGGCACGCCGATGTGGAAGCCGAGCGTCGTCCCTTGGTAGCCGTCGAGCGGCCATCGCTCGCCGTCGATCTCGAGCTGGAAGCCTCCCCCCTGCATGCCGAGCGTGAAGCCGCTGCGAGTCTGGCCCGCGAGGCCGGCGGGGTTGTGGAAGGTGGCCTCGTAGCTCGTGGCGAAGGCGACGCCGGTGTTCGCCATGCCCTGCGTGCGCGGCCCGTAGCCGAAGACGTCGGGCGGCGAAGCCAGCGCGCTCGCGGGGAGCAAGAGGCCGCCGAACAAGATCAGGATCAGACGGCGCATCGGAGCGCGGCGACGGTAACACGATGGAAACGAACGCCGTTCCGAGAACCGACGCGCGCGCCGGACGAAAGGTGGTTCGACGCGGTGCGTCGAACCGGACCGCATGGGATTGGACGCGCGCGTGCGGGTGCTCGAGAGCCGACTCGAAAGCGCCGGCCGTGGTTCAACGCGTGAAGCGCTTCGTCGCGCGCCAACGTTCGCGCAACGCATCGCGCGCGAAGACCGCGCCCCAGCTCAGCGCCATCAAGACCGGCAACGCGATCGTGGCGCGCGCCATGTCGCACGCTCCGAGCAGCGGGCCTGCGAGGCGCCCATAGCAAAACGGGATGTGCACCACGTACGCGACGAGGCTGCCTTGGCCGAGCCGCACCACCGCCGCGCGGAGGCGATTCGGCAACACCAGCGAGAGCGCCGCGCCGATCGCGAGCAGCAGGAGCCCACGGCCCGCGAGGTCGAGCACGTTCGGGATCACCGCGATGTGCGCGCGCGAGAGCGGGCCGCCGAGCGTCTCGACCAGCCAACTCGTGGAGCGCGCGCCGACGAAGGCGAGCGCGAGACCGAGGCCCGCGAGGCCGAGCAGCGCCGGCCCCGACGCACCCGCGCGCCGCGCGATGGGCGAGTCGGTGCGGAAGCGTGTGAGCACGTGCATCGCGAGCGCGCCGATCGCGAGCCACGAGAAGAGCGGCACGAAGGGCATCGCGGAGAAACGCGGCACGTCGACGAACGGCGCGACGAGCGGCGCGAGCGCGAGCGGCACGTCGGCGCCGAGACGCGAGAGCCACGGGCACGCGAGCGTCACGGCGATCGCGAGCAGCGTCGCGCGGGTGGCGTAGCGGGCCGGGGAGACCTCGCGCGTCGTCGGCAGCCCGAGCCATGCGCTCGTCGCGAGCGAGAGCCCGATCACGTGGAGCACGTCCGCGCGCAGCCAGGTGTGCAGCCCCGCGGCGCCGTCGATCAGCGCGTACGTCGCGTTGACCGCATAGCCGATGACCACGAGCTGCGCACCTCGCTTCATCAGCGCGCCCCGCACGTCGACCGCGGGCTCGCGCTTCTTCACCGCGCTCTGCAAACGCAGCATCACCGCCGCGCCGGCGAGCACGAGGAACGCCGGAAGCGGCAACGTGCCGAGCACCCGCGTGAACGCGTACGCGGCGTCGTGGTGCTCGGGCGCGACCCAGCCGTGGTAGGCGTGGCCTTGGATCATCACGAGGCTGGCGAGCCCACGCGCGACGTCGACGCCTTCGACGCGGGAGCCGCTCGCGACGCCGCTCGGAACGACCGCGCTCATGCCGACCCCGGGCTTCGCTCAGAACGTCTGCGGCTGGGTCTCGGCGGGCTTCTTCGGCGGGAGCGCGTCGGTGTCCGGTGCGTCGAGGTGCATCCACTTCGTGAGCAGCGGCGCCATCGCGAAGCAGAGCACCGCCGCGCCGAGCGCGACGTAGCCGATCTGCTCGAACACCGTGAGGTAGTTCGCGAGGTTGTCGTAGCTCGTGAGCAGCTCGGGGCTGCGCGTGCCGACCGCGTCGAGGAGCCCCGTCTCCACCGCGAGGGTGCCCGCCGCCGCGCCGGTCTCGGGCGGCGACGTGAGCAGCGCGATCAGACCCGCGAGGTGGTGCGCCATCGCGGAGCTGAGGAACCAACCCCCCATGACCATCGCGGTGATCTTGTGGGGCGAGAGCTTGGTGACCATCGAGAGGCCGATCGGCGAGAGGCAGAGCTCACCCGTCGTGTGGAGCAGGTAGCCGCCGATGAGGAAGAGCAGCGGAACCACCGCGGCGGCCTGCGTGATCTCGGAGCCGTTCTCGCCCGAGATCGAGATCTCTCCGTCGACCGCGAACGCGCCGCTCCACGCCAGCACGAGGAAGCCGACCCCGAGCTGCGCGATGCCGAGCGCGAACTTCACGGGGATCGAGGGCTCCTTGTGACGACGGCCGAGGCCGACCCAGAGCGCGGAGAAGACCGGCGCGAGCAAGAGGATGAACGCCGGGTTCACGCTCTGAAACACCGACGCGGGCAGCCCGTGGCGCTCGACGTTGGTGTCGGTGAAGAGCGTGAGCGACGAGCCGGCCTGCTCGAAGAAGGCCCAGAAGAGCGTGCTGAAGAAGAGCAGGATCAGCACGACGAAGAGGCGCTCGCGCACGATCTTGGTGTCGCGGATCGCGGCCACGAAGATGATCCCGACGACGAGCAGCGAGAACGGCGTGAGCACGTAGCTCATCAGCTCGAAGTAGCGGACGAGGAGCGCGAAGGCGGCGACGCTCGCGAAGGCGCCCGCGTAGGTCCAGTTCTCGATCGAGAGGCCCGCGACCTTGTGGTTCAGCTTGTCGTTCGGGGGATCGCCGTTGTCGCCGAGCTGCTTGGCGCCGAACCCGAAGACGAGCAGGCCCGCGAGCATGCCGATGCCCGCGAGGCCGAAGCCGTACGACCAGCCGTAGGTCTCACCGAGATAGCCGCAGAGCAGCGGCGCGACGCCCGCGCCGAGGTTGATGCCCATGTAGAAGATCGTGAACGCGCCGTCGCGACGCGGATCGCCGGGCGGGTACAGGTTGCCGACCTGGGTCGAGATGTTCGGCTTGAACGCGCCGTTTCCGAGGATCAGCAGCAAGAGCGCCAAGAAGAACGAGTTCTCGAAGGCCATGACGAAGTGCCCGATGGCCATCAGCGTGCCGCCCAGGAACACCGTCTTACGCTGCCCGAGGTAGCGGTCGGCGAGGATGCCGCCAAAGAGCGGCGTGAGATAGACGAGGCCGGTGTACCAGCCGTAGAGCACCGAGCCCTGCGCGTTGGCGACGCACGTCTGCTCGGCGATGTTGCGCGCGACGTCGGCGCCGACGGCGGCGATGTTGTTGGCCGCGTCGCCCTTCATGAGCGCCTCGACCTTGGGGTTGATGCACTCGGTCAGCTCGGCGGCGGACGGGTTCGGGAGAAACTGCTTGATGAACGACCAGCCCGCGACGAGCGCCGGATCGCCCGTGCCGTCGTACGCCTTGCCCTGGTACGTCTGCCGGATCGTGACGAACAGGTAGTTCGCCATGTAGAGCTTCAGCAGGCCGCGCATGCCGTAGTAGGAGAAGCGCTCCCACATCTCGGCGAAGAACAAGATGTGCATCCCCTTGGGATGGTTGCGCATCTGCATGAAAACAGGAATTGCGGTGGCAAGGGTGACGACAATCCCCACCGCGGTTACTACATTCCACATCAGACGCTCTCCCCCGCGCTCCAGGCGCGACCTAGGTTATTACAAGTAGTTCAAGCAGCATGGCCCGCCCGATTCAAGCGCGCGTCGCTGAACGGAGAGGTTTTGTCAGCACCCACCAGAAGGTGGAGGCTGGGGTGCTATCGAGCCAAAACCCGAGGCGCCGCAACGTTCTAACCGAAGCGACATTGGCCCGATGGCAGCCCGCGACGATGGTCTCGACCTCGGATTCCGCGAACAGCCAGTCCAGGATCGCGCCGGTCGCCTCCACGGCATAACCCTGCCGGCGACGGCTCGGCGCGACGCTGTAGCCGATCTCCATTTCGCCTAAGGGGTGTGGACACGCTTCGAAACGCACGTCGCCCACCACCGCCCCCTCGTCGCGATGCACGGCTACGGCGCGGGTCGCGGCGAACGCCTGCTCGCCCGAAAAGGCCAAGGTATTCGCCACCAGGGCGAGGCTACCCCGACACCAATCTTCCGGCGCATCCGCGCCAATCACACGCGCGAACGCGGCAGGGCCATTTTGAGCGGCCCGCACGAGCGGCGGCGTCACCGGAATGAGTTGCAGCCGGGGCGTGAGCAGAGGCTGGGACAGCATCGACGGGGAACATGACGCAACTCCCAGCCCGCGCCAAAGGCGCATGCATCAATTTCGCTTGCACGGCCTGCAATTGCGAGTTATTCGCATTTACAGTTGAGAATGACTTGCAAGAGGGACACATGGGAGCGCGCACTCTTTGGACAGCAGCGGCATTGCTGGCTGCGACACCGGCGTTTGCACAACAAGCGCCCGCCCCCAGGGAAGCCGCCCAGGAAACCAGCGCCGACATCGTCGTCATCGGTGAGCGCCGCAACCTGCTCGACATCGCCGGCTCTGGTTCGACGATCGAGGCCGAGGATCTAGAACGGGCGCGCGTTCTCACAGTCAACGAGGCTTTGCGCCAAGCGCCCGGCATCTACCCGCGAGACGAAGAAGGCTTGGGCTTGCGCCCGAACATCGGGGTGCGAGGTCTATCTCCTACGCGATCCAGCGAGGTGTTGTTGCTCGAAGACGGGTTGCCGCTCACCTACGCGCCGTACGGCGACAACGCCACGTACTCGCACCCGCCGATCCGCCGCTTCGAACGCATCGAAATTCTCAAGGGGGCAAGTCAGATCCGATTTGGGCCCCACACGGTCGGCGGCGTCGTGAACTATATTTCGCCTGCGGCGCCGAGCGATTTTGAAGGAACCCTGTTCCTGGCGGGCGGCGACCGCGGCTACGCGGAAGCTGCGGCTTCGCTTGGCGGCGAGGTGGCGGGTTTTCGTTTGTTGGGACACGCGAGCGCCACCGTGTTCGACGGCGTGCGCGAAAATCACGATTTGTCATTCGCTGACTACAGCCTGCGCGCGGAACGAACGCTCACGCCAAACCACGAAATCGTGGTCCGGATCGCGGTCAATCGCGAGGACAGCCAAGTTTCGTACTCTGGCCTCACTCAGGCTGAGTTCGACGCTGATCCATTTTCCAATCCGTTTCCGAATGACCGCTTCGAAACGCAGCGCTACACCGGCGCGCTCACCCACGCGTGGACCATCACGCCCAACCTCACTTTGAAGACCTCCGCCTACAGCCTTTATTTCAATCGCGATTGGTGGCGACAATCATCCAATTCCAGTCAACGGCCCAACGACTCCAGCGACCCCAATTGCGGCGGCATGGCCAATCTTGAGACCACGTGCGGCGCCGAGGGACGCCTGCGCGAATACCATCAATATGGAGTGGAGAGCCGGCTTTCCTGGGACACGCGCGCAC
This sequence comes from Hyphomonadaceae bacterium UBA2389, assembly GCA_002343395.1. Taxonomy (GTDB): domain Bacteria; phylum Pseudomonadota; class Alphaproteobacteria; order Caulobacterales; family Aquidulcibacteraceae; genus Vitreimonas. The sequence goes on along the minus strand of DDSN01000054.1, from coordinate 59,871 downwards.
TTGGCGCGGACGCCAACATGGAAGCAGGCGTTCGTTGGCATACGGAGCGGCAAAACCGGCTGCAGATCAACGCCGACGCCCCGACTGGGCGCACGCCTGGCACGTCGGTGAATGGCGGTTTGCGCGAAGACAATCTGCGCAGCGCGAACGCCCTCTCCGGATTTGCCGTCGCTAACCTGGACTATGGACGCCTAACGCTTAGCCCCGGCGTTCGAGTCGAGTCTGTGACTTTCGAACGGACGAACCGCATCTCCGGCGCAAGCGGCGAAGAGAGCTTGACGGAGGTCATTCCAGGCTTTGGCGCTACTTTTGCGATCAGCGACGCCATGTCGATTTATGCTGGAGTGCATCGCGGGTTTTCACCGCCGCGCGTCGAAGACGTTATCGACAATTCCGGCGTTACCGTGGACCTTGGCGCCGAAGAGAGCGTGAATTGGGAAGTTGGGGTCCGTGGCGGACTTCGTTCCGGCTGGGACATCGACGTGAGCGGATTCCTGATGGAATTCGACAACCAAATCGTACCTTCCTCGGTCGCCGGCGGCGCCGGCGCGACACTGACAAGCGCGGGACAAACACGCCACGTCGGCGTTGAGGCCAGTACGCGCATCTCATTGCGGGATTGGGGGCTCATGCGCCGCGACGACGTGTATCTGCGCGCGGCGGCGACTTATGTTGCCGATGCCGACTATGTCGGCGAGCGGTTTTCGAGCGTTTCTGGTTTCGGCGGGGTCTCGGTGACAGGCAATCGCCTGCCTTACGCACCCGAATGGGTTGCCTCCGCCGCGGTCGGCTACACGCGCGGCGACTGGCTCAACCTCCAGGCTGAAGTGCAGCACACCGGCGAGATGTTCACTGACGACCTCAACACCATCACGCCGACCGCGAACGGCCAACGAGGCCTCATTCCTGAGGCGACCATTCTAAACCTGGCCGCCAACGTCGCGCCGGATGGGGCGGACACGACCTTCTTCATCACGGTCAAAAATGCAACGGACGAACTCTATGTCGTCGACCGCGCGCGCGGCGTTCTACCCGGTGCGCCGCGGCTCTGGCAGACCGGCGTGAGTATGCGGTTCTAGAGCCTGTTCCGATCCGATTGAATCGGATCGGGGCTCTAGGTTTTGCTTGGTCGCATTTTCTTACGCCGAACCGGCGTCCACTGCGTCGGAAAATGCTCTAGTACGCGCACGCCTCGAACACGCGGCTGACATCGCCGCCCCATTCCGTTTTGTAGCGCTCGATCAGGCGTTCGGCGGCGGTCACGCCCGTCGCGGCGATGTCGTCCAACTCCGTAAGGAAATGGGTTTCGTCCATGCCCGAAGAGTCCAGTTGGGCGCGCGACTTGAGCCNNGCTTGGGCGATGTCGCGCGCGCTGACGCCCTTGATCGGCGCGCGCAAGCCCAACACGGGCACGGCGCGGCGCAGAGCTTCGCGTTCCTCAGCCGTCCAGCTCTTCACCAGGCTCCACGCAGCTTCGAGCGCGGCGTCACAATAGAGAATGCCGGCCCAGAACGCCGGCAATGCACAGAGGCGCGACCACGGCCCGGCGTCAGCGCCGCGCATCTCCAGATAGGTCTTCAGTCGGACCTCCGGAAAGATCGTCGTCAGATGATCTTCCCAGTCCTTCTCGGTGGGACGTTCGCCCGGCAAGGCCGGCAACTTGCCGTCCATGAAGGCGCGGAAACTTTGGCCCGACGCGTCGATGTAGCGCCCATCGCGATAAACGAAATACATCGGTACATCGAGCGCGTAGCGTGCGTAACGCTCAAAGCCCATGCCGTCCTCGAACACGAACGGCAGCATGCCCGTTCGGTCGGGATCGGTGTCGCTCCAGACATGCGCGCGATAGGACAGGAACCCGTTGAGCCGCCCTTCCGCGAAGGGCGAGTTCGCAAACAGCGCCGTAGCGATCGGCTGAAGCGCCAACGCGACACGAAACTTCTTCACCATGTCGGCTTCCGACGCGAAGTCCAAGTTGGCCTGAACGGTGCAGGAACGGAACATCATCTGACGCCCGAGCCGACCGACCTTGGCCATGTAGTTCCGCATGATCTGATAGCGGCCCTTGGGCATGATCGGCGTATCTTCGAGCGACCATTTGGGCGAGAACCCGAGGCCCAGAAACTTGATCCCCAAGTCGCCGGCGACCTTGCGCAGCTGCGCAAGATGGGTCCCCGTTTCCGAGCAGGTTTGGTGCATGTGCTCGAGCGGGGCGCCGGAAAGTTCGAACTGACCGCCCGGCTCCAGGGTGATCGAGGCGCTGCCTTGCTTGAGCGCGATGATGTTGTCGCCTTCATGGATCGGCTGCCAGCCGAACGTGTCCGCCAACCCCTGGAGCAGCGCGCCGATGCCGCGCTCGCCCTCATACGGCACCGGCGCGAGCGTATCCGCGTAGAACGCGAACTTCTCGTGCTCCGTGCCGACACGCCAAGAGGTGCGATCCGGCTTAGCGCCGCTTTCAAGGTGCGCCACAAGATCGCGAAATCCGGTCAGGACCGGCGCGTGCTCTTTTGCCATGGTCAACCGCGTCCCTCCGGTCCGTTCCGCCCCATGTGGCGCTTCCGCATGCGCCCCGCAAGCGGTTACGCACCCGCGCGCCAATCGCCCCAGAGGGCCTGAACCACGCTCAGCGCGCCAATAACGGCGGTTTCCGCCCGCAAGATGCGCGGCCCGAGCGAAATCGGGACCACGAACGCAAGCGCGCGAAGCATTCCTCGCTCCTCCGCGGTGAAGCCGCCCTCCGGACCGATCAGGACTGCAAGCGCCGCGCGCCCTCGCAGAGCGGCGAGCGCCTCGGCGATCGGCGGAGCTCGGCCCGATTCTCCTCCCCACGGCGCCTGCGCATCGCTGCCGCGTTCGTCGGCATAAAGTAGCGCGCGCGCGGGGTCCCACCCATCGAGCGCCTTGGCGAGCAAGACCGGCGCTAGGATTTCCGGCGCGTCGAAGCGCTCCGTTTGTTCCGCGGCTTCGCGGGCGATGGCGTTCAAGCGGTCCAAGCGAACCGTTTCGGCGATAGTGCGCTGCGTCAGCACCGGTCGAAGGCGGCGCACGCCGAGTTCGCACGCCTTTTCCACGATCAAATCGGTTGCGTGGCGCTTCACCGGCGCGAACAACAAGTCGACGTCCGGCGTTTCGCGCGCTGGCCGCAACAAGGTTTCGACCTCCACGCTCAGCGCACGCTTCGACTTGTCGGCGAGGCGCACGCGCCACTCACCGTCGCGCGCGTTGAACACGCGGAGGTTCTCCCCAGGCTCAAGCCGCAAGACCGTGCCGACATGGCGCGCCTGCGCCTCGTCAAGCGTGATCCGCGCGCCGACGCTAAGTGGCTGATCAATCAAGAGACGGGGGTCGGACATGACGATGTGCTGCCCCTCCGGGCGCGCCGATGCAAGCCCCGCGCCCCTTGACCGCAGGCGCCAGAGAGCGCTCTCTCCCGGCGCTTGAACCGGAGGGGGCGCATGAGCGCGCAGACGCTTGAAATCACGGGCGGGGACGTCATCGAGGTGCAGCTCACCTCGGAAACGGTCGTTATCGACACCCACGATGGACGCCGCTTGCGCGCCGAGCCCGGGCACATCACCAACCGCATGCGGCTGTTCGTGCGGCTCACCGACGGCAAGGAAAAGAAATACGACTTCGAGGAAACCGAACTTGGCGTCCGCGAAACGCAGCGCGTGGCGATCGTGCGCGGGCGCCTCAAGCGCGACCCCGATTGGATGAACCTCGTGCTCTATAACCTTTCCAGCGACGAGCGCGATACGTTTGAAGGCAATCTGCGGCGCTATCTCGGGCGCAAACCGTTCTTCGGCCCACTTTGGAAAGCGGCCGGGCTCGCCCTTGTCGTCGCGCTCATCTTCTATCTGATCAGCCACTTCGCCTATCATCGCGGCCACGTCGGCGCCGGCTTCCTTGGCGCGATGTTCGGATTTCTCACCTACCCGGTGTTCTGGTGGCTCTCGCGCACCTGGGATCGCGTGACCGAGAAAATGCGCTACAAGGCTGCGTACACGCGCTTCCTGGCCGACGCCGATCAGCGCGCGAAGGCGTTCGCAACGACGCCAGCGGCGGCGTAAGACGGCGGCGTGAGCGATCACAAACCCGCCGACGCGCTGTCGCGCCATTGGACCGACGCGTTGCCGCGTGGTTTGAAGCCCTACGCGCAGCTCTCGCGTCTCGATCGCCCGATTGGCTGGCAGCTGCTGCTTCTGCCGTGCTTGATGGGGCTCGCGATCGCGCGCACGGGTTACGGATTCTATGGGCAGGACGTGCGTTTCGCGCTCGCCTTCCTGTTTGGCGCGATCGCCATGCGCGGCGCAGGGTGCACGTACAATGACATCCTGGATCGCGACATCGACGCGAAAGTCGAGCGCACGCGGTTGCGGCCGCTGCCCTCGGGCGCGGTGTCGCTCAAGGCGGCGTGGGCGTGGCTGCTGGCGCAATGCGGCGTCGGCTTGATCGCCTTGCTCATGCTTCCGCGCCTGGCGCAGATCACCGCTTTGATCGCCATTCCCTTGGTTGCGCTCTACCCGCTGATGAAGCGCATCACCTGGTGGCCGCAGGCTTGGTTGGGTATCGTGTTTTCGTGGGGCGCGCTGGTTGGCGGCGCAACGGCCGCGCAGGATGCCGCCATCCCCAGCGAGGCGGTGGCTCTCTATACGGGCTGCATCGCCTGGACGATCGGTTACGACACGATCTACGCGCTTCAGGATCGCGAGGACGATGCGCTCATCGGCGTGCGCTCGACGGCGCGCTTGTTTGGAGGCCGGTGGTTCGTTTGGATCGCTGCGTTTTACGCGCTTGCGCTTGCATTCTGGGGCGTCGCCATGGGATTCGTAGGAGCGGGCCTTCCCGGCGTTGCGACTTTGTCGGCGAGCGGCGTCATGATGTGGTTTAACTTGCGCAGCGTGGACGACGCACGACCCCACACCGCGCTCCAAGCGTTCAAACGCAATGCGCTCATCGGCGCCGCGGTGCTGCTCGCCTTTGCCTTGGAGCCGGCCTGGCGTACGCTGCGGCCGTTCCTTGGAGACTAACCGTGGGCGAGGCGGAAAAACATCTTGCGAAAGTTTGCCGGCGCTTTGCCCGCGTGGTGCCCAAGCACGAGGCGTTTCCGACCAAGTTCGAAAAGAGCAAGGATCCTTATCGCGCGCTTGTGCGCTCGGTTGTGTACCAGCAGCTTTCTGGCAAGGCCGCCGCTACCATACACGGGCGTGTGCTCGCGCTGTTTCCCGGCAAGGACCATCCCGACCCCGAAGACCTGATCAACGCGCCGGACGACCTGCTGCGCTCCGCCGGCCTCTCGCGTCAAAAAACAGCCGCGCTGAAGGATGTCGCGCAGAAGCGCCTCGATGGGGTCATCCCCCCTGCGCGCGCCTTGGTCCGCTTGCCTGACGCGGAGATTATCGAACGGCTGACAGCCGCGCGCGGGGTCGGGCGTTGGACCGTGGAGATGTATTTGATCTTCACGCTCGGGCGCCCCGACGTGCTGCCCATCGACGATCTCGGCGTACGCAAGGGCGCGGAAAAACTCTACAAGCGCACATTCACGCCAAAGGAACTCGGCGCCTATGGCGAACGCTGGGCGCCCTGGCGCAGCGCAGCTGCGTGGCATTTATGGCGTGTGACGGACACCCAGACGCCGGAAAACTCCAAGATTTAGAAGCGCTTCCGGCGCCCGCTTGCGGCAATGTGACGGTTCGATTACGATCGAACCATGAGGATTGCGCAATGAGGGACGGACCGAACATCGCCGCCATCGCCGCGATGGTCGGCGATCCCGCGCGCGCCAACATGCTCTCAGCGCTCCTGAACGGCGCCGCGTTGACGGCCAGCGAACTCGCGCTCGAAGCGGGAGTGACAAAACAAACCGCAAGTTCGCATTTGGCGAAACTTGCCGACGCGGGGCTGGTTGCGGTCGAGGCGCAAGGACGACATCGCTATTACCGCTTGGCCGACGCCGATGTCGCACGTTTGCTTGAAACGCTCATGGGCGTGGCCGCGCGCGCCAAGGCGCTGCGCTCGCGCCCCGGCCCCAAGGAACCGGCGCTCCGGCGCGCACGCATCTGCTACGACCATCTCGCCGGCGAACTCGGCGTCGCGCTGTTCGAGGCCTTCATCCACAATAAATGGATCCAGCCCGGCCCAGAAAACACCTACACCCTCACCAAGCTTGGCCGCATCAAGGTGCAGACGTTCGGCGTCGATCTCGATGACATCGAGAAGGGCGCACGTCCCCTTTGCCGCTCGTGCCTCGATTGGAGCGTTCGCCGCCACCATCTCGCAGGTGCGCTGGGCGCGGCCATTCTCGATGTCATCTTCGACCGTGGCTGGGTCACCCAGAAACGCGGCAGCCGCGTACTCGATTTCACCCGCATCGGCGAAGCTGGCCTACGCCGCGTGTTCGCGTTTCCGGAAGACGCCGCGCCCTAAGCGGGCTAGCCGCGCTTCACGCCGCACGTATTGATGCCGAAGAGCGCATACGCTGGGCAGAAGCCCACGAGGCCTGTGATCAGCGGAATGGCGCCAAGATAGGCCCAGGGCGTTTGCGGGCCGACAAACGCAAGCGACAATACGCCAGCGCCGACAATCACGCGCAAAACCCGGTCAACGGCTCCTTCATTGGTCTTCATCGGTTCGTCCTCCTCAATGAGCGAACGATGCGCCGAGATGGGACGCGCGTCTGTGACGAGATCACACTGGCGCTTCGGCCAAGCGCGACAGGGCGTCGCGGCGTTGGATATCCACCCGCCCGCGCGCGAGCGCCACCAAGCCCTGGCGCGCGAACAATCCGAGTTGACGGCTTACCGCCTCGCGCGCCGAACCGATTTCAGCAGCCAACGCCTCATGCGTGACGTGGACGGCCCCGCGCGCGTCCGCGAGCCGCAGGAGCGCCGCCGCCACACGCTGCTCCAAGCCTGAGAACGCCAGCGTCTCCACCACCTGCTCGAAATCGGCGAAACGGCTCGCGATTGAGTTCAGCACGGCGGCGCGGAACGGGTCGCTGTCGCGCATCAGCTGATTGAACATGCCCGGGGAAATGAGCAGCGCGTCGACCTCCTCCTCTGCGACGCCCTCGGCGGCATAGGGCTTGCCCTGGGTCAGACACGAAAAGGTTTGCAGGCAGATTTCGCCTGGGCGCACCCGGTAGAGCACCACCTCCCGCCCAGCCGCCGAGGTGAGCGCGACTTTGACCGCACCGCGCTTGAGCGCGATGAAGCCGCGGCAGGGATCGTTGGTCCGAAACAAGACGTCGCCAGCGCGCGCATGCACAGACTGACCACCGGCGGCTGCCGCTATTCCCGAAAGTACGTCTTGGCTCACAACCGCTGGGTTAGCGCTATTTCTGGCGCCAGGTAAATACCGCGCTGGCGCCATAGTTCCACACCGCGCCAACGAGAATTCCGGCAAGTCCGGACAGGAACCAATTTCCGGAGACGACCGTGTGGTTCTCCGGCTGGAACAGGAAGTCGGCGATGCCGACGTTCGCGATCGCACCGATCGAGCACACCGCGTAGAACGCCAATAGCCCACGCAGAACGCCCCAGGCGCCGCGCAAGCGCCGGTCGCGATAGGTCAGCATATTGTTGACGAAGAAATTGAACGTCATCGCCACGACGGTCGCGCTCGCCTGCGCTGTGAGAAATCCAAGTTGTGACTGAAGCGCGGCGAGAACGCCCATGTGAACGACCACCCCCGCGCCGCCCACCATCATGAACAAAAGGAAGCGCACGGGAACGTACTGCCCAAACATCTTGTCGAGCAGGAGCACGCCGTACTCCCAGATGACCATTGTATCGAGCTTGCTCTCGCCCTGTTGGCGGGTGCGAAACGTGTAGGGAAGCTCCACGACTTTCAGCGGCTGTTCGGACGACGCCAAGACGTCGAGCAAAATCTTGAACCCTTGGCCGGAAATGCGCCGCACCGCGCTCATGAACGCGACGCGCTCGATCATGAAGAAACCGCTCATCGGATCGGTGAGCTTGGCGCGCGCCACGATTCCCGCGGCCCGCGTCGCGAGCTGACTGGCGCGCAGGCGTTGTTTGTCCCATGCGCCAACGCCGCCGCCGTCGACGTAACGCGAGCCGACCGCGACATCGCCCTGGCCCGCCTTCAGCGCCGCCAACATGCGCGGCAGCAACGTCTCATCATGCTGGAGGTCAGCGTCCATCACGGCGACATAAGGCGCGTTGGTGGAAAGCACGCCTTCAACCACCGCCGTCGATAACCCGCGCCGCCCGATGCGATGAATATAGCGCACACGAGGATCGCGGCGCGCCAAGGCGGCCAATTCGTCAAGCGTGCCGTCCTTGCTGTCGTCGTCGACGAAAACGACTTCCCAAGCAACTCCGCTCAGCGTCAGATCAAGCAACCGCGCGAGTTCGCTGACATTGCCGGCTTCGTTAAAGGTCGGCACGACCACAGACAGCTCGACGCCGCTTGCAGGCTCCGCTGCCGGACTTTGTTCCGCTCTTTCCGCGCGCACGGTCACAAGACGCACCCTCAACTTTCACATGGTGCTGTAGGCGGCGCCGACGTTTGCATCAAGCGGCTACGCCGCGTTTCACCAATCCGGACCGAAAACTAGCGCGGCGGCAGGCGAATTAAGGGTGAATGATCGCTTCTAGCGCCGCGCCGTTAAGCGTAAATGGGCGCGCGTCTTGCGAGAGGCCGCCAATGATCTTCGAACGAATGCTGCACACGACTGCCAAGCCAGCATTGGCCTGGGGACTCGCGATCGGCGCATTGGCGATGCTGACCTGGGCGCAAGCAGCGGCGGCGCCGCTAATGGGGCTCTGGATCGATGAGCTTTATTCGCTGTGGGCCAGCGATCCTGGGGTTTCCGCCGGCGAAAGCCTCGCCCGCATCACGGGCGATTCAAATCCGCCATTGTATTTCGCGCTGCTCCGCGCCGTGCGGGCGTTGGTCGGGGCGCCCCACGCGGCGATCCTGGCGCTGAACGGGTTAGCGCTCCTGGCGACGGCGGCGCTTTTGTTGCGTACGACGCAACGCACCGGATTGACTCTGGCGGCGTTGGCGGCGTTGGCGCTCAGCGGTCCAGTCTTCTTCTATTTTCAAGAGGGACGCGCCTACTTTATCGGTTTGTGCCTCGCCTTCGCGTTGAGCTGGCTCGCCGCCCTCGCGCTCGGCGAAGACGGCGCACGCGCGCGGCCGCGCCTTTTCGCGACCCTCGGCGTGCTGTCAGCCCTCACACATGTTTATACAGCGTTGTTCGCCGGGTGTCTTGCGGCGGGACTGGTGGCGCATGGCCTCCTCAGCAAACGCAAGGAGTTGCGGGAGGCTGGCTTCGCTCTCGGCTTCGCGACCGTCGCGGCGTTCGCGCTTTGGCTCGCGAGCGCCTACGGGCGTCTGGGCAATGTGGCGTGGATCGAATTCTCGAACGCCTCGGTGCGCGAGGCATTTTGGTATGTGCGCAGTCTCGCTGTCGGTCCTGGCCTGATGCTGGCGCCGCTCGCGCTTATCCTCGGAATAGGCGCCGTCGCGCTTCCGCGCGCCCGTCCGCTTTTTGTCGCCTTCGGAGTAACGGCAGTGTTGTTCGTTGCGCTCCCGCTGGCGGCGTCGCTCAAAACACCGATCATTAACGGGCGGTACTGGTTGATCGGAGCGCCCGCGCTGATCGTTGTTCTTGTCATGCTCGCGCGCGAATTCGCGCGTGAGCGGCGGCGTTGGGCAAGCGTCGCGACCATTGCACTCCTCGCGGCCACGGCGGCGGCTGGGTTTGTTCAAAGCCGAAATTTTCTGCGAAGCGAACCCGTTTGGCGCGGCGCGGCGCGGGTGCGCGCGCTTGCGGCTGACTGCCCGGATGGCGGCATACGCGTCGCGGGCGCACCGAGCTTCTTGTACGCGCAAGCGTCGGGGCTCCCGGAATCGCGTTTCGCGCAAGCCGCCGAGGCAACGCATAGCGACGCATGCCCGGTTCTGGGCTGGTTCGAGCATGTTCGTCGCGCCGAGGGCGATGTGCTCAGCGCCAGTGACCAAGACCTCCTCGCCGAACTCGGCATCTCGGCTGACCCCGCCGGCGTGCGGATTGAACGCTGGCCAAGCGGCTACCTTGTTTTGCGCTCAGACGACTGAAAAATCCGCCGGGCGCGTCCTTCACAGCCATGCTAGAGGTGGGCAATGCCAGCGGTCACGCGCATTGATACGAAGGACGTGTTCACGCCCGAAGAGTGGGCGGGCGAATGGCTGTGCGCGGCGCCCGCGTGATCGACGACGTTCCCGCCTTCATCCGTGAGAATACTCGCGTGCTGGCGCCGAGCCATGTGCCGGAGTTGAAACTCCACCTCGCCGACGATGCGGTCGCGTTGTGGGAGCTCACGGAAGAGCAGCTCGGCGAGCTCGGTCTTCCGCCGCCGTTTTGGGCGTTCGCTTGGGCCGGGGGCCAGGCGCTGGCGCGCTACGCGCTCGATCATCACGAGGTCGTCCGCGCACGCAGCGTGCTCGACATGGCGTCGGGCTCGGGGTTGGTCGCTATCGCGGCGGTGAAGGCCGGCGCGCGCGCCGCGCTCGCCGCCGACATTGACGCCTTCGCCGCGCATGCCGCGCGCCTCAACGCCGCGCTCAATGACGTCGCCATTGACACAACCCAGGCCGATCTCATCGGCGCCGAAGTTCCCCACGACGTGATCCTGGTCGGCGACCTCTTCTATGATCGCGATCTCGCGCCGCGCGTGCTTGCGTGGATCGAAGCCCTACACGGGCAAGGCAGAACCGTTCTCATCGGCGATCCGGGCCGAACCTACCTGCCCAAACACAAACTTGAGCAGGTCGCCGCCTATGACATACCCGTCACACGCGCCCTGGAGGATGCCGAGGTCAAGCGCGCCGCTGTTTGGCGGCTGCGATAGCTACTCGATCGCGCAGACGTAATCGCGCGCTTCCTCGTCTGTCTCCCTGATGCGCGCATCGGCGCACACGGCGTTCCAAAAGCGCATCACTTCCTCGCCGACTGCGCCCGACCTCGTTTGCAGTTCTTCCAGGGTGGGGGCGACGTCCGAAGGCTCGCCAAGCCACACGGGCATGAACGCCGGCCCGCAGGATAAGTCCGCGAACAACCCCCGACCGCAGAGGCTTGAGCGCTCCATGTTGTACTCCCACACTGCCTCGCGCAGGCGGCGGGCGATCTCACGCGGGTCGCTATTGTCGGCCTCGCCCGCGCCGGAGCGATCCGCGGTCAGGCTATGGATCTGGGAGAGCATCACGCCGTAACGGCCTGCTTCTATGCTGAGCGATATCGCGTTCGGCGCCTCTGGAGCAGCGGGCGGTGCTTCGCCCTTGTCAGCGTTCTGGCCGCAAGCCGCCAGCACCAAAGCCGCCGCCATCAGTTGCGCTTGAATTCGCATCGCCATCCTCCGTGATTTCCGGAGCATAGCGTGACGCCGCGGCTTTGACGCAAATTAATCCGTGACGTGGGCGAGCGCGTTGTAACCGCCGTCGAACTCAAGGCGATCCAGGAAGCGTACATTGCGCGCGAGCGTCATCGCGGCGACCGCCAGGCCTCCGCCCGCGACCGCCGCGATCATCGCCCAAGCGACGCCGATGAAACCCGCGTCGTCCAAACCACCCATCCCGTGCCTTCGAGGCATCACGTTGTATGGGCTCACTATGCCTGAGCGCGATGAACACGCGGTTTCCGAAAGCAAAACAAATGATTGACAGGCCGCCCTTGGTCGCGCTGAAGACGATGCGAGGGAGATTTCACCATGCTGCGCTTGGAAGTCGCCGCGCTCTATGCCGGCGTGAACATACTGATCCTGCTGGTCCTCGCAGTGGTAGTGGTCATGGGGCGGCGCCACCACAAGATCGCGTTGGGGGACGCCGGCAACCAGGACTTCGCGCGCGCCGTCAGGGCGCATGCCAACGCCGCCGAGTATATCCCGGCAGGCCTCGTCGGCATCGTTCTGTTATCGCTTTTTGAAGGTTCGCCGCTGTGGCTGCTGCACGCGGCGGGCGGATCGTTAACAGCGGGTAGATTGCTGCATGGGTTCGGCCTCAACAGCGGCATGCTGAACCTTGGCCGCTCGCTCGGCGTGCTGCTGACCTGGGCGGCCTATGTGCTGGTCGGCGCCGGCCTCATCCACGCCGCCGTCGCGCAGCAGTTATAGCCACCGGTTCCAAAGGGGGGCGGGCGTTTAATGTCGAACATGAACACCGTCAGGAAGTTCATCCTCGATGAGCGCACTAGGTACGAAGGCCTGCTTGAGGCCGTCAGAGCAGCATGCCTCCGAGTCGAACGGAAGCTCGGAACCCAAACCGTTCTGAGGGTCTACAGCCGCGGCAGCAAACAGGGCGCCGAAGGGGAGCTAAAATCGACGGGCAAAATACTCGCGGCCTGCACCCGCCCTGTTAGCGTACCGAATCTGCGCAAGATCGAAGACATCGTAGGACTTACTATCGTCGTCCAATATCCGGACCAGATTGACGGCGCCCTAGACGAACTTCTCGCCGCGCTGGAGCCGTATCAGATCAGGCAAGAGCGACGCAAAGATCATCGAAGCGCCTATTTCGCGACGCATGTGGTCATGCTTTCGAGCAATTCCGAACACCGAGGCCTTCGGTGCGAGGTTCAATGCAAGACCATGCTCCATGACGCTTGGTCGGCGAAGATGCACGACCTCACCTACAAACCACAAGGCGCCCTCGACGAGCGGGTCAAAACCCTGATCGAGACAACCAGCAGCGCGATCGAGCAACTTGAACAACAGAGTCAAATTATCCGAAAAATGATACTGGCGCGCCAAAGTCTGGAACGTCGCCCATTTCAGGCTGGTCTTGACATTCTCTACAATGAGTTGGTTGCAGCGCTTGAGGAGCAAAGGAAGGCGGTGTTTCCCGATTCCCTCACGGGCCTTCGCGAGCAACTCGATGCTGAACGCACGCATCTTGAGACCTGCCCTGCCAACGACCCGCTCTTGATCGCTCTTTCAGACCAAATCGAAGCCGCGTGTGCGAATGAGGATTTGCTCCGTTTTGCTTGGCTCTTAGCCGTGCGGTTGGCAGGCTTTCGAGCAGACCCTGACCATTCGAGATTTCTCGAGGATCAAGTCGAACTGGTCCTTGAAAGGCTCGAAAACTGGCGCGCCCAGGAAACGTTCACCGGGCGAGAGGTCGGCGCCATCCCCCTTGGCTTTTACGTCGCGCAAGATTTCGACCGCGCCATCGCTTACACGGATCGCATTTTGGAGCGCGCCGACCGACTCGGCCTCAGCAAGAAACGCATCGCGCACATCAAGTTCAACAAGGCCACGTGGCTCACCGAACAGGAATGCCTCCGCCCGAGCAAACCCGATGTGCGCGCCGCCGTCGAAACTGACGTGCGAGCCTTGATGGCGGAGGTCTTGAGCACAATCCCAAACGATAGCTCAACGCTGGACACCGACGGCCTCATCGACATTGTCTTCGGTCAGTCGAAGGAAATCGTCCGGCGAGGAATTCAGAAGTGTTACGAATCCCTCTCGAACTCACCGCCCGACGAAGCCAACATCGCCGCCGCTTACGCTGAGTGGCGCGCCCAATCTGGTTGGCGCCGGTATTTTGAACTAGCTGAGCAAGGACGATAGACGTCTCATTATGGGCCTGCGCATGCCGGATTTCCTCTCAATTCCAGATATTAGTATTCGTTAAAGGGATTGCTGGACCGTTACCGGGCAAAATTGAAGCCAAAGCGTGGGAGGGCTGCGATGTTGCCGCGCGGCAACCAGCATTCTGTTGCCCCATCGGACAGGACCCACCATGTTCGCTGGATGGCTTTTGACGCTGATTCCGCCGCCTCGCTGGCGGCGCTGATTGACTACGCCCGAAAAGCGGGAGCAGACGCCTCGGAGGCCTCGTACGCGGCCCGGGAAGCGGTATCCGCCGAGGTTCGGTTGGGCGAACTCGAAGGCATGGAGCGAGAAGAGGGCCGCTCGGTCGCGCTGCGCGCCTTCATCGGCAAGCACCAGGCGGCGGCGTCTTCGACTGACCTTTCTCCGCGCGGCCTTCAGGCGCTCGCCGAACGGACCGTCGCCATGGCGAAGGCCGCGCCCGAGGACCCCTATTGCGGCCTTCTGGAAAAACGCTTCCACGCACGCGGCCCATGGCCCGACCTGGAGCAATCGGACACGGCAAGGCCTAGCCCGCAGGAGCTCCTGGACCTCGCCAAAAGCTGCGAGGCGGCGTCGCTGGCCGTGCCTGGGATCGCCAACTCCAGCGGCGCGGGCGCATCGACGGAAGTATCGACCTTTGTGTACGCGACATCAGATGGCTTTGAGGGTGTTGAAAGCGCGACCTCGTTCAGCCTCGGCACGCAACCGATCGCCGAGCGCGGCGACGACATGGAGCGCGACTACGAGTGGCGCACCAAGCGCTTCTTCGCTGATCTGCCGTCCGCCGAAGAGATCGGCCGCGCCGCGGGCGAACGCACGGCGCGCCGACTGGGCGCCAGAAAGATCGCGAGCCAGAAAGCGGCAGTGATTTTCGAAAACCGGTTGGCGGGACGGATCATATCTCCGCTGTTCTCGGCGGTTTCCGGTGCGTCGGTGGCGCGCGGCGTTTCCTTCCTCAAGGACAAACTCGGCGAACGCGTGTTTGCTGAAGGGTTTGAGATTCGTGAGGATCCGTTCGTGAAGCGTGGTCTGGGCTCGCGTCCGTTCGATGGCGAGGGCGGCGCCGTCGCCCCCATGACGCTCATACAAGATGGCGTTCTGACGACGTGGTTGCTGAACGCCGCCGCCGGGCGCCAGCTCGGGCTCGAACCGAACGGCCATGCATCCGCCGGTCACGGCTCGCCGCCGGGCATTTCGTCCACGAACATGTTCGTAAAGCCAGGGACCGAAGACTTGAACGGACTGATGCGCGGCGCCGGCAAGGGCCTCTTCGTCACCGACATGTTCTCGCCCTCGCTTAACATGAACACGGCGGATTGGTCCGTGGGCGTGGCGGGTTATTGGTTCGAGAATGGCGAGATCGCCCACCCAGTCAGCGAAGTGACAGTGGCGGGCAATCTCCTCGACATTTTCTTGCGTCTGCGGTGCGGCAACGACCTCGACAATCGCGGCTCCCTCGAAATCCCCAGCCTGATCGTGGAAGACCTTGCAATCGGCGGCGTCTGATCTTGCCCTGATCGAGGCGGCGGCGCGCGAGGCGGGCGCCCTCGCCCGAGAACTGATCGGCAAACCGCTTCAAATCCAGTCCAAGGGCGCGTTGGGACCGGTGACCAACGTCGATTACGCGGTTGACGCCTTGCTGGCGGAGAGGCTGCTCGGCGCGCGCCCCGACTATGGTTGGCTCTCGGAAGAAACACCTGACGAACTGGAGCGGCGCGAACACAAGGCGCGTGTATTCATGCTCGATCCTATCGACGGCACCGCCGCCATGATCGCTAAGGTTCCGCAATGGACCATCAGCATTGGCGTCGTCGAACGCGGACATCCCCTCGCTGGCGCTGTTTACAACCCGATGACCGACGAGTTGTTCTTGGGTTCTCCCGGCGTTGGCGCGACGCTCAATGGCAGACCAATGCACGCCAGCGCGCGCGCAACGCTCGATGGCGCGCGCATGATCGGGGTGAAGGCGCGCTTCGCCGATCGCAAATGGCGCCAGCCCTGGCCGCCTTTGGAGTTCATAGAGCGGCAGTCGCTTGCATACCGCCTCGCTTTGGTGGCCGCGGGTATCGGCGACGCCACCGTTTTGTTTGGCTTCAAGAACGAATGGGATATCGCCGCGGGCGCCGCCCTCGTGGAAGCCGCGGGCGGACGTGTGACCGATCCTTGGGGAGCGCCGCTCACGTTCAACCAACCGGTTCCGCGCGCGCCTGGCGTCGCGGCCGCTGGCGCTGACCTCCACCCTTTGCTAATCGAGCGCACGCGCGCGCTTCCCGATCCGCGCAAGGCTTGAGTTCAATGCCCGATCAACAAAGACAACTTCTCCATCTCGTCATCGGCGGCGAATTGACCGACCTCGACCGCCCAGAGTTCGACGATCTCGCCGCGCTCGACTTCGTCGGCGCCTATCCAAACTACGCGACAGCGTACGACGCTTGGAAGGCTGCGGCACAACGCACCGTCGACAACGCGCGCATGCGCTACTTCATTATTCACGCTCACCGCCTGCTCGACCCCGGCGAGGATCCCGAAGGCGAAATGTGACGCCTCCCGCGCGCCAAAATTTTTTCGCGCGGCTGTGGCGCGACTACATTTCCCGCTACCCGGGCGAACTGGCGTTGCTCGCGCCCGCGCTGGCGCTCGTCGCCGCGGCTGGCGTCTCCTACGCCTTTATCCTGAAGTATACGACGGATGGACTGGCGGCGGGCGATGCACATGTCCTCGCGTACGCGCCGCTCGCCGTGGTCGTCGCCACCGGCGTGCGCGCGTTCGCCATGTGGGCGCAGGCCGTGCTCAATCAGGAGCTGGCGCTGAAGGTCCTTAGGGACTTGCAGAGCGCGATGTTCGCCAAGTTGACCGGCGCCGACGTCGCCCGTTTCGCGCGCGAAGAACCAGGCAAGCTGGTCACCCGCTTCACCAATGACATCAACATCGTCAGCGAAGCGATTGTACGCGGCGCGCAAGCGTCGATCCGCGATGCGCTCACGCTCGTCGGCGCCGTGGCGTCGATGGTCGTGCTCGACTGGATGCTGACGCTGGCGGCGATCGGCGCCTTCGCGCTTTCGGCGCCCGTCCTGGCGAGGATCGGTCAGCGCGCGCGCTGTCAAACCCACGCCGCGCAGGCGCAGCTCGGCGGACTATCGGCTTTGCTTGTGGAGTCCTTCTCCGCGGCGCGTATGATCAAGACCTACAATCTCGAACAGCGCGAGGCCGCCCGCGCCGATGCGGCCTTTGAGACACGCCGCAAGCTGGCGCGCAAGCTCGCCTACAATCGCGCCAGCACGGTGCCGTTGCTGGAACTCCTCGGCGGGCTGGCGCTTGCGGGCGTGCTCGCGATCGCGGCATGGCGCATCGGGGCCGGCGCGATGACGCTTGGCGATCTGATCGGCATGATGGGCGCCATCGGCGTGGCGACCCCGGCCGCGCGCGCGCTCGGCCAATTCAACACCCTGCTCAATGAAGCGTCCGCCGCGCTGGCGCGCATCTTCGGTGTGCTCGACGAGCAATCCGCGGTGATCGACCGACCCAACGCCAAGCCGCTGGCGACAGCGCGCGGGCGCGTTGAGTTTGACGCCGTGAGCTTCGCCTATGGCGACGCGCCAACGCTTCACGCGGTCAGTTTCGTGGCGGAACCAGGAGAAACGCTCGCCCTCGTTGGCGCGTCCGGCGCGGGCAAGTCCACGATCTTCAACCTCTTGCCGCGGCTCTACGATGTGAGCGCCGGCGCCGTACGGATCGACGGGCAGGACGTGCGCGGGGTGACGCTCACAAGTTTGCGCGGCGCGATAGCGCTGGTGTCGCAAGAAGCGCTGCTTTTGAACGACAGCGTCTACGCCAACATCGCGCTGGGCAAAGAGGACGCGACGCGAGAAGAAGTCGAAACGGCGGCGCGCGCGGCGGCGGCGCATGAGTTCATCATGGCGCTTCCTGAGGGATATGGGTCGCCGGTCGGCGACCGCGGCGGCAACCTCTCCGGCGGCCAGCGGCAACGCATCGCGCTCGCTCGCGCGTTCCTACGCGACGCGCCGATCCTGCTGCTCGACGAAGCGACCAGCGCGCTCGATTCAGAAAGCGAACGGCAGGTGCAAGACGCGCTGCGGCGTTTGGCCAAGGGACGCACCGTGCTTGTCATCGCGCACCGGCTAGCGACCGTTCGCGACGCCGACCGCATCATCGTGCTTGACGCCGGGCGCGTCGTTGAGACCGGCCGCCATGAAGAACTCATCGCGAAGGGCGGCGCCTATGCGCGCTTGGCGGCGCTGCAATTCCAGGAATGATGCGCGCCTACTCGCGCCGCAACACGCGATCAACCAGCACGTTCGCCCACCACTCGCTCTTGAACGCAGCACGCGTGGCCGCCTTGTCGTAGTCCTGTTCCACCCAGTCGGAGAAAGCCTTGCCGCTCGCGCGCGTCTCTTCGAGGTAACGCTGAAAAAAATAGTCGATGACGCCGGTTTTGCCTTGCTTGACGTGCAGGTATTTCAACTCGAGCTGCTCAACCGCCTCCGAGACGGGGCGCCCCATTTTGAAGTGCTTATAAAGAACGGCCATCGCTCCCGCGCGATCAGCGCCCGACTTGCAGTGCATCAGCGCCGGATAGGCGATCGTTTCAAATAAGCGTTTGGCTTCGCGCACCTGTTCGCGGCTCGGCGGCTCGCGCGAGTGCATGCGCGCATCGATCAGCGTAAGCCCGTGACGCTGGCATGCCTCACGTTCAAGCGCGTAGTACCCGGTGTTGGAGCGACCGCGCAGGTTGAGGATCGTCCTGATCCCCATCTCGGCGTAGCGCGCTATGTGGGCCGGCGACGGTTGGTTCGCCCGCGCCATCACGCCCGGCTCAATCCAGTGAAAATTGGAGAACATGGTCCGCAGGAAGCCGTGATCGGCCCAGATGAGGTCCGCCTCGGCCCGCTTACGGCCGGCTGCGGTGGACAAATCAAACCGGGTCGGGTCGGCTGCCTTGGCCACGCACACATCCTTTTCACCGCCCCGCTGGCGCAATGCCGGGGCGGCCCCCTATAAGGGGCAAAGCAGCGGCCAGGAAGCCGCTTCCACCAGCGGACCCATGTTCAAGGCGCTTCTCGGCAACCCCACCGTCCAAATGCTCATCGGCCGCGCGATTGGAGCCTATATGGCGCTGGTCGCGGTAACGACACGGTGGAGGCGGATCAACCAAGCGGCGGCGGAGCCGTTCTGGGCCGATCCGGCCGCGCGTCTCATCATCGCGGTCTGGCACGGTCGGTTTTTCGTGGCGCACAAGCTCTGGGCCTTTGGCGCCGGCGCGCCGAAAGTGAAATTCCTCATCTCCAGATCGCGCGACGGCGGCGTGGTCACCCACGCGGCCCGCTCGGTTGGCGTCGACGTGGTGCGCGGCTCCGCCGCCAAGCAACGCAAAGGAGATACGGGTGCGCAACAAAAAGGCGGCGTTGGCGCAACCTTCGAGTTGCTGCGCCACATCGAAGATGGAGGCGCCATCGGCATGACGCCGGACGGGCCGCGCGGACCACGCATGCGCGCCAAGATGGGCGTCATCCAAATCGCGCGCATGGCTCAAATACCACTCCTGCCGATTACCTGGGCGACGCGCTGGCGGGTCGTCCTGAATTCGTGGGATCGTTTTTCGTTCCCTTTCCCCTTCGGCGCGGGCGTCCTGATCTGGGGAAATCCGATCCCGCCGCCCCCTCCCGATGCTGACGCCGCCGAGATGGAGCGCGTTCGCGTTCAGCTTGAGAACGAGTTGAACCGCATCACCGCGGAAGCTGACCGGATGATGGGGACCGTTGTTGTCGAACCCGCGCCCACGCAGCAAAAGCAAGCGCCGGAGCCAGCGTCGCCGTGACCGCTTCGCCGATGCTTGCAGCCTACCGCGTCGCGACCGCGCTTGTCGGCGGCTTCGCGCCAGCATGGCTCGCCGCGCGGACGCGCAATGGCAAAGAGGATCCCACCCGCCTGCAAGAGCGATTTGGTCGGTACAGCCGCCCGCGCCCTGGTGGCGCGGTGTTGTGGCTGCACGCCGCCAGCGTCGGTGAAAGCGGCGTCGCGCTGGCGCTGATCGAAGCGCTGTCGNNCGCCGCCAGCGTCGGTGAAAGCGCCGTCGCGATGACGCTGGTCGAGGCGCTCGCCGCGCGCGACCATGCCCTTTCCTTCGTGCTTACCACCGGCACGCGCACGTCGGCGGATGTGGTCGCCCGGCGCGAGCTCGCCCGCCTCACCCATGTCTACGCACCGCTCGATCGCATCGACTGCGTGCGGCGCTTTCTCGATCATTGGCGGCCAGACGCGGGCGTCTTCGTTGAAAGCGAGGTGTGGCCAAACCTGCTTCTTGAGGCGCGCACGCGCGCGCTTCCGCTCGCACTCGTAAACGCGCGGATGAGTCCCGCGACGCTGCGGCGTTGGACGTCATGGCGCACGGCGGCGCGAACATTGTTCGGCATCTTCGCGTTCGTTTCCGCGGCCGACTCCCGGTCTGTGAGCGCGCTCGCCGAGTTACGAGGCAAACCGGTCGATGTGAGCGGCAGCTTGAAACTCGCCGCGCCGAGTCTCCCAGTCGATCAACAGGCGCGCGCAATGCTGGAGGCCGAGATTGGCGCACGCCCCGTTTGGCTCGCGGCGTCGACGCACGCAGGCGAGGACGAGATCGCGCTCGAAGCGCATGAGCTTTTGCGCCGCGAGAGGCCCGACGCGTTGTTGATTATCGCGCCGCGCCACCCAGATCGCGGCGCCGCCATCGCCGCGCGCGCGCGCGGCGCCCCCCGGCGCTCCGAAGGCGCGAAAATCGGCGCAGCGCCAGTCTATGTCGCCGACACGCTGGGCGAACTCGGGTTGCTCTACGAGATCGCGCCAGTCGCCCTTGTGGCCGGCAGTTTGCTGCCGCATCTAAAGGGGCACAATCCAGTGGAGCCCGCCAACCATGGCGCGGCTATTTTGTCGGGACCGTATGTCGAGAGCTTTGACGATCTTTTCGAGGCGCTCTTGAGCGCGGATGGCGCACGCGTGGTGCGCAACGTGGAGGACATCGCCGCTGAGGTGGCGGCGTTGTGGTCGGACGAGAGCAAGCGCATGCGCCTCGTGACGAGCGCCCGCACGATCACCGAACGCGGCGCGGAGGCGTTCGCAAAGACGGTTGAGGGCTTGCTCAGCCTCCGCGCGGCCAACGCAAAGGGTGACGCCGCCGATGCGCCCGCCTGAGTTTTGGAAAGCCGATGCCGAAGGCCGCGACGCGGCTCTGACAATGCGCGCGCTGCTGACGCCGATCTCCTGGATTTATGCGTGGGCGGCCGCACAGCGCTTTCGGACGATGACGCCGCGCCATGCCGCCGTGCCCGTCGTTTGCGTCGGGAACCTCACGGTGGGCGGAGCAGGCAAAACACCTGTCGCGCGCGCCCTGCGTGCTCGCCTCGGACCACACGCCCACACTCTTTCGCGAGGTTACGGCGGCAAGGTCGCTGGCCCGCTGCGCGTCACAACGGATATGCGCGCGGCGGAAGTCGGCGACGAACCGTTGTTGCACGCGCGCGATGGCGGCGCCTGGATCGCGCGTGACCGCGTTGCTGGCGCTATGGCGGCGGTCCAAGGCGGGGCCCGCGCCATCATCATGGATGACGGCTTTCAGAACCCAAGTTTGGCGAAAGACCTGAATCTCGTGGTGGTCGACCCGGTGTTCGGCATCGGCAATGGGCGGGTCTTTCCCGCCGGCCCCCTGCGCGAGCGACTGCGCGAGGGACTGGCCCGCGCCGACGCGGTCGTGATGCTGAGCAATGGCGCCGCCGACAGCGCGCCAAGGCCTCGTTGGCTCGCCGGTTTTGAGAAGCCCATCATCACAGCGGTGCTCGCCCCGGCGGGGATCGCGCCCGACGGCAAGCTCGTGGCTTTCGCGGGGCTGGCGAGGCCTGAAAAGTTCTTCGACACCCTCGCGGCCATGGGCGCCGATATCGCGGAGGCCGTGCCGTTCTCCGACCACCACGCCTACAGTGATGACGAACTCGATGTTTTGGCCCAGATGGCCGACGAGCGCGGGGCAACATTGATCACGACCGAGAAGGATGCCGCGCGACTTTCGCCGGAGTGGCGCGCGAAGGTCGCTGTCTTGCCCGTGGCGGCCCGATTTGTGGACGAATCCGCGCTCGACGCCTTGCTCGCGCCGATACAAGACCGCATGAAAATCGCGCATGGCAAAGCCTAAAGACGTCAACCTGATGTTTCGCCTCGAGGCGCTCGTATGGAACGCCTATGTTGGCGGCCTCGGCGCGCTGGGGCTGGAACGCGCGTCAAAACTCGGCGCCGCGATTGTTCCGAGCGTGGCCTCGCTGACGAGTTCGTGGAAGACCGCTCTGCGCAATTTGCGCATGGCGTTCCCAAACGAAAACGATGCCTGGCATCGCGAGATGCGCAAGGAAAGCTTCCGCGAACTAGGCCGGATGTCCGGTGAGTTCCCCCACATGGGAAAGTTTCTGGAGAAGTTCCGGAGCGGCGACGTGACCTTTGAAGGCCGCGAGCGCATTGAGGCGACGCTTGGCAAGGGCGCGGTTTTCATTGGCGGGCACTTCACCAACTGGGAAGTGACCTCGCTATGTCTGGCGCAAACCGATGCGACCTGCCACTTCACCTATCGCCCCGCGAACAATCCGATCATCGACAAATACATCGTCGAGACGCGCGCCGCGTTCGGCCTTGGCTTGCAGGCCGCGAAAGGCAAGGAAGGCGGCATGGGGCTTCTGCGCTCGCTGAAGCGGGGCCGAAGCGTGGCGCTGATGAACGACCAAAAATACAATATGGGCCTGAGCGTTCCGTTCTTCGGGTACGAGTGCATGACCGCGGACGGTCCCACGCGGCTGGCGCTCAAGTTCAAGGTCCCGCTTATCCCGATCACGGGTCGGCGCATCGAGGGCACGCGCTTTGTGGCCACCGCGTACGAACCCATCCAACTCGACTACGATAATCCCGACGATGAACGGACAGTGTTTGAGGGCGTCAGGCGTATCAACGAATTCATGGAGGCGCGCGTGCGCGAAGCGCCGGCGCAATGGTTCTGGGCGCACCGGCGTTGGCCGAAAGACGCCTGGAAAAAAGCAGGGGTGATGTGATGCGCGGACTTGCGCTTAGCGCTGTGGCGCTTCTCGGCGCCTGTGCATCGACGCCGACGCCGGATCAGAGCGTGGCCGCGATCGAAAACGCCGTGGTACGCGCTTGCCCCGTCGAGCGGCGACAAGACGGCGCGCACGCTCAGGGCTTCGGCGCCACGGCTGGCGTTCGGATCGAAGACGTCGCGCTGGTTCCGACCGCCGCTGATCCCACACGCGCGGTGCGGCTGCGTCGCATCACGGTCGCGCCCGGCGGGGTCATCGCCTGGCATGAGCACGCGACGATTCAGGGCTTCGCGGTACTGGTCTCCGGCGAAATGGTCGAGCTACGAAACACGTGCCTCGATCCGATCACCTACCGCGCGGGCGATGTCGCGATCGAAGACGCGAACACGGCGCACTCCTGGCGCAACGAAGGCGACGCTCCCGCCGTGGTGTTGGTCAGTCACTTTGTGACGCGTTAGGCTGCGCCAGCAACGCCGCTCGCGCCGCGGCCAAACCGTCGATCGCCACGGTCGGGTCGAGTTGGCGGCCGCGGAAGCGCATACGCCAGCACAAATGCGGCCCCGTCGCCCGGCCAGTGGCGCCGACAGCGCCAATCACCTGGCCCTGCGTAACGGAATCGCCCGGCGCAACATCGAGGCGGCTCATGTGGAGATACATGGTGATGAGGCCCTGGCCATGATCGATGAACACGAGCCCGCCTTCGAAATGCATGTCCGGATTGGCCAGCACCACAGTTCCTGACGCTGGCGCACGAATGGGCGTTCCAGCCGGCGCCGCGATGTCGACGCCGTAGTGCGGATCACGTGGCTCGCCGTTCAGGATGCGCTGATTGCCCCAACGCCCAGAGATCGGTCCCTCCACGGGCCAGATAAAGCCATCGAGCCAGCCTTCGAGCGGCGCCGTGCTTCCAAATGCGTTTTGCTTGAGCGCTGTGTCCCGCTGAATGCGAGCGATAACCTCGGGATCCGTGGGATTCACGGTTTGCGGCGGCAAGCCGTTGACGCGCTGGATGTCGAAGGCGCGATCGGCGATGTCGACAGCCTGGACCACGGTGCTTCCGTTCGCAGCGGCTTCGATGCGCGCCTGTGGGCCGTGTTCGCGCAAGAAGCCAACAACGGCCCACCCCTGCGTGTCGGCCGCGCCGAACGCGACGCCGTCCACGCTGATATCGGCGCCCGGCAAGGTACGGCAAAGCGCGACGCCGCCTTGAGTGAACGCGCCAGCGCAGGTCAACGTCAGCGTTGCGGGGGTTGGCGGAAATGCCGGCGTTGCGGCGACCTCATCGACAAAGGGAGCGGTCGCGGCGGACGCCTCGGATCCCGCCGGCGCTTCCGGCGCGGCGCAGGCCGCAAGCAAAAAGGCGGCGATCAGCGCCCTCACGCCTTCTGCTCCTGGAGTTCCTGCCAACGCCGCGTGGCCTCGGCGGCGCTGCGGTAGGCCTCCTGGAGATCGACGTTCCAGTAGCGCAACTCATCCAAGGGAATGCGCTCACCGGAAACCGCGCAGCGGACAAACAGCCCCTGCTTGAGGATAGTGAACTCGTTGTCGCCGTAATGAAGCTTTGCTTCCGGCCCGCCGGGGTCGTGCTTGTTCATGGGACGGCATTCTAGCGCCGGGCGGCGCGCCCCGTCCATGCGCAGGTTCGCGCGGCGGCGCCCATTGACGCCCCCCCCTGAGAGCGCGGACATGGCGGAAAGGAGAACGCGCCATGGCCAAGGTCGGATACATCTGCGTCGGAACAAACGATTTCGAGCGCGCAACGGGCTTTTACGACGCGCTGACAGCCGAACTCGGCGGGAAACGTTTGTTCCCGACGCCCCATGGCCAAATGTATCGGCTTGGGTCCGGCGCCATGCTGCTTCTGACGCGCCCGTATGACGGCCAAACCGCGACTCATTCCAACGGCGGCATGATCGCGTTCGAGGTGGACTCGAAGGATGACGTGGTGCGCATGCATGCGAAGGCGCTGGAGCTTGGCGCAACCTGCGAAGGCGAGCCTGGACCGCGCGGCGCTTTCGGCGACTTCGCCTATTTTCGCGATTTGGACGGCAACAAGTTCGCAGTCTATTTCACCGGCCGCTAGTCGGGCAGGAACTCGATCCCCGCCACGCCGTCGCCCTGCCAGACGACGCGGGCGCGGCGGTGAATGCGCTTGGTCACCTCAATCAGCGTGATCACCGCAGGCAACTCGCGCTTGAGGAAGAACTCGATCCTGGCGCCGCTTGCGCTGAGATTCTTGATCACAACGGTCACACGTTGCCCGTCTTCAATGACGATAACGCCTTGCCGGTAGGCGGGCGCCCGCTCGGAGCGGGCATGCAGTTTGGAGGCGTGAGGCGGCGGGGGCGGCAACAACTCCCACTCATCAGCCCCCGCCGGGGGGCGATGGGTCGTCACCCGCCGCATGCGATCGGCGAGCGCGCTCTTAGGCGGCGGTTTGGACTTCCCAAACATGAACGACTGTCTTTGCTAGCGCCCTAAGCATTGCGCCCGCAATCGTGACCGCGGCGTTAACACTGGTTGGCGTCTGGCGGCGCGGCGATCAGGCGTCCGCTAGGCGGGCGCCGGCTGGGACGCCTCCGTCGGGGGGACCTCCGCCTTCGGCGCAAGCAGCTTGTTGAACAGCACCGCGAACACGACAAGCGCTACAGCGCCCGCCGCTATCACCGCCGCGTGCATGGCCCAGAAGCTGAACCCATCCATGGTCTCGATCATGCCCGCCACTTTGCCGGTGGCGAGATTGCAGATGAACAAGTGCAGATAGTAGATGCCGATGAACAGCCCGCCGACCTGCCGCGGCGCCGCGCGCGAGAAAAGGGCGAGGCCAACCGGAAAGATCATGGCGAAACCGATGTCGTTCACGACGTGGAAGCCGATGCCCCAGATCAGCGACACTGGTTGGCCGGTCGCGGCATGGTTGGCGCTGGCGAACGCAAGGATCATGGGCGCGCCCGCTGCTATCACAGCGCCGATCGCTAGCTTGATGATCTCATCCGGCTCTTTCCAAAACTTGGCGTAGACGCTCCAGAACACGAGCGCACCGCCAACGGTGACGGTGGAGATGATAGCGTCGAGCGAGATCAGCCAGGATACCGGCATCGTCTCGCCAAAAAACACGAGATTATAGTTCTGTTCGCCCCAGAGCAGGTAAGCGTTGAAAATCTCCTGGTTGCCGATGGCGGTCGCCGCCAGAATTGGGAGCATCGCGACCAAAACCAGCATGGTGGCCCAGTCGCGGCCCGTGAGCTTATCCGCTGGAGCGTTCGCCGCTGACCGACCGCGAGGCTGCTCCGGCGGCAAATATTTGCGGCCCCAGAGGTAGACGACAAGCGCAATGGCCATGCCGACGCCGGCGGCGCCGAAGCCGTAATGCCAAGCGATCTTCTCTCCCAGAAAGCCAGTCACAAGCGGCGCCACGATAACCGCGATCTGCACTCCGAGTAGGAAGGTCTGATACGCCGTCGTTCGACGTAGATCGTCTGGTCCGTAAAGTTCGCCGACTTGGCTGGCGATGTTGCCTTTGAACAATCCGACACCAATGAACAGGCACGCAATCGCCGCAACGAATGCGACGTCGAACGCCATCAAGAAATGCCCCGCCACCATGAAGAGCGCGCCGATCGCAACTGTCATAGTGCGCCCCAGGAACCGGTCCGCGATCCAACCGCCAATCATCGGCGTCGCGTACACGCCGGCAGAATAGACGCCGGTAATGGCAGCGGCCGTCGCGATCGGCGTCGCGAGTTCGCCGCCGCCGTCGCCGATGCCAAACACGCTGCCGAGCCAGCCATAGGCGGCCGCGACCGCGCCCTTGAACTGTTCGAATCCCGCGACGTTGCCAACATGCTCCGGCAGAAGCAGATACTGAGTGAGATAAAGCACCAGCAGCGCTTGCATGCCGTAATAAGAAAAACGCTCCCACGCCTCCGCGAACACGAGGTACCAAAGCCCGCGCGGGTGGCCCAAGATGTCCTTGCCCGCAGGCGGCGTGAATGTCGTGGTCATGCGTGATCCCCCCGCGTCCCTGGAGGCGTACTACCACATCTGTTCCCGCGCGCCATGGCGCTCAGGCTTTGACCTGCCTTAGCAGGCGCAACATGAGCGGCTTACGCGAAACCACCGTGCAAATCCGAAGGTTCAGCCTTGAAGCGCCAACCTCCTCGATGATCATAGGCGTCTCATGACCGCCCCAACCGATTCCCCCCTGTCCGCCGGCCGGCGCGACTGGCGCCTGTTCATCCCGAAATCCTTCACGGTGATCGCTCAGGAAGGCTATTCGTTCGCCAAGCTACGCGCTGATGCGCTCGCCGGACTAACCGTCGCGATCGTGGCAGTTCCGTTGGCCATGGCGATCGCGATTGCATCCGGCGTGACGCCCGCACAAGGGTTGATCACGGCGGTGGTCGCCGGGTTCCTGATTTCAGCGCTCGGCGGCGCGCGCTTTCAGATCGGGGGCCCGACTGGCGCGTTCATCGTCGTCGTCTACGGCGTGGTTCATGAGTTTGGATATGACGGCCTCGCGCTCGCGACCGTGATGGCGGGCGTTATTCTTATCGTGGCCGGTCTTTTGCGGGTCGGCGACTGGATCAAGTACATCCCAGAGCCAGTTGTGACCGGCTTCACCGCCGGCATCGCCGTGATCATCTTTTCGAGCCAGCTGCGCGACTTGCTTGGCCTCTCCATGACGGAGATTCCAGCTGAGTTCCTCGCCAAGATCGAAGCGCTTTGGCGCGCGCGCGCGAGTTTCAATCCCGCGGCGCTCGGCGTCGCCGCAGGCGCGCTTGGGGCGATCCTCGCGCTGCAAAGATTCGCGCCGCGTCTGCCGTCTCTGCTTATCGGGGTATCAGGCGCAACACTCGCGGTTTGGGCGCTAGACCTGCCAGTGGAGACGATCGGCTCACGCTTCGGCGCGGACGCCGCCGCAACCTTGCCGCCGATCGCCCTCCCTTCGCTTAGCGCCGAGCGCGTGCGGCAGCTGATGCCCTCGGCGTTGACCATTGCCTTTTTGGCCGGCGTCGAGAGCCTTCTCTCGGCCATGGTCGCTGACGGCATGACGGGACGGCGTCATCGGTCCAATTGCGAAATCGTCGCGCAGGGAATAGCCAATGTCGCCGCGCCGGTATTCGGCGGCATTTCCGCGACCGGCGCAATCGCGCGCACCGCCACTAACATCCGCGCCGGCGCCCAGACGCCGTTTGCCGGCATGTTCCACGCGTTTTTTGTGCTCGCGTTCATGCTGGCGCTCGGGCCGCTCATTGCCCACGTTCCGCTCGCGAGCCTCGCGGCGGTGTTGACGATCGTCGCCTGGAACATGAGCGAGCGGGAACGCTTCAAGCATCTGCTGTTCGGCTTGGCGGGCGATCGCGTGGTTCTGCTGGCGACCTTTTTGCTGACCGTGCTTGTCGATCTCACGGCGGCGATCGAGGTCGGCGTCGTGCTGGCGGCGATCATTTTCATGCACCGCATGAGCGAGGCGACCGCCATCTCACGCGGCGTCTCCTTGATGCAGAAGGACGAAGATGACTTCACGCGCGAGCGTTCGGATTACGAGGCGCGAGCTGAACTGCCACAGAGCGTGGAAGCGTTCGAGCTGCGCGGACCGCTCTTTTTCGGCGCCGCCAGCCGCCTCATCGATGCGTTGGAGGCCGCCTTCCCGCCGCCCAAGGCATTCATTCTCCGCTTTCGCGAAGTGCCGCTCGCCGACGCCTCCGGCGTCAGCGCCCTTGACCGCTTCTTGAAACGTTGCGCGTCGCACGACGTCGTCGTCATATTTTGCGAGTTGCGGCCAGGCGTCGCGACCTCCCTAGAAAAACTTGGCATGCTCGGACGAGTACGCGTGAGCGCTACTTATGAAGATGCACTGATGCGCGCGCGCGAGGCTACTGGAAGCTAGCCGCGCCTAAAACAAGCTGCCTTGGTCTCCGCCGGGTCTGCCCTTGCCTTTGGGGCGTGCGGCGCCCGCGGCAGGGTCGATGACCGCTTTTCTCACGTCGTCGGCGAAGGTGAGATCGATGGCGTCGCCGGCGTTCAGGTCTTTCGCCGCGCGCACCACGGAGCCATCCTCGCGGCTCACCATCACAAATCCGCGCGCGAGCACGCTCTTGTGCGACAAGCTTTCCAGCACACGCCCCGCAGCGTCCAGATGCTTGCGATGCGCGTCAAGCGTGCGGGTCATCGCCGGCCGCAAGCGCGCGGCGGCGCGACTGAGAAGATCGCGCCGACGCATAATGTCCTGGCTCAACGCCTGAGGGCGCAGACGAGCCGCTATCCGGTCGAGCTTCGATTGCGCCATTCGGGTGTTGGCGATGAGCGCGGCGTTCAAACGCTCGGCGGCGCGATCGAACCGCTGTTGCGGAATTTGGAACAACGTTTCGAGTCTTGGCAGACGCCCGCTTGCCGCGCGCACCTCCGCGCGGCGCTTCTCCAACCCGCGCACCAACCCGCCCTTCAAACGTCCTTCCAACACTTCCACGCGCTCGATCAACTCGGCGCGCACCGGCACTGCTTTCTCCGCGGCGCCGGTGGGCGTCGGCGCGCGCAGATCGGAGGCGTAATCAATCAGCGTAGTGTCGGTCTCATGGCCGACAGCGCTGATGAGGGGAATATCGCTGGCGGCCGCAGCACGCACGACCACCTCTTCATTGAACGCCCAGAGGTCTTCAATGGAGCCGCCGCCGCGCGCGACAATCAGCACGTCGGGCCGCAGATCATCCTGCAATGCGTTGAAACCCTTGATGGCGCGCGCCACTTGCCCCGCCGCCTCCGGCCCCTGCACCAAGACGGGCCACAGCAGCACGCGCCGGGGGAACCGCTCCCCCAAGCGATGGAGAATGTCGCGGATGACCGCGCCCGTCGGCGAGGTGACCACCCCGATCGTTCGGGGAAGGAACGGGATGCGCTTTTTGCGCTCAGCGGCGAACAAGCCTTCCGCCGCCAACTTCGCCTTGAGCTTCTCAAGCTGCGCCAACAAAGCGCCGACGCCAGCCGGCGACATACGTTCGGCGATCAGCTGATACTGGGAGCGCCCCGGATAGGTGGAAAGTCGCCCCTCGGCGACGATCTCCAACCCCTCCTCGGGCTTGAAGGTCAACGCCGCGACGTTGGCCTTCCACATCACCGTGGCGATCGACGCGTTTTCGTCCTTAAGGTCCACGTAGAGATGCCCGGACTTGGCGATCATCACCCGACCCAATTCCCCGCGCACGCGCACGCGGTCGAAATCGCGCTCGACTGTGCGCTTAACCGCCTGGGCCAGCTCGGACACCGAGAGTTCGGGAAGGTTCGTGTTGGCGGTGACGGGGGCCGTCTCTGACATCTGTTTCATATAAGCCGACTCGCGCGCCCGCGCCTGAATATGGTTTAACGGAGCCGGTTGGGGTGGCTCGACTTGGGGGGCCGGTATGGCGTTTGACGCCAACGATTTGACGCCGCACGAACATTTCGTGGTGGAGAGGACGCGCCTCGGGGAGGTCGCTGACTTCACCGCGATGGCGGGCGCTGGCCCCAAACCCCCGGTCCGGGCGGGGTTTATCCGCAAGTTGATGCTTGAGCTTGACCCCACCTGGACAGTGCAGGCCCCCGGCGTGCGCCTCAGGGGCGCGCGCGTCGAAGGCGAGCTTGATCTCTCGGGCTGTTCAGGGGCTGGCGATCGCGGCCTGCCTGCCCTTGTCCTGGAGCAGTGTGAAATTCCCGAGCGCATGATTCTATCTCGGGCGCGGTTGGCGCAGCTGAGCCTCAGCGGAAGCACATTCACGCACCTGCTCGGTCACGGCATGCGCATCGATGCGGGTTTCGACTTCTCCAGTGCCGGCCCCGTCACAGAGCGCGGCGCCTGTTGGATCGACGCGCGCGGCGCGCGCGTCGCGGGACGCATCGATGGCGGATGCGCGAAGCTCTGCATCGAAGATGGTCAAGCCCGCGAAGACGGCGTCCAGAAGTTCGCCCTCATGCTGCGGGAAGCACGTATTGGCGGAGGCGTTTCGCTGCGGCCGGATTTTCGCGCCATCGGCGGCGTGACGCTGTTCGACGCCGTCGTGGAAGGTCTCGTCGACTTTCGCGGCGCCTATTTGAAAGCGGTCGCGCGCCGCGCGCTCAATCTCGGCAATCTTCGCGCTTCAGGACTGGTTGCACTCAACCGCGGCTTCCGCAGCGATGGTCCGATCTGGATGCGAGGCGCGATTCTCTCCGGAGGTTTCAACGCCGACGGCGGAACAGTCACCGTGAAGGATGGCGAGCGTGAGGGCATCAACGCGGAGAACTGCGAAGTCCATGAAGACCTACAGATGCGCGCGAAGTTCACCTGCAACGCGCCGGTGAATTTCGCCGGCGCTGTGGTTCACGGCAGCGTCCACGTCGATGACGGCGTCTTCAACGCTATTCCCTTGTCGCTCGACTTCAGCAAGGCGCAGATCGACGGAGAATTTTCCGGGGCAGCCGCGTTCTCCGGGACGCTGCGCCTCGCCGGCGCTCGGATTGGACGCAACCTCGATTTGCGCGGGTCCGAGATTGGCGCCCGCGCCGCGCGCCCCGAAGCTGTCGAGCGCGCGCTTGACGGCGCCAGCATGAGCGTCGGCGGCGCGGCGCTTCTCAATGGCGTCAATATCAAGGGCGAGGTTTTTATCCCCGACGCGCGCTTTGACGGGTACCTCGCCTTTGGCGGCGGGCGTTTCATCAATGGCGGCGGATGGGCGATACGCGCGCCAAATATCCGCGTGGGCGGAAATGTCACGCTCAAGATCGATGAAGGCGACAAGGCGCCCTTTGGCGTCAAGACCGTGATCGAAGGCGGCGCCAAGTTTGACCGCGCACACGTCGCCGGAGCGTTCGCTTGGCTCAATCTCGAACTGCGCGGCCCCGGCCCAGAAGGCGAAAAGCACCCCGTGCTGACTTTCGCTGACGCGCGCGTTGGAGGCGCGCTCAGCGCGAAGGCGCTGTCCGCTCCGACTGAAGCGCGCATCGTCGCCGCCGGCGCGCAAGCCGCGGCGCTGGAGGATGACGTGGACTCCGGTTGGGGTCCCGAAAACGCTCCGCTCGCGCTTAACGGCTTCGCCTACGAGCGGATCGACAGCGAGAAGGAAGGCTGGCGCAAACGGCTCAAATGGCTGAAGCGCTCCCATCGGGGCGGCCAGCGTTTCTCCCCGCAACCCTATGCGCACGCCGCCCGCGTGTACGCGCGCATGGGACGGCGGGAGGATGCACGGCGCATATCGCTCGCTCAGCATGACCACCAGACCTTGTCGTCGATAGGCAGCGCGAGCTGGCCGCTTTCGTCCTTGTTTGGGTTAGTCGCCGGGTACGGACTGGCCCCCGTTCGCATCGCGCGCGCGCTGGCGCTTTTCTTCGTGCTAGGGGTCGTGGGCGTGCTTGCCATGGATGAACAAGGCGCGCTCGTGCGCCCCAACGGCGCGGCATGTGGCGGCGCCATCGAGCCCGCGCTTTATGCGCTCGATGTCGCGCTGCCTGTCATCGACCTTGGCCAGGAAAGCCGATGTGGACCGGGCCGAACCGCCCGCGCCTCGCTTGGCGAAGGCATCGAGGTCGGCGAACGCGGCTGGCGCTTGTTCGAGGGCGCCGCGCTCTGGAACTGGGCGCACGGGCTTTACGCGATGCTCGGCGCCGTTCTTTCCGCGCTGGCGGTGATCACATTCTCGGGCGCGCTCAAACCTCGGGACGAGTGACAACGGCGGCGCTTGACGCCCGGCGACGCCCCGCTCAATGCAAGGCGCATGAAGATTCTGATCGTCGGCTCGGGCGGGCGCGAGCATGCGCTGGGTTGGAAGCTCAGCCAAAGCCCCACAGTCAGCGAACTCATCTCCGCGCCTGGCAATCCGGGGCTGGCCGAGCTTGGCCGCTGCGTCCCGATCAAAGTCGACCAGCCTAACGAACTCGCCGCGTTCGCCATGCGTGAGCAGGTCGACCTCGTCGTCATTGGCCCGGAGGCGGCGGCGGCGGCGGGCTTGGCGGATAGCTTAGCCAAGGTGGGCGTGCCCTGTTTTGGGCCAAGCCAAGCGGCGGCGGAGCTGGAAAGCTCAAAAGCCTTTATGAAGGACTTCTGCGCGCGCCACGGCATCCCGACCGCCGAGTACAAGGTTTTTGACGACGCCATTCGCGCCAAAGCCTACCTCGGCGACCGCGAACCGCCGTTCGTGATCAAGGCCGATGGATTGGCGGCGGGCAAGGGCGTCATCATCGCCGAAACGCGCCGCGAGGCGGATGCGGCGATTGACGAAGTGCTGTTCCTCAAGAAGTTCGGCACGGCGGGACAGCGCATCGTCATCGAGGATTTTCTGCCGGGCGAGGAAGCGAGCTTCTTTGCGCTCTGTGACGGGGAGACGGCGATCCCGCTGCAGGCCGCGCAAGATCACAAGCGCGCCTATGACGGCGACAAGGGGCCCAACACCGGCGGCATGGGCGCGTATTCGCCAGCGCCGGTGTTTTCTGATGTTGTCCGTGACCAAACCATGGAGCGCATCATTCTGCCGACGCTTCGCGGCATGAAGGCGGAAGGGCGACCTTTCGTCGGCGTGCTGTTCGCGGGGTTGATGATCAGCGCCGATGGGCCGAAGTTGATCGAGTTCAACGTGCGCTTCGGCGACCCTGAGTGCCAGACCTTGATGCGGCGGCTTAAGAGCGATCTGGCGACTGTGCTGCTCGCGGCGGCGAAGGGTGAGTTGAAGAATGCACCCGTGCTCGAATGGGACACGCGACCCGCAGTGACCGTCGTGTACGCCGCGCAGGGCTATCCCGACGAGCCGCTGGCGGGCTCCGTGATACGCGGATTGGCCGATGCTGACGCCATCGATCAGGTGAAGGTGTTCCACGCCGGCACGCGATTGGATGAGGACGGCACGCTGCGCGCAAACGGAGGCCGCGCGCTCAACATCACGGCGATTGGCGACACGCTGCGCGAAGCGGTCGACCGCGCCTATGCCGGCGTCGCGGCGATCAACTGGCCTGGCGGCTTTTGCCGGCGGGATATTGGCTGGCGGGCGTTGGGGTGACCCGCACCACCTAACCTATATCGCGCTCGCCGCTCCATCGAGGACATGGATATCTTAATCATATGAGAGATCGTTTTCCACCAGGAGTGGCAGAAAAGCTCGGTTGGTACGTTTACCGATTGATTGACCCCCGCAACGGCGAGACATTTTACGTAGGCAAAGGGAAGAACGATCGGATTTTTGAACACGCGCGAGGTCACATAGGTGTGCAAGGGGATGCACTTAGCTTGAAGCTTGGACGCATCCGATCAATCGTCGCCGCAGGACTCGACGTGATCTATGTAGTCCATCATCACGGCATAAGCGACGAGGAAGCCGCCTATCGTATCGAGACTGCTGTCATAGATTGCTACCCCGGCCTTACAAATGTCGTTGGCGGCCACGGCGGCGGGCAGTTCGGCGCAAGGCACGTCGAACAAGTTATCTCAGAGTACGCAGCGGTAGAGTTCGAGCCTCGCGAGCGCATTCTCGCTATCTCGATTGGACAAACCCACGCGGAACGTTCGATCTACGACGCCGTGCGCGGCGTTTGGAAGCTCGACATCGAACGAGCGCGCCAACAGGAGATCGTGCTGGCTGTTGTTGGCCGCATCGTGCGCGGCGTGTTTCGAGCCCAGGCATGGATTCCAGCGACTGTCGATAACTTCCCGCACCTCACCGAGGACCTGCCTGGGCGGATCGGCTTCGTAGGCGTCGCGGCAGAGACAGATGTCGAGAAGCGTTATCTGAACCGGCTCGTTCCATCCGCCTATCAACACGGTCAAAACCCGGTCCGCTTCATCCCACCAGCCCAGATTTAGCTCCAACATGATCCCAAGCGGACCTCCCCGCCGTTGCCGCTTGGCCCCGCGTCGGTCCATAGTCACTTTATGACCACCGCCCCTCAGGACGCCTTCTCCGGCGTCAAGCCCGTCGAAGAGCGCCATAAGCTCGATGAAGTCGCGCTCGCGCGTTGGCTTGCCGCGAACGTTGAGGGCTTTGAAGGCCCGCTGCAGATGTTCCAGTTCAAGGGCGGGCAATCGAACCCGACCTATCAGCTGGTCACGCCGAAACAGAAATACGTGCTGCGCAAGAAGCCAGGCGGCAAGCTCCTGCCCTCCGCGCACGCGGTCGACCGCGAGTTCCGCGTCATCTCCGCGCTGCATCCTACAGGCTTTCCCGTCGCGCGCGCTTATGCGCTCTGCGAGGACGACAGCATTGTCGGCGCCATGTTCTATGTGATGGAGATGGTGGAGGGCCGCATCATCTGGGACGGCCTCATTCCCGATGTGACGCCGGAGCATCGCCGCGCCATCTACGAGCACAAGATCGCGACGCTCGCGAAACTGCACACCACCGATTACGCCGCCATTGGCTTGAGCGATTATGGCAAGCCCGGCAACTATTTCGCGCGCCAGATTGATCGCTGGACCAAGCAGTACAAGCTGAGCGAAACCGAAACCGTCGACGAGATGAACCAGTTGATGGACTGGCTTCCGAAAACCATTCCTCCAGGCGAGCGCACCTCCATCGTTCACGGCGACTATCGTCTCGACAACATGGTGCTGCACGCCGGCGAACCGCGCGTCATCGCCGTGCTTGACTGGGAGCTTTCCACGCTCGGCGATCCGCTGGCGGATTTCACGTACTACCTGATGAACTGGGTGCTGCCGCGCGACGCACGCTCTTCGCTGAATGGCGTCGAGCTCAAGCCGCTCGGCATACCCGAGCGCGATGAAGTGGTGGCGCTCTATTGCAGCCACACAGGTCGCGAAGGCATACCCGCGCTCGATTGGTATTTCGCCTACAATGCTTTCCGGCTCGCCTGCATTCTGCAAGGCATCGCTGGGCGCGTGAGGGACGGAACCGCGGCAAGCGCCCACGCGCTCGAGATGATCAAGCGCATTCGCCCGCTCGCCGCCGGCGCCTTCGGTTTCGCGAAGGCGGCAGGCCTTTGAAGTGACGACGCCGACCCGAGACACGCGCCTACGCCTCTTCTTTCGGTTGGCGTTCCTGTTGTGCTGGGGCCCGGGGGCGCTCTATCTCATCGCGCCTCAGCAGATGTCGGCGCTGTTCGGGCCCATGACTTTCGCGAGCCCAGTGCTCTACCTCGCCGTGTTCGCGCCTTCGATCTCAGCGCTCCTCTGCGCGCGCTTGGAAAGCCGCGTGGCCTTCGACGATCTGCTCGCGCGTTTCACGCGATGGCGCGTGAAACCGCTCCTCTATGTCGGCGCGGTTGTCGGCGTCGCCGCGCTCGCGCTTTTGCCGCGCTACGCAGTGGCGTTGCTCGGGCAGGCGCCGGTCCCAACCGTCACTGACCTCGTCGCGCCCGCGGGATTGGCCGGCCTCGCGTACGCAACGCTCGCCGACCCCGGCCCGCTGGGCGAAGAATTGGGCTGGCGCGGCTATGCATTGCCGCGCCTGCAACGCCGCTTCAGCGGGCTTGGCGCCGCGCTTATCCTCGGCGCGGTGTGGGCGCTGTGGCATGTGCCGGCGTTCTTCCTCGCGGGGCTGCCGCAGGCGCGGATCCCTTTCTTGCCTTGGGCGATATGCACGTTGGCGCTCTCCGTGCTGCTCGCATGGATCACTAACCGCGCGCGGGGCGCGGTAGCGCCCGCCATCCTCGCGCATTGGAGCTGGAATCACGCCGCCGATCTCACCGGCGCCGCGGCTTGGCCCACCGCGTTCGCATTGACCATCGCGGCCCTCGCCCTCGTTGGCTTCAGCGGCGGGGAACTTGATCGCTCCGCCAACCCAGGTGTGCCGGGTTGACGGCGCACGAACGGCGCGGAATGTACGCGCAAACGGGGGAAACCTACATGCAACGGCGCTCCTTTACAGTTCTCGGTGCGATCTGCGCGCTCGCTGCGTTTGCGGGACCAAGCTTGGCGCAAGAGCAAAGCCAAGTCGCGACTATCATCCACGCGGGGCGGTTGCTTGCCGATCCTTCGACCGGGCGCGTGGCGCTGGTGCAATCGATCCTGGTCGGCGGCGACGGCCGCATCCTGAGCATCGAGCCCGGTTATGCCGAACGCCAAGGCGCAACCGTGATCGATCAGCGCGATCGCTTTGTACTGCCAGGTCTGATCGACAGCCACGTCCATCTCACCAGCGAACTCGGCCCCAACCAGTTCATGGAAGAAGTCACGCTGACCACGGCGGACGCCGCGTTGCGCGGCGCTGAAAACGCACGCAAGACCTTGATGGCGGGCTTTACA
The DNA here is from genome assembly GCA_002343395.1 of Hyphomonadaceae bacterium UBA2389. GTDB lineage: Bacteria > Pseudomonadota > Alphaproteobacteria > Caulobacterales > Aquidulcibacteraceae > Vitreimonas. The sequence continues at coordinate 22,990 of DDSN01000054.1, read as the reverse complement.
ACGGTCGCCGACGTCGGCGCGGCGAATGACTCGATTTTCGCGTTGCGCCGCGCGATCGCGGAAAACCGCGTGCCGGGCCCGCGCATCCTCGCCTCGGGCGCTGCTGTCACGCCTGACGGAGGACATGCCGACGCGAACGGCTTCGCGCCCGATATCGTCGACATTCTGCGCAGTCCCGCCGCATGTTCGGGCGCGGACGCGTGCCGCCGCGCGACGCGCCGGCAGATTCAAGCCGGTGCGGATCTCATCAAAATCACATCGACGGGCGGCGTGCTCTCGAACACGGCGGCCGGCGTGGGCCAGCAACTCAGCGACCCGGAACTCGAAGCGATTGTCGATGCCGCCCACGCCATGGGCCGGCGGGTGACGGCGCATGCGCACGGAGTCGACGGCATCAACGCGGCGCTGCGCGCTGGCGTCGATTCCATCGAGCATGGCACATACGCTGACGACGAGACATTTCGTTTGCTCAGGCGCGGTAATCGCTACCTCGTGCCCACCATGATGGCGGGCTGGTGGGTGACGCAATTGGCTGAGCAAGGCGGCACGCTCTCCCCCGCACAAGCAGCGAAAGCGCGCACCGTGGGGCCGGCGCTGGTCGCCATGGTGCGGCGCGCCCGGGCCGCTGGCGTTCGGATCGCGTTCGGCACGGACACGGGCGTTTCTCCTCACGGCATGAACGCACGCGAATTCCAGCTCCTGGTCGAAGCCGGCTACACGCCCCTGCAGGCGATCCAAATGGCGACGGTGAACGCTGCGGACCATTTGCAGCTGAACGGAACCGCCGGCCGCATAGCGCCGGGCTATTCCGCTGACATCATCGCTGTCGACGGCGATCCGACAACGGACGCGGAGACGCTCATGCGGGTGCGCTTCGTGATGGCGCGGGGACGCGCACATAGCGCTGAATAAGCAGCCCCGCCCCGGTCATTGCGGCTTGCGATGACGCGCCCGCCAAGCCTATGTCGCACCTATGCTTCGCGTTATCGCCCGCGGCGGCGTGGAAACCACGTGCGCCGACACCGCCGCCCTCTGGTTTGATCTCGATGCGCCGACGGACGCCGAGGAAGCGGAGGTCGAAGCTGTGCTCGGCGTCGACGTGCCGACGCCCGATGAACGCGCTGCGTTCGAGGAATCAGCGCGTTTCTACGAGGAGAATGGAGCGCTCTATCTGACGGCGACGTTGCTGGGCCGGCGCGAGGAGGGGCGCTTCGTCTCCGGCGCCGTTTCGTTCATACTCGCCAAGGACCGCCTCGTCACCGTGCGCCAAATTCGGCCGCGCGCATTCGAGGTGGGTCATGGCCGCGCATCGGCGCGTGTTGGCTCGGCAAGCAGCGGGGCCGATGTTTTTTTCGCGCTGATCGAGGGCGCCGCCGAACGGCTTGCGGATTTGTTGGCGGAAGCGACGCGCGAGGCCAACGAAATTTCGCTGCGCGTGTTTGACGATCAGAAGAGCCCGGACCTGCGCGCGATCCTGCGAGAGTTGGGGTTGGTTGGATCGCTGGCCGCGCTCTCGCACGAGAGTCTCGCGAGTGTGCAGCGCCTGCTGGCGTATGCGCGCCTCGTCAGGGAGCGGCACGGCTTGGACGATGCGCGCATCGGCGCGCTCATGCGCGACGCGGCCGAACTCGAACGCATCGCCGAGGCGCTGCAGCCTCGGCTCTCCTTCTTGCAAGACGCAACGCTGGGGTTGATCAACGCCGCGCAGACAAACGTGCTGAAAGCACTTTCGCTTGCCACAATCGCTTTCGTTCCGCCAACGCTGATCGCCTCGATCTTCGGCATGAACTTCGCGGCGATGACATGGTTCCAGCGCGCATGGGGGCCGTGGGCGGGCTTCGCCCTGATGATCGCGGCGCCAGCCTTCCTCTTCGCCATCGCGAAGTGGCGGCGCTGGTTTTAGCTTGCGGGAAGTTTAGAAATTCGCCCCAGGCGCGACTTATTTTGGAAACACGTGGTCAACGCCTCTAAGACAAACCCTTGTCCTGCGCGGGACAGACAACGGAGTTCAAACGATGAAGAAGCTCATCCTCGCCGCTCTCGCCGTCACGGCGCTTGCGGGTTGTGGCACGCAGACGGGCGACCGGTTGGCGTCGGGCGCCGCGATCGGCGGCGGCGTCGGCGCGCTAGCTGGCGGCGTCGGCGTGGTGCCTGGCGCGATCATCGGTGCGGCGGTCGGCGGATTGACGAAGCCAGATCAAGTTAACCTGGGCGACCCGCCCTGGAACGAATGATTGAAACGCGCCGCGCGAGCGCTTAAGCACTCGCCCGCATCGAGGCGCCCGCCTGTGCCGCGGGATTGCCCGCGAGGAAGACATGGCGAATTTGGAATTCACGCGCCGCTACGCGATGGCGCACCGCTTGTTGGCGACGCCCAGCGAACAATGTCGCATCCCCCACGGACACAACGAACTCGTGACCGTGCGCCTGGCGCCGGCCGCGCCTTTTCGGTTCAGCGAAGCAAACGCCGCCGCGCCGTTCGAGACAGTGAAACGGCGCTGGCATGCATGGATCGACGGCGCCGTCGATCACACCCTGCACTTGGCTGAATCCGACCCGCTCATTGCCTACTTCCGCGAGCATGAGCCGACCCGACTCAGCCGGATCATGACATTTCACGGCGACCCAACGACCGAAGCATTGGCAGCGTGCTTCTTCATCAAGCTCTCGGCGTTCGTCGTCGACGAACAACTGCCGTTCACCGTCCAGGAAGTGCGCATCGCGGAAACACCTACGAATACGGTCGTGCTTTCTTGCGATGGCTTCGACCCAACGGCATGCGACCTGCCCTCCGGCGCCTGGCCCAAGCGGGCGGACATGAGCATCAACGAGTTCTAGGCGACGGCGCTTTGGTTCGCAGTTAAGCCGTCATCAGTTCAGGGGGAGATCGACAGATGATCAATGTCGCGTCACCAAGCATCGCGCCGATCCTGCTGCTCATCGGCTCGAACGTCTTCATGACCTTCGCCTGGTACGGCCACCTGAAGGATCGTTCGTCGCCCCTGCTGCTGGCGATCTTGGCGTCGTGGGCTATCGCCTTCGTCGAGTACTGCCTCGCCGTCCCCGCCAACCGCATCGGCCGCGCGGCCTACACGACCGCGGAACTGAAGACGATACAGGAAGTGATCACGCTGATCGTGTTCGCAGGCTTCTCGGTGCTGGTCTTGCGCGAGCCGCTGAGTTGGAATCACTTGGTGGGGTTCGCGCTGATCGCCGCGGGGGCTGGCTTCGTATTTCTCGGACGATAGTAAGGCCCGCTAGAGCTCCCCGCTCAAGAGCCACAAGGCCCAAGGCGCGCCGATGAGCAGCGCCATTGCGAGTTCCACCACGACGGACAGCCGGTTGAAGCGCGTATCCGCTCCCCGGTCGCGCAAAATCGACACGACGCGCCCAAACGCCGCCCCGCCCCATCCGGTCGCCAGGGCGAAGCCCGCGCCCGCCGCCATCACGCCCGCGATCAAGGCCCCGCCGCGCAGATAGCCGATGGTGAGGTAGAGCGCGGCGACGTGAAGCCCAAGGAAGACGCCGCCATAGGTGGCGCGAAACTCGGCGAAGCCGCCGCCCTGTTCATCCTCCTTGAGGCGCACAAGTTTTGCCGCCCAGTTCGGATCGAGCAGTCCGCGCACGCCGAGAAGCGCGCCAAACGCCATGGCCAGCGCGCTCAGCGACCATGCAACAAGCATCAACGCATGCCCGGAAGGCTGACGCCGTCATCCTTCTTGCGCTTACCGGTCCAGCCATATCGCGCCATCTCGTTCAGCGCGATCGCGCGGCAATGCACTTCATCCGGGCCGTCGGCCAAGCGGAGCGTACGAATGCCGGCGTACGACTTGGCGAGACCAAAATCCTGGCACACGCCGGCGCCACCATGCGCCTGGATCGCGTCGTCAATGATTTTCAGCGCCATACGCGGCGCGGCGACCTTGATCATGGCGATCTCGTTCTTGGCCACCTTGTTGCCGGCGACATCCATCATGTAGGCCGCCTTGAGGCACAAGAGACGCGTCATTTCGATGTCGATGCGCGCTTCGGCGATGCGTTGCTCCCAGACCGAATGTTCGGCGATGGTTTTTCCGAAAGCGACGCGCGTCGTTACGCGCTTGCACAGGGCTTCCAGAGCCGCCTCCGCGGCGCCAATGGTGCGCATGCAATGATGGATGCGGCCTGGCCCCAAACGGCCTTGCGCAATTTCGAAGCCACGCCCTTCGCCGAGCACCAAATTTTCCGCCGGCACACGCACATCCTTGAGCGCTATCTCCATGTGTCCGTGGGGCGCATCATCATATCCAAACACGGTAAGCGGCCGTTCCACGGTCACGCCCTTGGCGTCCAGCGGCACCAGGATCTGGCTCTGCTGCGAGTGCTTTGGATTGTCGGGGTTGGTCTTGCCCATGAGAATGGCGACCTTGCAGCGGGGATCGCCCGCGCCGCTCGACCACCACTTGCGGCCATTGATCACGTAGTCGGCGCCGTCGCGGCGGATTTCGCACTGGATGTTGGTCGCGTCGGACGAAGCCACTGCCGGCTCCGTCATCAAGAAGGCGGAGCGAATCTCGCCGTTCATGAGCGGCTTCAGCCATTGATCCTTCTGCGCACGCGTTCCGTAACGCTCGAGCACTTCCATGTTGCCCGTATCGGGCGCCGAGCAGTTGAACACCTCTGACGCAAAGCCAACGCGGCCCATCAACTCGGCAAGCGGCGCGTACTCAAGATTGCTGAGGCCAGGCCCCTCGAATTGGAAGGTGTCGTCGACATGCGCGTGCCCGCTCGTGGGCGGCATGAACATGTTCCACAAGCCTTGGGCTTTCGCTTTCGCCTTCAGGTCCTCGAGAACTGGCAGCACTTTCCAGCGTCCGCCCTCTTTCTGTTGGGCTTCATAGGTCGGCACGGCGGGATAGATGTGCGCGTCCATGAAGTCCTGGACCCGTGCGATCCACTCCTTGGCTTTGGGGGCGTGTTCAAAGTGCATGGCAGTCCTCGCTCAACTTGGCGGCTAGGCTGGTTCCACGCTAAAGCCCTGCCTTGAGAGGAGCAATGCGCGAATGGACCTTGCCGCTAGGACACTGACCAATGCGTTTGTGCGCCTTGAACCGCTGGCGCCCCGCCACCGGGACGCATTGATCGCGGCGGCGCATGCCGATGTCTCGATCTTCGCGCACATGCCCTATCCCGTCGCTCGGGAAGGCTATGGCGGCTGGTTCGACCAGCTCATGGCCGAGCAGTCAGCGGGACGCTGGATCGCCCACGCCGTCGTTACGCCTGCCGGCGTTGTTGTTGGGCAAACGTGCTTCCTCAATCCCCGCCCCGAGCTCGGCTGCGTCGAGGTCGGCGGCACGTGGTATGCGCGCCAAGCCCAAGGCACGGCGATCAATCCAGCAGCGAAGCTTCTCATGTTCTCGCACGCGTTCGCATGCGGGGCCGAACGCGTGGAGTTGAAGACCGACGCCTTGAACACCCAGTCACGGCGCGCGATGGAGAAGCTGGGGCTCACCTTCGAAGGCGTCATGCGCCGCCAAATGCGCAGGCCGGACGGCAGCTGGCGCGACAACGCCTGGTTTTCCGTTGTCGCGCCAGAATGGCCGGCGCTGCAGACGCGCATTGAGGCGCGCCTGCATGCACACGCGGCCTAACCGCGGCGCGGATACCTCAACACCGGCCCCTGGTTCGGCGTGCGCCACACGTGCATCATCGGGCCACCCGCGCTGCTCGATGAAAAACAATCGATCCGGCCGGGCCCCCACGACACGCAACTTAAGCGGTGGATCGTCGCATTCGCGGTAGGCGGTGTCGGAATGCCTGCTTGGCGCCAGCCTGCGCCAGGCGCCGCAGGCGATGTCGCGAACTCAAACAAACGCGCCGTCGCCGTCGATCCGAACACCTGTTGAAGGGCTGGGAGAATGGCGAAACACTCAAAGGCCAGCCGATCGCCGCTATCCACGCACGAAAGCTCCACCTGGTTGTTGCCGAAGTCAGCGCCAAGGTCGGAAACGCCCCAACCTGCTGCTTCGCGCGACACACGAAGCACCGATACCGTCGGCGAAGATTCCGTCGCCCCACGCGGCACATAACACGCAACGCTCTCGCCGCCGCCTGCGATCTGGCAACGCGGGCTGACTGGCAAGCTTCCATACGCAAGCACGGCGTTCCCAGACACCTGGGTCCAGCCGCCGCCGTTGGTCGACCAACCGAAGATGATGTTGGATGCGTTGACGATAAGACAATCGACGCGCCCGCCAGACCGCGCGGCGCACGACGGATTGGCGCCCAAGGCGAGTGAGCCGCCAGTGTCCGACCATTGACCCCATACGTTGCCGTCAAACGTGCGGCGCCAGACGCCTCCGTTTTGCCCGCGCGCGAAACAGGAGATCGTGGGCGCGTCCGGCGCCGCCGCGCAGGACGGCGCACTCGTCAACACGCCACCCAGACTCTCCCACCACCCGTTCGACCCTTGCGGGAACCAGCGGTGCCACAACGCGTTGTCGGCGCCCCAGACGAAACAGTGCGTCATGCCGGTGTTGTCGCGAACGCAGCTTGGACCAGCGCCCGCGCCGTCATCATAAAGCTGCATCGTGACGCCAGGCAGCCCCTGCCAACCGTTCCAGGTGCTTCCATCCCACCACCGGCGCTGCAGATTGCCGTTCGTGTCTCGCGCATAGCACTCAAGACGATTTTCCGCCGGCGCCAAACACGTTGGCGCCGAAGTCAGCGACCCGCCCAAATTCTCCCAGCCCGCCCATTGCGGCCCAACGATAAAGTCACGCGGCAAGCGGATCGGCGGCATTTGCGGCGTTTGCGCAACCGAGGCGCCGGCAACGAGCGTCACGACGGCAAGCGCGAAAGCCGCCCACACTCTGTTTCGAGGTTTCATGGAAATCCCCTTTTGAAAGCGTCCCTACAACAAACTCTGCGCCCCCCGTTGGCATCTTGCAAGCAAGCGCGGCCTCGTCGCTGTTCGCGCTCCACAACATAACGGCGGGACCCGCGCTGCCCTTGGCAACGAGGCGGCAAGCGGTTACACAGCCGTCAGACGCGCGCGCCGCAACTGGCGTATCCGGGGCGCACCCCGCCGCGCCGCTTTCTCCAACCGTTATGGGGGCGCGCGTGGCGTATGTCGCACTGCTTGCTGTTGTTCTCGTGAGCTCGACGATATCGGGCGTGTTCGGCATGGCGGGCGGCCTGCTTTTGATGGGCGCGCTGACGCTCGCGCTTCCGGTTTCAGCGGCGATGGTCACCCACGGCGCGGTGCAAATCGTCTCCAATGGGTGGCGCGCTGTTTTGCATCGCGTCCACATCGATTGGCGCATCCTCGGCCTCTACGCCCTGGGCTCGGCGGCGGCTGGCGGGGTGCTTGCGCTTGTGACCTACGCGCCAAGCAAGGCGTGGGTGTACCTGTTGTTGGGTCTGATCCCTGGCTTGGCGTGGCTGCCAACCAAAACCCTACACCTCGACGCCGCGCGTCCGGCGCATGCTTTTATGTGCGGACTTGGCGTGACAGGCCTCAACGTCGCGGCCGGAGTCGCCGGCCCATTTCTTGACGTGTTTTTCGTGCGCACTTCGCTGACACGACACACCATCGTCGCCACAAAGGCGGCGACGCAGGTATTGTCGCATCTGGCGAAAGTGATCTTCTACGGCGCGCCGTTTCTTGCCGCGAACAGCGCGATCGCCATGCCGCCCGTGTGGTTCTTCGCGGCGGCGGCGCCGCTCGCCATGCTGGGCGGCATCCTGGGCGGGCGCATTCTCGACGCGATGAGCGACAAGAGTTTTCTGCGTTGGACGCGCTGGATCGTCACCGCGCTTGGCGCGCTTTACCTAGTGCAAGCCGCGTCACTCTTCCTCGGGGACTGAGTTTGCGCGAACGTTCGCATCGACGTCGAGCAAATCGCCCGGCTTGCAGGCCAGCGCCTCGCAAATCCGAGCCAGCGTATCGAAGCGCACGCCCTTAACCTTTCCAGTCCGCAGCAGCGACAGATTGGCCTCGGTGATGCCGACGCGTTCGGCGAGGTCCTTCGCCTTCATTTTTCTGCGCGCGAGCATCACATCCAACGTAACGACGATACGCGTCATATGAACTGATCGTTGTCGGCCTTGAGACCTTGCGCGGCCGATTCAAACAAGCCGCCGATCGCCAGCATGAACGACGCGAACATCATCACCGCCAGGTCGAAGGCGTCGAAGCGCAGTGCTTCGAGCAGCGGCGCGCCACGCAATAGTGCGACCAGCAGTGGCGCCACGATGAGGTGCAGCGCCAAGGCGGCAAGCGCGCTCTCGCTCGCCCGTTTGAACTGTCGGCTGGCGGCGAGGGACAAGAACCGCCCCGCCTCGTGTTCGGCGAGGACGCGCTCGGCGCTTACGACCGCCCAGGCAAGCAGCAGCGCCGGCGCGGCGTTGATGAGATGGATCACGGCGTTCACAGCCGGCGCCCCCGCGCCCGACGGCTCGAGTAGAGCCAAGTACATACGGCCAATCGCCGGCAAGGCGATCGCGGCGAACAAGAGAGGAATGGCAAACTGGGCCATCACGCGCGTTTTGCGCGCGATCTGCACAGGAGGTTGGACAGCGGGCATGAGACTCTCTACTAAAGACGATAATTTATTATCGTATGACAATAATGTTGTCAAGCTCGGTCGATACCCGGTTAAGAACTCGTCAACCCGCGTTACGGTCGGATGAACGCTGAGAGATTCGGGGCGGCAATTCATGCCTATCGTGACGCACATTTTGCTTTATGCCGCCTACGCGACGATCTCGCTGGCGACCGGGCTCGCGCTCAATCAGATCGGCGGCGAGGGCCTTGGCGCCTCGTTCCTGGGCGGGATCGCGCTCTTCGCCGGCTGCGCTGTCACCCATGCGAGCATCACCGCCAGCGCGGCCGCCGGCCGTATCGGGGGCACGGAGCGCAAGATCAAGGGCGAGATGGAACGCTTGCGCGCGGCCCATCGCGAAGTCACCGCCGACATGGACGCCGTGCAAGCGCGCCTCGATCAGATTGAGACACAGATCGCGTTCGCAGCGCCTCCGGCGCCGCCGCAAATCGACATCCAGAACTCTGGGCAGGTGGAACTCAAGCTGATCGATCAAATTGTCGACAAGCTCGGCGCAGCGATGGACGCGCGCCTGCAGACGATCCAGCAAGCTGGCAACGTAACCCCTATCAATCCAAGCGCCGCGCTGGGGCCGATGGACCTCGTGCGAGAAGCCCTTCTGGAGAACCGCATTGAGCTTCACCTGCAACCCATCGTGCAGCTCCCGCAACGCAAGACGGCCTTTTACGAGGGCTTCACCCGGCTCAAGGACGCTACGGGACGCCTTATTCTGCCGCAAGAATTTATCCCCGCCGCGGAACAAGCGGGCTTGATGTCGACGATCGACAACGTGTTGTTCTTCCGTTGCGTGCAAATCGTCCGTAAATTGATGAAGCAGGACCGGCGCATCGGCATTTTCTGCAATATCAGCCCGACCGCGCTCGCGGACGACGCCTTCTTCCCGCAATTCTACGACTTCATGCGCGAGAATCGCGATCTAGCCGGCAGCCTGATCTTCGAAATCCCTCAAGCAGCCTACGAAGCGCGTACCTCGATCGAGGCGCGTGCGATGGGCAAGCTCGTGGACTTGGGCTTCCGCTTCTCGATCGACAAGGTGACCTCGGCCGCGCTCGACCTTCCCGATCTGGAACGCGCCGGCGTCCGCTACGCGAAGATTCCCGCCCGCGTCTTGGTTGAACAGATTGCGCGCGGCGGCGTGCGTCCGAAATCCGCGATCACCCGGGAGATCGCAGCGTCCGACATCTCGGCCGTATTCCAGCGCTACGGCATCGATGTGATCGCCGAGCGCATCGAGAACGAGGAAGCTGTCGTCGAAGTCCTCGATCTCGACGTACCCTTTGGCCAGGGGCACCTTTTTGGCGCGCCACGCGCGATCAAGGAGAGCCTGATGGAGGAAACGGCCCCGCCGCGTGAGCTTATGCTGCGGAAAGGCGGCCGCATCGCATGATGCGGCAAGCGCGCCGGTTGAGTTTCTCGCGCCGCTGCTTCAACTAGCGCCATGGTACGCATTATCGCCATCACCGGCGGCTCAGGCGCGGGCAAAACCACTATCGCGCACGCGGTTGCGCGGATCATTGACGCGCCGGTCATAGCCGAGGACGACTACTACCGTTGCTCCTCTGCAATCGTGGGCTTTGACGCCGCGACGCACAATTTCGACGAGCCGGACGCGAAGGAACACGCCCTGCTCGTCGAGCACTTGGCGGCCGCAAAGCGCGGCGAAACATTCGCCAAACCGCTCTATGATCTCGTTACGCATAGGCGGCGCGCCGAGCGCGAAAACATAACGCCGACAAGCGCGGTGATCGTTGAGGGCATTCACCTGCTCACGGCGCCTGCCTTGCGCGCACTGTTTGACTTGCGGGTCTACGTCGAAGCCGAAGAAGCGCTTCGGCTCGGCCGCCGCATGATCCGCGATGTCGAGGCGCGAGGGCGCACGCCACAATCGGTGATGACCCAGTTCTTCACCAATGTGCGGCCGATGCACGAAGCCCACGTCGCGCCGCAACGCGACCATGCGGATCTTGTTCTATTGTGCCCCTTCAACGCCGGCCCCCAAGATGCGGACGCAAATGCGCGGCGGATCGTCGAGGTTCTGAAGTGACAGCGCAACTCGCGGGCCTGGCTGAGGTCTCGGCACGGTACGACGCTGTCTTTTGCGACGTTTGGGGCGTCATTCACAATGGCCGACGCGTTTATCCGCGAGCGGCCGACGCTCTGAAGCGTCTGCGTAAAGCTGGCAAACACGTGATCCTCCTCACCAATGTGCCAAAGCCGCGCGGCACCATTCCAGGTCAGCTCGACCGAATTGGTTTTCCACGCGAGGCCTACGACGCGATTGTCACCTCCGGCGACGCCATTCGCGCTGAGCTCGCGGCCCGCGCGCCGGGACCGATGTACAAGATCGGGCCGCCGAGCGACCGTTCACTCTGGGAGGGGTTGGGGCTTGAATTCGCCCCGCTCAGCGAAGCGCGCTTCATCGGCATTTCAGGCCTGAACGACGATCGCGAAACGCCAAGCGCGTACACTGGCGTTTTGCACGAGGCGCGAGCGCGAGATTTGGAATTGCTCTCCGCCAATCCCGACATCGTCGTTCGCGTGGGCGATGCGCTTGTTTGGTGCGCCGGCGCGATCGCGCGGGATTATGCGGCGCTCGGCGGCCGCGTCGTGATGGCGGGCAAGCCACATAAGCCGATTTATGACCTTGCGTTCCGCGAGCTGCAGGGGTTGGCTGACGCTGTCGACAAGCGCCGCATCCTCTGCATCGGCGACGGCATCGGCACCGACGTGCGCGGCGCAGACGCCGCGGGACTTGATTGCCTGTTCATTGCTTCGGGGATGCACGGCGAAACACTGTGGACCGACGGCGCGCTCGACACCTCGAAAGTCAAGGCGGCGCTAAACGCCGAAGGCGCGCGCGCCACCTACGTTATGACGGAACTGGCTTGAGCTAATAGGTTCGCACGCCCAATTCTTCGAAGTGGCGCCCAATGTTCGCGGAGAAGTCGCGAGCGCGGTTCATGTCCTCGCGGCCAGCGTCATCGCCGCCACGCCGACGCGCGACGCCCCGCCCAAAAAGTGCGTCGGGATTGCCGGGCTCAACGTCAAGCGCAGCCTCGTAGGAGGTGCGAGCACCGGCCCACTCCCCTGCGCGCAGTTGCAGCAAGCCCCGGCATAACTGCGCCGGAACGTTGCGCGGATTCCCCGTCGCCGCCGCGTCAGCGTCACGCCTCGCCGCGGTGATGTCGCCATCTTCCATGAGAACGCGCGACCAGCAGCGCCCCGCCAAAGCGGGCGTCAGCTGCGGATTGAGCCGCAGTGCGCGGTCATAGTCCTCGATAGCGCCGGCATAGTCAGCCTGATCCTGTTTCAGGCTGCCGCGCGCCGCAAACGACTCGAAATAGCCGCTGTCGGCCGCGATCGAGCGGTCATACGCAGCGGTCGCGGAGGCGATATCTCCGCGTTTCCGTGATATCTCCCCGCTCAGAAAGTGCGCCGTCGCGGCAAACTGACCGCTCTCCACAAGACGTTGAACAAGCGGTTCGGCGGCGTCGAGTTGACCGCTCTCGATCAGGATCGCCGCCTGGCCTCGAACGGCGAGCATGGCGTCAGGTGCGTCCTGCAAGGCAGCGCGGTAGTCCCTCAACGCCGCCGTCACATCGCCAGCCTCCTCCGAGGCCGCGCCGCGATGCGCCAGCGCATCGCCGCGCTCGGCGCCGTTTAGCGTCCCAGAGTCGATGAGCACGGTGCATGCTTCCAATCGCGCTTCCGCCTCGACGCCATCGCCGAGACAACTCTGACGAACCTCCGCCAGCGGGTCGGGCTGCGTCTGCTCGCACGCCGCGAGCACCAAGACCGCCGCCACACCCAACCAAGCTCGTGCGCTCATCCCCGCCTCCTCTAACGTCAGTCTAGACCAGCGCGCGCCTCCACGCCTAGAGTTGACGCAGCAATGGAGCCCGTATCCGTGTCCAACCTGTTCGATCTTACCGGAAAAACCGCCATCGTTACCGGCTCCTCCAAGGGTATTGGCAAAGCCATCGCGCATCGCCTCGCCGAACACGGCGCCAACGTCGTTGTTTCGTCCCGTAAGGCGGACGCCTGCGAGGCGGCAGTGGCGGAGATCAACGGTGCGGTAGGCCGCAAAGCCGCGATTCCGATCCCCGCCAATATCGCCGACAAAGCCGCGCTCCAAAATCTGGTCGACGAAACCCGGCGCGCGTTCGGTCAGATCGATATTCTTGTCTGCAACGCGGCGTCGAACCCGTATTTCGGTCCCATGGGCGGCATGAACGACGACCAGTTCAGCAAGATTCTTCAGAATAACATCATCTCAAATCACTGGATTATTCAGATGGCGACGCCCGAGATGCGGCAGCGCAAGGATGGCGCGATCGTGATCATCTCATCGATCGGCGGCCTCAAGGGATCGCCTGTCATCGGCGCGTACAATATTTCGAAGGCGGCCGACATGCAGCTCGCGCGAAACCTCGCGCTCGAGTTCGGACCGGACAATGTGCGGGTCAACACCATCGCGCCCGGCCTTGTCCAAACGGATTTCGCGAAGGCGCTGTGGGACAATCCGGACATCTTGAAAACGTACACCGCCCACTCCTGCTTGAAGCGCATCGGGCAGCCTGACGAAATCGCGGGGATGGCCGTGTTCTTGGCGTCAAAAGCCGGCGCCTTCACCACAGGGCAAACTTTTGTCATCGATGGCGGCCAAACCGCCATTTGAGCGCTCAGAATACGCCAAGCACTGGCTGGAGCTTCTCACGGAGCGACTGGGCGGTAAATGGCGAAACAACGAAACTGGAAGCGCCTTCCTGCTGCTGCGCCTCGGCGCCTTCGTCCGCGTCACTCGCGATCATGACGAACGGCGTGTCGCGCATGCGTTCATCGGCGCGAACTTGACGAAGAAACTCAACGCCCGACATCGGCGTCATGTGTGAATCGGAGATAACCAAGCCGTACGACTTCGCGCGCATCTTGACCAACGCCGTGCGCGCATCGCTCGCTTCGTCAATGTTGGTGAAACCCAACTGGCGCAGCAAGTTGCGCAGAATGCGGATCATCGTGTTGTAGTCGTCTACGATCAACACAGGCATTGTCGAAGCGGCAGTCATCACGCTTGTCCCTCATACCCGCGTTATTTTGTGAAACATCCGCCGCCGGACCGGGGTGCGTCGGTCCAGCGGCGAGACGTCTCCGGCGTTTGCCGCCGTTTGTGAGAATTATCTCTAGCAAAGGACGGAAAATTTTCGGTAAAGCAGCGCTTAAGCATGCATGAACAATGGCCGCGCCGACGCTCGGCAACGCACCCTTTGTCAATGCTTTTTGGTATGTGCGCCGGAGGCGGCAAGGTTTTGTGAACGAATGAGAGTGCTCGGTCCCTCAAGCGCCATTCCAGACGACGCCCGCGGCGCCGCGCTCGCGCTTGGGAACTTTGATGGCGTTCATATTGGCCACCAAGCCGTTATCGCGTCAGCGCGTGGTGTCGCCCTTGCGCACGGCATGACATTGGCGGCGGCGGTGTTCGAACCGCATCCGCGCCGCTTTTTTCAGCCAGACCTGCCGCCGTTCCGCCTGCAAACGCAGCGCCAGCGCGCCCGCGCCTTGAGCACCTGCGGAGTGATGGAGGTGTTCGAAATCGGCTTTGACGAGGGACTTGCGGCATCAAGCGACGAGGCGTTCGCCACGCAGGTGTTGGGTGAGTTACTAGGCGTCCGGCACGTCAGCGTCGGCGCCGATTTTCGCTTCGGGCGCGCGCGAACAGGAGACGTCGCCCGACTTTCCGCCTACGGCACGCGCCTGGGATTTACCGTGCATGCGGTTGAGCCGGTGGGCGGGACCGAGAAAGTGTCCTCGACCATGATCCGCGGCGCCCTCGCGCGAGGCGACATGGACGAAGCCTCGCGCCTTCTTTCACGCCCATGGGCCATCGAAGGCGAAGTTCAACGCGGCTTCGCGCGCGGCCGCGCCTTCGGTTTTCCGACAGCCAACATGAGCCTCGGCGACTACACCCCTCCAAGGCTTGGCATCTATGCGGTGCGGGTTGATTTGGGAGACGGGGTGTTGCTGCCAGGAGTCGCCAGCATCGGCGTCAATCCAACCGTGGGCGCGCTGGCGCAGCCGCTCCTTGAAACGCACCTGTTCGACTTCAGCGGCGATTTGTACGGAAGAACGATTGAGGTAGAGCTCATCGCCTTTCTCCGCGACGAGGCGAAGTTCCCCGACACCGAAACGCTCAAAGCACAAATGCGGCAAGACGTGGTGAATGCGCGCACGGCGTTGGCGCGCGCATCTTAAGTCGGGCGCGCCGGTATTTTCACCAATGCTTCGCCCTCGAGCACGAGCGTCTCTCCCACGCGGCATTCGCACTTCAGCTTGGCGCGATTGCCCTTCTCACTGAGCTCGACGATCTCGACGCTCGCCTCAACGATGTCGCCGATACGTACCGGCGCCAGGAAACGCAGCGTTTGTGACATGTAGATCGCGCCCGGCCCCGGCAGTCGCGTGCCGATCACGGCCGAGATGAGGCTCGCAGTATAAAGTCCATGCGCGATACGCCCTCCGAACGGGGTCTTGGCCGCGAAGTGCTCTGACAGATGGATCGGATTGCGATCTCCGCTGATCTCCGCAAAGCCGACGACATCCGACGCCTTCACCGTTTTGATGTAACACTCGCGCATGCCGACCGCGAGATCTTCAAAATAGAGCGACTGGGTTTCCGGAAGGGACATGGTGCTCACCGTCTATCGGCGCGCTTTGAAAAAGTCTTTGAGCAAAGTCGCGGATTCGTCCGCGCAGACGCCGCTCGTGATTGCCGGCTTCCAATGGCAGGTGGGGTGGTCGAACACGCGCGCACCATGCGCCACGCCCCCGCCCTTGGCGTCGCTGGCGCCATAGACGAGCCGGGCGATACGGGCATGGCTGATCGCGCCGGCGCACATCGCACAGGGTTCGAGGGTTGCGTACAGCGTGAGCCCCGGCTTGAGCCGGTAGTTCGCCAGCGCTAGCGCCGCTCGCCGGAGCGCCACGATCTCGGCGTGGGCAGTAGGATCCGCCGCCGTGATGGGCGCGTTCGCACCCTCGGCGATCACCTCCCCCGCCCCGTCCACAATAACGCAGCCGATAGGGGCTTCGCCGGCTTCCGCCGCGGCTCGCGCCAGATCCAGCGCGCGTTGCATGTGGGCGACATCGCTCATGACGCTCCAGCCTCGAATTGCGCCTCACGCCCTGGTATCACTCGGCAACGGTAGAACAACGCAGCCATGAGCCACCCCCCTTCCCCCGAAATCAAGACAGAAGGCGAGCGGATCGCCAAGTTTCTGGCGCGCGCCGGCGTCTGCTCGCGCCGGGACGGCGAAAAGCTGATCGCCGAGGGACGTGTCAAGGTAAACGGAAAACGGCTGGACACCCCCGCGATCAAGGTGACCCCTCAGGACAGGGTCACCGTGGACGGCAAACTGGTGGCGACGGCGGAAGAAACGCGTCTCTGGCGCTATCACAAGCCCGCGGGTCTGGTCACGACCCACCGCGACCCGGCGGGGCGAGCCACGGTGTTCGAGAACTTGCCCGCAGGCATGCCGCGCGTGATTTCGGTTGGCCGCCTCGACCTCAGTTCCGAGGGTTTGCTTCTGCTCACCAACGACGGGGGGGTGGCGCGACGGCTGGAGCTGCCATCAAGCGGCTGGATCAGACGTTACCGCGCGCGCGCCTACGGACGCGTCACACAAGAAGATCTCGACACATTGAAGGAAGGCATCACCGTCGACGGCGTTCGGTATGGTCCGATCGACGCGAAACTCGAACGCGGCGCCGCCAATTCCTGGATCACGCTGTCCTTGAGCGAAGGGAAAAACCGCGAAGTGCGGCGCGTGCTCGATGCGCTGGGGCTCAGGGTGAACCGGCTCATCCGCATCGCGTACGGACCGTTCCAATTGGGAACGCTCGGCGTCGGCGCCGTCGAGGAAGTGCCGCGCAAGGCGCTCAAGGAACAGCTTGGGAAAGCCGTGCGTCAGGGGTGACCGCCCAATACGCTCGGGATGCCCGGAATGAACGCCGGCACGAGGTTGTGCCCGTCCTCCCAGATCATGCGTACGCCCGCGAAGATGATGATGACGATGCCCAGCACCGCGATCCAACGGTGTTTTTCGATGATGCGGGCGATCACGGCCGCTGCCAACCCCATCATCAGCACCGAAAGCACCAAGCCAAACGCCATGATGTAGGTGTTGTGTTTCGACACCGCCGCGACCGCGAGCACATTGTCGAGCGACATCGACACGTCCGCGAGGATGATGGTCATCAGCGCGCTCATGAACGTTTTCGGCGCCTTGCCGCCGGTTACGAGCGCCTCGGCGGCATGTTCACCCGCGATCGGCTCGCCGACCATAACCGGACGGTGCGCGCGGAGATCCTCCCACATGCGCCAAGCGACCCAGAATAAGAGCAGGCCGCCGACCAGCAGAAGTCCCGGGATTTGGAGAAGTTGTATGGTGACGCCCGCGAACAGGATGCGCAGCACCAGCGCGAGAACGACCCCCCACATGATCGCGCGGCGCTGCTGCGCCTCCGGGAGAGCGGCGGCGGCCAATCCCACGGCCACGGCGTTGTCGCCCGCGAGCGCCAAGTCGATCAGGACAACCTGAAGAAGCGCCGCCAAGTCGGCGATGACCAAATCCACTTGTGCGTAGCTCCATGCCCCGGCGAGGCCGTTCTTTTTGACGAGCGACCTCGCAGGGTCAAGCGCGTGGCGTCAGTTGCGTAGGTATTGCCTGCACGCCGCCTCCGCCTGCGCCCGCGCGGGTGCTGTGCGGGCAGCGCCTGCGACGGTCTCACCCCGGAGCTCGGCGGTTGCGATGTCCAAATCCGCCGGGGCCAACGTCTGCGCCATGCTGGCGGTCATGCATTCGCAGTAGTCGGCGGAAGAACCATCGCTTTGGCAGGCGGCGCGGTAAGCGCGGCGCGACACGCGAATGGCGTCATCGCTGGCGACCGAGCGGGCATCCTCATAGGTTGGCGCGCTGGCGCTTGCGGCCTGCCCCGCCCCGCTCGTCGAGGGCCCCTCGCTCGCGCAGGCCCCAGCCAGGATCACCACCGCTAGTATCACGTGTCGCATTGCCGCCTCCCTCGGGGCGGCACCATAGCGCGGCCGCGCGTGTTGCGCAGCCGCCCGCGAAGCTTCAAGGGAAAGCCCATGCGGATCGTCGGCGGACAATTTAGAGGCAGAGCATTGAGCGCGCCAGCGGGACGCGACACTCGCCCTACCACCGATCGCACCCGCGAAGCCGTATTCAACATTCTCGAACACGCCCCGTGGTCTCCCGGCCTGGAGGGGCGTCGCGTGCTCGACCTTTTCGCGGGCTCCGGGGCGCTGGGCCTGGAGGCGGTTTCACGCGGCGCAGCGTTCGCGCTGTTCGTGGAGACCGACGCCGCCGCGCGCGGCGCGATCCGAGACAACATCGAGGCGCTGGCCCTGTTCGGGACAACGCGCATCCACCGCCGCGACGCCACCGATCTGGGGGTGAAGCCGGCCGGCCTAGGAGAGCCGTTCGACCTCATTTTCCTGGACCCGCCCTACCATAAAGGCCTCGGCGAGCGCGCTCTGGCGCACCTGCGCGAAGGCGGTTGGATCACGGTGGACGCACTCATCGTCTTCGAATGCGCCGCCGACGAAAACCCGTCCCTCGCTGATTTCGAGAGCTTGGACGAGCGAACATACGGCGTCGCGAAAGTGCTTTTTCTGAAACCGGTTCCCTAGGGCGTTCGCTGCTCGGGTGGCGGCGCGGGCGCGGGTTGAACCGCGCGCTGTTGACGCAGTTGCGGCGCGAGTTCCACCCGGGTTCTAAGCGGCGCGCGAAGCACACGTTGGCAGCGATCGAGCAGCTCCTGATCGGGCGCCGCGACATCATGCGCTTCCTGCGCCTGACGAAGGCGTTCGCACGCCTCGCGCGTACGACCAGAGCGGTCAAGCGCGATAACGAGTTGCTGCGCATCCGCCTGTAGCATCTCTGAGGGCGCCGCGTTCGGCGCTTGCGCCACGCTCTGTTCGCGAAGGTCATAAGCCTGGGCGAAGCGCGCGCTTGCGGACGTCCAATCGCCCCGCGCCTGCGCGATCTCGCCAAGCTCCGACGCGACAGGCGCGCGCAGCTCCGGCGCGGTCAGGTTCGGCAGCGCCTGCTGCAGACGTTGCTCCGCGACATCGCGCTGCCCTTGACCCGTGGCTTCAGCGGCCTCCGAGACCAATGCGACAGCGGCGGCCTCGTTTGCGCGGTTCGTCCGGTCGTAAGAACGAGCCAGCATCCGCCAGACGCTGGCTTCATTGGGCGCGGCGCTGGCCGCGATTTCGAGCGCGCGTTGGCCCAAAGGATTGTCGTTGGCTTCGCCCACCGCGCCACACAGCAGATAAATCTGCGCGCGCTGAGGATCGTTGGGGTTGCTCTGCGCGTAGGTCCACATCGCCTGCATGGCGCGATCACGCGTATCAGGGTTCGACATCTCCAACGCGGCGCGACGCACGCTCGCATCGGGATGCACCAACAACGCTTGCGCCGCTTCGCGATAGATCTGGCGGGCGTCAGCGCTGAACTCGCTCTCGGAAACAGACGCGAGCTGGGTGTCGTCGCTTCTGCTCGGCGCTGGCTCGGTCCGATTGCCCGGCGACACCGAGGCCGAGCCGTGTTCGGAATTCGCGGCGACGCTTTGCGCTTCGCCAAGCGCCCCCGATTCAAGAATTTGCGCGAGCTGGATCGCCTGCTCGGGCGTGAGCGTACCTTCTTCAAGAAGGCGCAAAAGCTCGGCGCGCAAGTCTGTTTGCGGTTCAGGCGGATTGAGCAGGTAGCGGCCGCCCACCGCGATGCCGATGATTAGCGCAATCACGGTAAGCACGGACACGATGCGGATGCGCGCGCCGAGGCGGCGACGCCGACTCTCGATTACGTGGGCGTCAATATCCCGGCCCGAGAGCTTGGCTTTCAGCACTTCCTCCAACAACTGCATTTGCGCCGCGCGCTGGCCGCCATTCCAGCGTGAGAAATCCTCCGCTTGGAAGGCGCCGAAGCCCAACGGGAACGCAACTTGGTCCAGCATGACCGGTACGAGCCGGCCCTCGTCGCGTGCGCGCCCGGCTTCGTCGCGCACGAAGGTCGACGCGACCGACGCGTTTGTCCACACCACGATCACCGCTTTCGCGGCTTTCAGTTCGCGCTCTATGATGGCGGCGTAGTCCTGGCCCGCCGCAAGCGCACGATCCCACCAAACATTGAAGCCACGCGCGATCAGCGCTTCCGCAAGCGGGCGGACGCGATCCCGGTCTTCGCTTGCGTAGGAAATGAACACGTCCGCCATGGCGCGCCCCTCACTTGGACGCGCCACAGCGCGCGCCCTCGGTTAGCTTGTCCCGCCCCCCTCTTAAGCGCTCAAGAGCGCGGCGGGAAGATGACGCTGGTCACGTTCTCGGGAATGCGAGGAACGAAATGAGAAACATCACCGCTCGATGAAGAGTGCGGCGGGATGCTCCAGCATGCCCTTGACGCGCTGAATGAACGCCGCCGCGTCGTAACCGTCAACCACGCGGTGATCGAAGGATGAGGACAGGTTCATCATCTTGCGCACCACGATCTGGCCGTTCTTCACCGCCGGCCGCTCAACCAACTTGTTGACGCCGACGATCGCCACTTCGGGGTGATTGATCACGGGCGTCGTCACAATGCCGCCCAACGCGCCGAGAGACGTGATCGTAATGGTGGAGCCAGAGAGTTCTTCTTTCGTCGCCGTATTCGAGCGAACGGCGGCGGCGAGCCGCGACACTTCGCCCGCGCAATCCCAAACGTCACGCGCCTCCGCATGCCGCACTACCGGCACAATCAGGCCATTGTCGGTTTGCGTGGCGATGCCGATATCGACGTTCTCGTGCCGGTATACAACGCCCTGTTCATCGTCGAAGCGCGCATTGATTTGAGGAAAATCCGGCAACGACAGCACCAACGCGCGCATCAGAAAGGGCAACAATGTCAGTTTGGGTTGCTCAGTGCGTTTGGTCGCGTTCAAATGCGCGCGCAACTCTTCGAGCTCGGTGAGGTCGCACTCTTCTACGTATGCGAAGTGCGGAATACGGCGCTTGGCATCCTGCATCTTCTCCGCGATCTTGCGGCGCAAGCCGATGACCTTCACCGGTTCAATTCCATTGCGTTCCGCGAGCGCCGTCGCGCGACGAACACCGACTGTCGGAACCAGCACCGCGTCGAGATCATCGTGCGTAATACGCCCATCGGGGCCGCTTCCGCGAATTTGCGCGAGATCGACGCCGAGTTTTTGGGCTCGCGCGCGCACCGCAGGCGACGCCTGCGCTTGGCCTACCTCTCGCACGACAGGTTCTCGCGGCTCCGGACGAGCCACGGCTTGGGTCGTCGCGGGCGCTTCGGGCTTCGGCGCCGGTTGCGACCCCGGCGGCATCGCGCCGGCGGGCACTTTGATGCGCGGCTTCGGCTCTGGCGGCGAGCTTAAGGGCGTCGCCTTCGGCGCTTCCGGCGGCGCTGAATCGACCGCCTCGGTTTCGAACACCGCGATGGTGGAGCCGACTGGCGCCATCTCGCCAGGTTCGCCGTGTATAGAAACGATACGCCCCGTGACCGGCGCGGTCATCTCAACCGTAGCCTTGTCGGTCATCACGTCAAGCAACGGAGCGTCTTCCTTGACGACATCGCCGACGCGCACGTGCCACGCGACGATTTCGGCCTCCGCGGTGCCTTCGCCGACATCCGGCAATTTGAAAACATACTGGCCCACGTCAGGCCTCCATCACATGGCGCATCGCCTTGATGACGCGCGGAGGGGTTGGAAAATAATCCCATTCCTGGGCGTGCGGATAGGGCGTGTCATAACCGGTGACACGCTGAATGGGGGCTTCCAGCTGATAAAAACAATGCTCCTGGACGAGCGCGGAGAGTTCGGCGCCGTAGCCGGATGTGCGCGTCGCTTCATGCACGATCACACAACGCCCCGTCTTGGCGACAGACGTCACGATCGTCTCGATATCGACCGGCAAAAGCGTGCGCAGGTCGATCACCTCGGCGTCAATCCCACTCTCCTCCGCAGCCGATCGCGCGACATGAACCATCGTACCGTACGCAAGCACGGTTACATCGCCGCCCGCGCGCACGACGTTCGCCTTGCCCAATGGAATTTTGTAATACCCTTCTGGCGTTTCGCTCGCGGCGTGCTTAGCCCAAGGCTGCACTTGACGCTCCGGCCAGCCGTCAAAAGGCCCATTGTAGATGCGTTTCGGCTCCATGAAAATGACGGGATCGTCGTCTTCGATTGCAGCGATCAGCAGTCCTTTGGCGTCGTACGGTGTTGAGGGAATCACCGTTTTCAAACCCGCCACGTGCGTAAACAGCGCTTCGGGACTTTGGCTGTGGGTTTGGCCGCCGCGAATGCCGCCCCCATACGGCATGCGCACGGTCAGCGGCACAGTAAAGTCGTTTGCCGAGCGGTAGCGAATGCGCGCCGCTTCCGAGACGAGCTGATCGTACGCGGGATACATGTAATCCGCGAACTGGATCTCTATCACCGGCCGAAGTCCGTAAACCGCCATGCCGATCGCGGTGGCGGCGATTCCGCACTCGTTGATGGGCGCGTCGAAGCAGCGCTTCGGACCGTACTTCTTCTGAAGATGCTCGGTGACGCGGAACACGCCGCCNNCACGTTCGGATCGCGTTCCATCATCACGTCAAGCGCCGAATTGAGCGCCTGGATCATGGTCATGCTCGCCATTGGTCAGCTCCCTGCTTCGTCGCGCTGGCGTTGCAGGTGCCACGGCATGTCCTTGTAGACATCCTCGAAGATTGAACTTGGCGGGTGGGCGCTGCCCGCGCTCAGCACCCCGATCTTCTCCGCCTCGCGGCCAGCGGCGCGAACCGCTTCAACCGCGTCCTCCTGCGCCTGGCGATGCTGTTCCTCGCTCCACTCGCCGAGCGCGACCAGGTGGTCGCGTAGTCGCTCGACGGGATCGCCGAGCGGCCAACTGCGCGCTTCATCAGCGGGCCTGTAGCGCGCGGGATCGTCGCNNCTCGTGGAGTGCGGCCCGGCGCGATAGCTGAAATGCTCTATCAGCGTTGGCCCGAGATTGGCGCGCGCGCGCGCGGCCGCCCATTGCGTCACCGCGTACACCGCCAAAAAGTCGTTGCCGTCGACGCGTAACGGCGGGACCCCGTAGCCGACGCCGCGCGCCGCGAAGGTTGTGTTCTCGCCTCCGGCTATGCCTTGAAACGAGCTGATCGCCCATTGATTGTTGACCACGTTGATGATGACGGGGGCGCGGTAGACGTTCGCGAACGTCATCGCCGCGTGAAAATCGCCCTCCGCCGTCGAGCCTTCGCCGAGCCAAGTCGACGCAATGCGAACATCGCCCGAATACGCCGACGCCATCGCCCAGCCCA
>DDSN01000081.1 GCA_002343395.1 Hyphomonadaceae bacterium UBA2389 | reverse complement strand
CGACATCGCGCTCATGCGCGGCGCGCCGCGTCTGCGTCACAACGTGCGCCGCATGCACGCGCGTCGGCGACCCGAAGTCGGGTTCATGCGCGCGGTGTTGGGCGCAAAGCTGCGGCGCAGGTTTCGCTCACGCGATGTGCGCACGCGTATCGATGCATTGCGCGAAGGCGCGGATGCGCTGATGGCGCGGCTTCTGCGGCGTTTGCCCTGCGGCCTGACGCGCCGCCGGCCGACCCTCACGCGCAAACAAGCGCCGCCGCTTGCGCCGCGCGATCCGCGTCTTCCCGCGCCGCTCGCCGCCAACACTTCCTGACCGCGCGCGCAGCCAAAACCTGACCGCCTCACGCCGCGGCGCGCGCCACGGCGGCGCCGGCGCGCGCCTTGTCCAGGGCAGCGACGCCGCAACGCAGGTCAAGCGGGCAGACGCCGCGACGTTGGCGCGCTAAACCCATGCCGACAACGGAGTGCGGCATGGAAGGCGTTTCCTCAAAAGTTCAATCCGCCCCGGCGGGCGCCCACTATGACACCGATGTGATCGTCGTCGGCGCCGGACCGGTCGGCCTGTTCGCGGTTTTTGAATTGGGACTGCTCGGGCTCAAGGCGCACCTGGTCGATGTGCTGGATCGCCCTGGCGGTCAATGCGCCGAGCTTTATCCCGAGAAGCCCATCTACGACATCCCCGGCCTGCCGGTGGTGACCGGCCAGGGGCTCACCGATGCGCTGATGGCGCAGATCGCCCCGTTCTCGCCGACTTTCCATCTCGCGCAGATGGCGGAAGGTTTGGAGCGCTTGGCCGACGGCAAGTTCAAACTGCGCACGGAATTGGGCACGACGATTGCAGCGCCCGTTTTGGTGATCGCAGCGGGCGGCGGATCGTTCGTGCCGCGCAAGCCGAAGATCGACGGCATCGAGGCGTATGAAGGCAAATCGGTTTTCTACGCCGTGCGGCAGATGGAGCGCTTCCGCGGACGCGATCTCGTGATCGCGGGCGGCGGCGATAGCGCGCTCGATTGGGTGCTCAATCTGCAGCCGCTCGCGAAAACGGTGACGTTGATCCATCGGCGCGACGATTTCCGCGCCGCTCCCCACTCGGTGGAGCGCATGCGCGCGCTGGTGGCGCAGGGCAAGGTGCGGCTGGAAATCGCCGACATCAAAGGCGTTGTCGGCGCCGATGGTCAGCTGAGCGCGCTGCAATGCCAGAGCAAGGAGAAAGGCGTCTACACGATTCCGTGCAGCGATTTGCTCGCCTTCTACGGGCTCACCATGAAGCTTGGGCCGATCGCGGAATTCGGCCTCAACCTGCATGAGAACCTGATCCCGGTGAACACGGAGACGTTCGAGACCTCCGAGAAGGGCGTTTTCGCCATCGGCGACATCAACACCTATCCGGGCAAGCTGAAGCTCATCCTGTGCGGCTTCCATGAGGGCGCGCTGATGGCTCAGGCGGCTTTCAAAATCGCGCGCCCGGGCGAGCGGCTGGTGTTTCTCTACACGACCTCGTCCACCGATCTGCAAAAGAAACTGGGCGTGACCTCTTGAGCTTGAGCCGGCGGCGGCAAGGCGTCTAAGTTGCGTTCCTGGATTTCGGGGAAACAACACATGACCTTGCGGCATATCTGGGCGGCGGCTTTGTTTTCGCTCACGGCTTGCGCTACCGCCGATCAGCCTCCAGCGGCGCCTGCCGTTCCCGCGTTCGCGCATGCGCCGCTCTCCGCGGATGCGTTGATCGAGCATGTGCGGGTATTGGCTTCCGATGAGTTCGAGGGGCGCGCGCCCGGCACGAACGGCGAGCGGTTGACGATCGAGTATCTCCAGCGCGCGTTCGCGGGCGCCGGTCTGCAACCGGGCGTGACGCGTGCGGACGGATCGCGATCCTGGCTGCAAGAGACGCCGCTTGTCGCGGCGACGCTGACGAATTCGCCGACCTTGACCATCACCGGTCGCGACGGCGCAATGCAGTATGCCTATGCGACGCAGTTCTCGGCGTGGACGCGGCGGCTCGATCCGGTGGTGGCGATCGAAAACGCGCCGCTCGTTTTCGTAGGTTACGGCGTCAATGCGCCGGAACTTGGTTGGAACGACTATGCTGGCGTCGACATGCGCGGCAAGATCGCGGTCATCCTCATCAATGACCCCGACTTTGAAACCGGCGACGATCGCGGCTTCGGTGGGCGCGCGATGACCTATTATGGCCGCTGGACCTACAAGTTCGAGGAAGCGGGCCGCCAAGGCGCGGCTGGCGCGATCATCATTCATGAAACCGCGCCCGCGGCCTATCCCTGGGCGGTCATCCAATCCTCGACCGGCAGCGCGCGCTGGGATGTGGTGCGCTCTGATCGGGGCGCGAGCCGCGCTGGCTTCGAGGGCTGGATGAACAACGATGTGGCGATGGAGACCTTCCGCCGCGCTCGGCTTGATTTTGCCGAATTGAAGGCGCGCGCGCAACGTCCTGGCTTCCGCGCGGTGCGGATGAACCTCACGGCGTCGATGACGCTCGAAACGCGCGTTGAGCAGCGCACGACCAACAATGTCGTCGCCGTCTTGCCAGGCCGCGAGCGGGCGGGCGAAGTCGTGATGTACTCCGCGCACTGGGATCATTTGGGGCATTGTCCGGCGATTGACGGCGACGACATCTGCAATGGCGCGCTTGATAACGCCACTGGAACGGCCGCGCTTGTCGAGCTTGCCCGCCGCTTCGCCAGCGAAGGCGCCGGAGCACGATCGGTCGCCTTCATTGCGCTCACGGCGGAAGAGCAAGGTTTGCTCGGGGCGCTCTACTATTCGCAACACCCGGTTTTTCCCGCGCGCGACACCGTCGCCGCGATCAACATGGATGGCATCAACAACGCCGGCCCCACGCACGACGTCGAGGTCGTTGGTTTCGGCAAGAGCGAACTGGATGACATCTTCACGCAAGCGCTTGCGGCGCAGGGGCGCCGCGTGGCGCCGGATTCATCGCCCGAGGCAGGCTATTTCTACCGCTCGGATCATCTGCACCTCGCCCAGATTGGCATTCCAGTGTTGTACACATCGAACGGCATCGACATGGTCGACGGCGGGGTGGAACGAGGTCAGGCGTTGAACGCAGCTTACACCGCCAACAATTATCATAAGCCCTCGGATGAACTGACCGCGGACTGGGACATGTCGGGCGGGGTGCAGGATTTAGCCGCGCTCCACGCGGTGGGGCGGCGTCTCATCGACGGCGAGGAATGGCCGCAATGGCGCGAGAACGCCGAGTTCCGCGCGGCTCGGACGGCGTCGGGGCGCTGACGCGCACAGGGCGAGCGAATTCTTCGTTACACACTCGCTTTTTGGTTGCGTATCCGAAACGGTATCATAGGCTGCTCCCCAAGGCGCGCATGGAGCTGACGCGTCGGGAAAAATGGGGGGAGTCATGGAAACCTGGAAGCGCGCTTGGGCGCTCGCGCCCGCTTTGGTGGCGGCCGCGGGGTGCGAGACAATCGGCAATACGACGCGGGATTGGGCAGGCCTCGATGAGAGCCCGGTTCGCACCGAATACGATGACGGCCGGCCGGCGGGCAGATTGGCCAGCTCCGGTTTCGACGCACGCGATCGGCTCGTTCGCGCGATCGGCGACCTCATCAATCCCTCGGCGACGACGGCGCGTTTGGGGGAGTCCGAGCGCGCCAAGGCGGTCTTCGAGCGGGCCGAGGAATTCTATCACGTTGGCCGTTTGGCGATGCGCTCCCAGTGCGAAAGCTTCATGCAAACACTCGCATCGGTGGATGGTCAAACCACGTTTGGGCGTGATCTCGCCAACAACTTCTTCGACACAGCCACCGTCGCGGCGACAATCTCCAACTCCCCGACAATCTGGGCGACCGGACTGTCGGCCACGCAGAATTCATTCAACTCGATCAGCGGCAGCACCGAGCGATTTTTGTTACTAACCGATTCCGTGGGTGCGTTGCGCGAGCGGGTCGTGCTGCGCATGGAAGCCTCTGAAGGCGACGCGCCGCCGTTCGCCGACTATCGCGAGGACGACGGCCGCGTGAAAAGCACCGTCACGAGCGCGGTCGCTCTCGATATCGCCCGGCAGTCGATCGAGGCCGTGCAGCGTTACGGCGCGCCTTGCACGGAAGCGGGCTTACGCCTGATCATCGCGGAAGCGCTGAGCAACAATGGCATCGCGCGTGACGCGGCGGAGGCGCGCCAGCGTTCGAACGAGCAGGTTATCGAGGCCATCATCAACGCCAATTCGGTTGAGGGACAGCAACCGTATGCTGTGCGGTTGCGCGACCTGCAATTGATGTATGTGTGGGCGTTGACAGCAGGTGAAATCGACGATGAAAGCGATACCGCCAAGGTTCGCGATCAGATTGAGTTTGAGTTGCCATATCTCGCGAGCTTGAAAGGAGGCGACACAAGCCGCCTGTCCTATTATGTCCAGCAAAGCGCGACGGAGCGTCCTCAATTGCGTGAAAGCGTGGATCAGGTGCGGCGCGAGATGCTCGAAGCGTATCGCACTCGGACCGCGGCTAACGCGGCGTCGGAATAGTCCCAGCATCGCCGGCCGATTACGCCCCCTCGAATCACGCTAGCCTCAACCCTCATGGGTCAAGCAGCGGCGGTTTCCATGCGCTCGGCGAGCGGCGGCGCCTTCTTAGGCGTCGAGAGGTCGCTGACCAATCGCCGTTGGCGCGCGCGCGAGGCCGATCTCGCCTTGGTTGAGGCGCTGCGTCGGCGCTTTACGCTGCCCGAGATCGCGGCGCGCCTGCTGGCTTCTCGCGGGGTTACGCTGGAGAACGCGCAAGCGTTTCTGGAGCCGACGCTGAAGACGCACTTCCCCGATCCCTCTTCGTTCGCCGACATGGATGAAGCTGCGCGGGTGATCGAGGATGCGATCGTGCTCGGGCGGCGTACGGCGGTGTTCGCAGATTACGATGTCGATGGCGGCTCCTCGGCGGCGCAACTTGTCCGATACTTTCGCGCACGCGGGCGTGAGTTGCTGATCTATGTGCCCGACCGCATGAAGGAGGGGTACGGACCATCTGCGCTCGCGTTCGAACGGCTGAAGGCGGAGGGCGCGGATCTCGTCATCACGGTGGACTGCGGCGCAGCCGCCGAGGGACCGCTTAACGCCGCCGCGGACTTGGGCCTCGACGTCGTCGTGCTGGATCATCATCTAATGAGCGGCCCGCCGCCGCGCGCGCGCGCTGTTGTCAATCCCAATCGCCTCGACTGTCCGTCCCGTCAGGGTCACCTAACGGCCGCGGGCGTGGTATTGGTGGCGCTGGCCGCGATCAATCGCGAGGCGCGCCGTCGCGGCTCGATCGGATCGAACAATTTGCCCGATCCGCTCCACACGCTCGATCTCGCCGCGATCGGCACCGTGTGCGATGTGGCGCCGTTGACGGGGTTCAATCGCGCCATTGTCGCGCAAGGGCTGAAGGTGCTGCGCAACGGCAAGAATATTGGACTTGCCGCGCTGGCGGAAAACGCCGGCCGCAAAGGGCACGCGAGTGTTTATGATTTTGGCTTCGTGCTCGGCCCGCGCATCAATGCAGGCGGACGTGTAGGCGATGCTTCGCTCGCAACGCGGCTGCTCTCAACCGAGGACCCCGAGGAAGCGCGCGAACTGGCCGCGACGCTTGAGGCGCTCAACCAGGAGCGGCGTCAGCGCGAAGCCGAAATGCTGGCCGAGGCGGAGACAGCAGCCATCGCCGAAGCGGAAAAGCGCGCGGTCGTCATTGTCGGTTCGCACTATTGGCATCCGGGCGTCATCGGCATCGCGGCCGGACGGCTGAAGGACAAACTGCTGAAGCCCACGATTGTGCTCGGCGGCGTCAATGAACACGAGCCCGCGAAAGGGTCCGGACGCTCGACGCCGGGCGTCAATCTCGGCGCTGCGGTCGCGGCCGCGAAAGAGGCGGGACTGCTCATCAATGGCGGCGGGCACGCGGCGGCTGCGGGTTTGACCGTGGAATGGGATCGTGTCGAGCCGTTGAAGGATTTCTTGTCGGAGCGTCTCGCGGGCGAACTCGCCGCCGCTGAAGGCGAGGCGCGCGCCCTGTCCATTGACGCTACAGGCGCGATCGGCGCGTTGGATTTTTCGTTGATCGACGCGCTCGATCGCATCGGTCCCTATGGGCAAGGTCACCCAGAGCCAATTTTTGCGTTGCCGGATGTGCGCGTCGCTTTCGCCAAGATCGTCAAGGAAGACCACGTTCGTTTCACGCTCGAGGACGCGCGCGGCGGCAAGGTTGGCGGCATCGCCTTCCGCGCCATGAAAGGTCCGCTTGGCGAAGCGCTGATGAAGCGCGACGCGACCTACCACGCGGCGGTGCGTGTGAAGAAGAACGAGTGGAACGGAAACACCCGGGCCGAAGTGGAGATCGTGGACCTGGCGAAGGCGTGACTTGCGCCGCCCCGGCGCACGGCCCGCTTGCCAGCGCGGTCGAGCCCCTCTATATGGCCGGTTCCCCGCGAAACGGCGGTTCCGCGGGCCCTTCGTCTATCGGTTAGGACGTCAGGTTTTCAACCTGAAAAGAGGGGTTCGACTCCCCTAGGGCCTGCCACTTTCTCGCCCGCCGCCGCGTGCTAGAACGCCTGCTGTCAAACTTACGGAAAAGCCTGACATGGCCTTGATCAGCATGGTGCGCGCGGTGGGCATGACGATCGTCTTGGCGTTGGGCGCCTGCGCCCAAAGTGAGCGGGCGCCTGAGCCCGCCGAAGCCGGCGCCGCCTTTGAGGACCTGAGCATCGAAACCGCCAATGGCCCGGTGCGTTTTTCGGTGGAGATCGCCGACGACGAACAGGAGCGTGCGCGCGGCCTGATGTTCCGCCAGAGCCTGGCCGACGACCAGGGCATGCTGTTTCACTTTCAGGAGCCCGAATACGCCAGCTTCTGGATGCGCAACACGGTCATCTCGCTGGATATCATCTTCATCGGCGTGGATGGGCGTATCTTGAATATCGCCGAACGCACGACGCCCTTTTCCGAAGAGGGCATCCCAGCCGCCGGGCTCACCCGTGGCGTGCTCGAAATTCGCGGCGGCCGCGCGCGCGAACTGGGCATCGAGGCCGGCGATCGTGTCCGGCATCGCATTTTCTCTGAGGGTTAACCGTTGCCGGATGCGCGAGCACGTGGCAGACCGCGCGGCCAAGTCGGGGTGTAGCTCAGCCTGGTAGAGCATTAGCTTTGGGAGCTAAGGGTCGCGAGTTCGAATCCCGCCGCCCCGACCAATTCAGACGATCTTCGCCGCCCGCCAGGCCGCGCACTGAGCGGCGTCCGCGCCGAGCAACTCGCTCAAGACCGAATCGGTGTCCTGACCGAGCAGCGGGGGCGCCCGTGTGGTGCGCGGGGGCGTCGCGCTCATGCGCAAGGGGTTGGCGGCGAGGCGCACGCGAGCGCCGTCCGCTCGTGTTACGGATTCAACCGCGCCGCGTGCGATCACATGCGGATCGGCGTAAACTTGATCGAGCGTGTTGATTGGCCCGCACGGCACTTCGGCGGCTTCCAACGCCGCCACCCATTCAGCCGTCGTGCGTTTCTCCATGATCGGCTTCAAGGCGGCGGTCAGGTCGGCGCGGTGAATGACGCGCGCCTCGTTTGTTGCGAAGCGCGGATCGTCGGCCAGCGCTTCGCCGCACGCCGTGCAGAAGTCGCGAAACTGCCCGTCATTGCCGACCGCCAGGATGATATGGCCGTCCTTGGTGGCGAGCACTTGGTAGGGTGCGATCGAGGCGTGCTGATTGCCGAGGCGCACTGGTTTTTCGCCGGAGACGAGGTAGCTCGCGCCAAGATTGGCGAGCGTGGCGATTTGCGAATCCAGCAAGCTTGCGTCGATGTGTTGGCCGACGCCGGTCCGCTCAGCGTGACGCAAAGCCGCGAGAATGGCGGAAAGCGCGTACATGCCGGTGAAGAGNNGGTCAGGCTCATCAGCCCGCCCATCCCTTGAATGATGTAGTCGTATCCGGGGCGCTTGGCGTAAGGGCCGGTGTGCCCAAAGCCGGTGATTGAACAGTATACGATCGCGGGATTGAGTTTGGCGACGGCGTCGTAGTCGAGGCCGTACTTCCTCAGACCTCCAGTCTTAAAGTTCTCAACCAGGATATGGCACTTCGGAACCAGTCGGCGCACGAGATCGGCGCCCTCGGGTTTGGCGAAATCGATGGTGACGGATCGTTTGTTGCGGTTAGCGGCGAGATAATAGGCGGCGTCGCCGTGGCCGCCCTCGGCGCGCGCGAGGAAGGGCGGGCCCCAGCCGCGGGTGTCGTCGCCGACGCCGGGCTTTTCGACCTTGATGATCTCCGCGCCGAAGTCGCCGAGAATTTGCGTCGCCCATGGGCCGGCGAGCACGCGCGAAAGATCAAGAACACGGACGCCTTCAAGCGCCGCCGCTGCGATGGTGTTCATGGGGTTGTCCGGCGCTGCATTGCCATTCTTGGTTCGGGTGTTAGAGGGACCTTATGCGTGAAGTCAAAGACGCCGTTGCGACAGGCGGGTGCCAGTGCGGAGCGGTGCGGTACGCGCTTTATGTCGCGCCGCAGGGCGCGCACGTGTGCCATTGCCGAATGTGCCAACGCGCGACGGGCGGACTGTTCGCCGCGCTCGCTGGCGCGCCGAAGGCGGACTTTGCCTGGACCAAGGGCGAGCCGGGCGTGTTCGCGAGTTCGAACCTGGCGAGCCGCCCGTTTTGCCGCGATTGCGGCACGCCGCTCGGCTTCACCTACAATCGACCGGATGCGAAAATGTACGTGACGATCGGTTCCTTGGATGAGCCAGCGGCCGCGCCCGTCGAGGTCCAGTTCGGCGTCGAGAGTCGCCTGCCCTGGGTCAAGTTTGGGGAAGGGCTGAAGGAGGAAACCACCGGGGGCTGGAGCGATGAAGCCGCCGCCTTTTTCGCGGGGATGAACAGCAATCAAGCTGGCGAGCAGGGTTGAGCCGGAGCGCGCACGCGCTTAAGAGGCAGCCCTTCCGGGCGGTTAGCTCAGCGGTAGAGCGTCTCGTTTACACCGAGAGGGTCGGGGGTTCGATCCCCTCATCGCCCACCATGCCGATGCTGAGCCTGTTCCGCTCCGATTGAATCGGATCGGGGCTCTAGGTTTTTTGATCGCATTTTCTTACGCCGAACCGGCGTCCTCTTCGTCGGAAAATGCTCCAGCCTTGACCAGGCCCGCGCCTTGGCCTAACTCCCCGCCCTCGCGCACAACGAACGCGGGTGTAGCTCAGTCGGTTAGAGCGCNNGCCGGCCTGTCACGCCGGAGGTCGCGGGTTCGAGCCCCGTCACTCGCGCCATTGCGTTGAAACAAGCCAGTAATATTGGCGTTGTATCGGCGCGGCATGCTGAAGCCTTTCTCTATCATTGTGATGTGCGTGGCGCTGGCGGCTGCGGCCCCGCCGCAACAGGAGCCCGTGGCTCTGGAGTTGCGCCCAGTCCTAGAAGCGGGGCGCTACACCGCACTTGAATTGCATCTCCGCTTTCGTGGAGACGCGGACGGCGAAACGGAACTGCGTCTTCCCAACGATTGGGGCGGGCAGGTCGCCCTTTATCGGGCGATCCGCGACCTCAGCGCCGATGCGGAGATCTCTACGGGTCCGAACGAATGGACACGCCTTTTGCGCCATGCGCCGAACGCGACGGTCAACGTGCGTTACCGCGTGGTCGACGACGGGTCGGCGTCGCGGCGCGGCGGGGCGGGCAACGACTATCGCGTGCGCATTGAGCCGGACTATTTCTTTGCGTTGGGCGACGCCATGATCGCCCAACCGAGCCACATTTCGACGGATACGCCAGCGGAATTCGCGGTGACAGGGCTTCCCGAAGGCGCCGCGTTCGCCTCAGACGCGGAGCATGCGCGCTTCGGACGTCGCCTGGTTTTCGGCGACCTGATCGAAAGCACGACGATCGGCGGCAACGTGCGTATCGTGGACGCCGGCGGGGGCGCGCGCTTGGCGATCCACGGCGCGGTGGATGCACGCGACGACAACGGGTGGCGCGAGAGCTTCACAAACATCGCCAATGCGCAGCGAACGTATTGGGGCGCCGACCTCGGGGCCTACATGGTCACGATTATCGCCGAGGCGCCGGAGAACCCCGGCTCGATTTCCGTTGGCGGCACCGGGCGCGGCGACGGTTTCGCCTTCTTTGCCACCGCCAACGCCCCACCCGAGACGCTCGACCGTACGCTGGCGCATGAGATGATGCACACCTGGGTGCCGCGGCGGATCGGCCGCCTGAACGATTCGCCCAACGAGGCTCAGGACTATTGGCTATCGGAAGGGTTCACCGATTGGGCGATGATGCGCACACTCATGCGTTCGGGCCTGTGGCGCGAGGGCGATTTCGCTTCCGTGTTCAACGAATATCTGCGCGACTATGACCTTTCGCCGGTGCACGA
Source organism: Hyphomonadaceae bacterium UBA2389 (assembly GCA_002343395.1). GTDB lineage: Bacteria > Pseudomonadota > Alphaproteobacteria > Caulobacterales > Aquidulcibacteraceae > Vitreimonas. The sequence goes on along the minus strand of DDSN01000081.1, from coordinate 1,757 downwards.
GGCGCCGAATGCGCGCATCCTGACCGACTATTGGAATGATCGCGACGTGAGCGATCTTCCCTATCGTCGCGGCATGTTGTTGGCGACCTACTGGGACGCCCAGGTCCGCGCCGCGACGCGCGGGCGGAAGGACTTTGACGACGTGCTATTGTGGATGCAGGCGCGGGCGCGCCGCGAACCGCGGGCGCGGGCCGTGGATCTGCTCGCGCGAGCGATGCGCAGGGTGGCTCGCTTGGACATTAGCGCCGATCTGGCGCGGCTGGTGGAGCGCGGCGAGGCGGCGCCAATTCCGGAAGATGCCTTCGGGGTCTGTGGCGACCTTGCCTGGGTGGAGCAGCCCGAATTCCATCGCGGCTTCGATGTCCAGGCGACCCTGGCCGCGGACAACATCATCGCGGGCACGGTCGTGGATGGGCCCGCTTGGCGCGCGGGCTTGCGCGATGGGATGCGGCTCATCGGCCGGCGCGGCGGCGAAATCGGCAACCCCACTGTGGAAATCGCCTATGAAATCGAAGATGCGCAGGGCCGGCGCGTCCTGAGCTGGATGCCGCAAGGCGCGCGGACTGTGCGCTTCCGCCAGTTGAACCTCGCTGCTGCCCAGCAGAACGGCGGACCCGGCCTTGGCCCTTGTGGCCGGCGGTTGGCGGGGCTCTAAGCGCCCATTGCCTTGCGCCGCGACGCCGACTAGCGTCCGCGCCGATTTCGCGGCTGCGGCGCCAGGCTCCATGGCGTGGCGGCCCGACAGCCTTTAGGTGGCGCGCATGGGTCTCGACCTTACCGACTATCTGCCGATCCTGATCTTCTTCGCGCTTGCGATCGTGATGGGCGCGGGGTTCTTGGTCGCGGCCTGGGTGGTCGCGCCGAAATCGCCCGACAAGGAGAAAGTCTCCGCTTATGAGTGCGGATTCAACGCCTTCGATGACGCGCGGATGAAGTTCGACGTACGTTTTTACCTCGTCTCGATCCTCTTCATCATCTTCGATCTTGAAGTGGCGTTCTTGTTTCCGTGGGCTCTGACCCTGACCGACATGCCAGCGGACATCGCGCCGTTTGCCTTCTGGTCGATGATGGCGTTCCTGGGCGTGCTGACGGTTGGCTTCATCTACGAATGGAAGAAGGGCGCGCTCGAATGGGAGTGAGGGGAAGTCGGTAGGGAGTGGTCAGTAGTCAGTAGGATTTCGGTGGGCGACATCAATTCATACCGCGACCTGAAGGTATGGCAGCTGGCGATGGACATCGCGGAGGGCTGCTACACCCTGACACGCGACTTCCCGAGGAGCGAAGTGTACGGAATGTCCAGCCAAATCCAGCGGGCCTCGGTTTCCATTGCCGCGAATATCGCTGAGGGTTACGGTCGCGAAAGCACGGGTAGTTTTGTCAATTTTTTGAGGGTGTCGCAGGGGTCGACCAAGGAATTGGAGACCCACTTGTTGCTGTGTGAGCGTGTGGGCTTCGGAGACTCCGATACCTTGGCGTCTCTGCTGTCGCGTTGCGACGAGTTGGGCAAGATGCTGCGGGCCTACATCCGGTCGATTCAGCGATCGGCGGAGGACGATTGAACGTGCTACTGACTACTGACTACTCGCTACTGACCCGCAGGCGCCCATGACGGAAACAGGCTTTCCCGTCCGCGAGGACGATCCCTTTTACACCGGCCTTTCCAACCAGCTTGCCGACAAGGGTTTTTTGGTCGCCGCGGCGGACGATCTGATCACCTGGGCGCGGACGGGCTCGCTCATGTGGATGACGTTCGGGCT
>DDSN01000112.1:22614-26039 GCA_002343395.1 Hyphomonadaceae bacterium UBA2389 | reverse complement strand
CGCCAGATGCTGCAGAAGGTCGAGGTCATGGAGGCGGGCGACACCGAATTCCTGAAAGGGGAAGCGGTGGAAGCGCTCGATCTTGAGGACGAAAACAAGCGCGTGAAAGAGCTTGGCCTTAAGGGCGCGACGGCGCAGCCGATGCTGCTCGGCATCACCAAGGCGTCGCTGCAAACGCGGTCGTTCATCTCCGCGGCCTCGTTCCAGGAGACGACGCGTGTGCTCACCGAAGCTGCGTCTTACGGCAAGTCGGACACGCTCGAAGGCCTCAAGGAAAATGTCATCGTCGGCCGCCTCATCCCAGCGGGTACGGGCGGGCAGCTGCGTCGCTACCAGAAGCTCGCAGCCGAACGCGATGCGCAGTTGGCGATTGAGCGCGCCGAGGACGCGCGTTTGGGTAATCCGGCCGCCGCTGAGTAAGCAAGGGTAGGAAACGTCCAAAAGGACACGGCCCGGCGGAAACGCCGGGCCGCTTTGCGTTTGGGCGCTGGGCAAGGGCGCGACAAGTCGATTACGGTGCGTCCCGCGAGGAATCGACATGAGCCAAGTCTCCAGCGCCCTGAAGCGCGTAAAGCCGTCCGCCACACTTGCGATGAGCGCCAAGGCGCGCGCGCTGAAGGCCGCGGGCCGCGACTGCATCGCGCTATCGCAAGGCGAGCCGGATTTCGACACCCCGGAGAACATCAAGGACGCCGCCATCCGCGCCATGCGCGAAGGCAAGACCAAATATACTGACGTCGACGGCATCCCGGAGTTGAAGGACGCGATCGTCGCCAAGTTCAAGCGCGAGAATGGGCTGGTTTATTCGCGCGCTCAAATCAATGTGTCGCCGGGCGGCAAGCCGGTGATCTTCAACGCCTTCATGGCGACCCTCAATCCGGGCGACGAAGTGGTGATCCCCACGCCTTATTGGGTGAGCTATCCCGACATGGCGCTGCTCTGCGGGGGCACACCCGTTTTCGCGGAAACGCGGCTCGAGGAGGGATTCAAGCTTAAGCCGGACGTGCTCGCGAAGGCGATCACGCCGCATACAAAGTGGGTGCTGCTGAACTCGCCGTCCAATCCATCGGGCGCGGCGTACACGCGCGACGAGCTCAACGCGCTGGCGGCGGTGTTGCTCGACTTTCCGCATGTGCTGGTGATCACCGACGACATCTACGAGCACCTGACCTACGGCGACTTCGCGTTCAACACGATCGCTCAGGTCGAGCCGCGCCTCTACGAGCGCACGCTGACGATGAACGGCGTCTCCAAAGCCTATTCGATGACCGGATGGCGCATCGGCTATGCTGGCGGACCCGAATGGCTGATCAAGGCGATGGCTTCGGTGATGAGCCAGACGACCTCGAACCCGAGTTCGATTTCGCAATGGGCCAGCGTCGAGGCGTTGAACGGGACGCAGGATTTCATTCCGAGGAACAAGACGCTGTTTCAGGAGCGGCGCGATCTTGTCGTGTCGATGCTCAACCAGGCGCATGGCTTGAAGTGCCCGACACCGGAGGGCGCGTTCTATGTCTACCCGTCGTGCGCGGCGCTGATCGGCAAGCGCGCGCCTTCGGGCAAGGTCATCGAGAGCGACGAAGCGTTCGCGCTCGAGCTGTTGGAGGCGGAGGGCGTCGCCGTCGTGCATGGTACGGCGTTTGGCTTGGGCCCGGCGTTTCGCATCTCGTACGCGACGTCTAACGCGGAATTGGAGGACGCCTGCGCGCGGATCCAGCGGTTTTGCGCGGGGTTGAGTTAATCAGGCGTCTGTAGATCGGAAGACGCCGCGCGTGCTTCGCTCACCATGCGTGAGAGTTCTTCGAAAAGCGCTCGCCTATCATACCCGCGATACCAGTCCGCCGTGTCGCGGCGCACTTCCGCTCTTTGGTGGTCGAACAATGCCGCGAATTGACCTTCTGGCGTTAAGGTAAAGACGAAGGGATAGTATTCGCTGAAGTGCTCCGAGGCGTTTGTGATATCGAGCACCTCACGACCATCGGGTGCATTGTCGCCTTCGATATGCACGACCACAATGTTGTGCGAGACGAACTCGTTTAGCCTGCGAGCGTCAGCGCGCGGATCCCCGGAGGACCGCTCCACTAAGGAGACATCTTGGCCTTCGACGGGATAGCGAAATCGGCTAGTCCCACCTCTCACGTGGGCATCGAATACATGGCACCAAATACACCAGCGCCGTAGTTAACGAGCACGACACGATTGGTCGCGCGCGCTTCTGCTAGCGCTTGCTCCAATATGACCCTCTGCGACCCGCACTCATCGTACAACCTCGCCAGCCCGACGCCGCATTGCGCATCAAGGGAGAGCGGAAACGACGTGACCGCCAAGCTGCCCACGAAAGTTGGCGTCTCAGGCGCGCCACAACTCAAGAGGGCACCGACAACGGCAACGGTAAGCAAGGGCCTGTACATAATCACCCCTCCACCTCAAATTTCAGCCCCGCCTTCTCCTGAAGCCGTGCAATAAGCGCGTCGCCCATCGCGGCGGCGGGGGTCCAGATGCCGCCCGGGGTTTGTTCGCGCGGCGTATCCTTCAGGCAGAGCGCGGCTTCGGAGAGCATCTTCGAAGTGGAGCCATAGCCGGGGTCCTTGTCGCCCTTCACGCCGACACGCAGCGTCTGGCCATCGACATCGCCGACGAACAGCACGTCGTAGAAGCCCGTTTCGCGCTCGTGCTTGCTGGGGCCTTGCCCCGGTTTTGGCAGCGCAAAGCGCCGGAGCACCGCGCGCGTTGGCGCGAAGGCGAGCAGCGCCATTTGCATGCGCGATTGGCCGAGCGCGGCCTTGGCGCGCTTCTCGCCAGCCGGCCCATCGCCCATCAGCTGCATCTCATCGTAGCTGAAGTCGCGTCCATAGGAATAACCGCGCAGGGCGTTCGAGCGGTGTACGTTCTTGGTGTTAATCGCCGCCATCACAAACGGCGCGGACCAGCCCACGCCCTCATCATGCACAACGCTGTCGCCGCGCGGTTGGCGTGTTTGCGGAGGATCGGACACCAGCGCGTAGGGGTTGGTCATCGTGCGGACGATGGACGGATCGCGCCGGCCCGCTTCCAGCGTCGCTAGCATCGACGCCATGGTGCCGCCGGAGAACGTCCCTTTCATTTTGCGTACCCGCCCGCGTACGCGAGGCGCTGGCTTGCCAAATCGGCGCATCGCCTCGCGCTGCAGGAACCAGACGCCGCCATCGAACGGGATCGAGTCGAAGCCGCAGGAGAACACGATGCGCGCGCTGCTCTGCTGGGCTTGTGCTTCGTACTTGGCGATCATCGCCGCCATCCACGCGGGCTCGCCGCAGAGGTCGACATAGTCCGTGCCCGTGCGCGCGCACGCCGCCACCAGCGGCTCGCCGTACAGTTGGTAGGGGCCGACCGTGGTGATAATCACGCTGGCGCGCGTCACGAGCGCGTCGAGCGCGGCGGCGTCG
>DDSN01000112.1:135-22589 GCA_002343395.1 Hyphomonadaceae bacterium UBA2389 | reverse complement strand
GCGCGCCGATCTCGGCGCGAACGGCTTCGAGTTTTGCGGGATCGCGTCCGGCCATGGCCCATTTCACCGCGCCGCCGGCGCCATACGTCTTGATCAAGTGTTCAGCGACCAGGCGACCTGTAAATCCGGTCGCGCCGAAAACGATGATGTCGAACTCGCGTGTGCTCATGTGCTCTTATGGACCGCCGGCGCGGGCCCCCGCAACGTTTTCGCTAGGCGAGGGGCGCGCGGCGGTTCAAAAATCACGCTATGCCGCCGCCCGCGACGTTCGGCGCTGGCCTCATCGCCTTCGCGTAGCTAGGTTTGCAGCTGATGAGCGACGTGCAGATTATCCGCATCGAGGACGCCAAGGCGATTGCGCGCGTGGGCGTGCCGGAACCTGAACGCGCGGCGCCGCAGGAAGTGCGAGTCAGCGTGGCGCTGGCGCTCGACGAGCCTCCGGATTTCGTGACCAATGATCGCATTGGCGCGACCATCGATTACGATCGCATCATTCGTTTCATCCGCGATGATCTTGGCGCGCCGGCGCATCTGATCGAAACCTTGGCGGATCGGGTGGCGGGACATTGCCTCTCATTGTCCGATCGCGCACGCTGGGTGGAGGTTACGGTCAAGAAGCCTTCGGTTCTTTCCGGCGACGGACTGGCGGCGGTGACGATCCGGAGGCAGCGGCCATGAGTTGGGCTCTCGTCACCGGGGCAGGGCAGCGGCTCGGACGCGCGGTCGCGCTGGATCTCGCGCGCGCGGGCTGGAGCGTCGTGGTTCATTACCGGCATTCGCGAGACGAGGCGGAGGCGGTCGTGCGTGACGCGCACGGGTTCGGCGCGGCGGCCGTCGCGATTGGCGCCGACCTGGAGAAGGCCGCCGAACGCCACGCGCTCTTAAAGCGCGCGGTTGAAGCCGCGGGTGCGGCGCCGACGGCGCTCGTCAACTGCGCGGCGTTGTTCGAACACGACACGATTGACACCGTCACCGAAGCTCTCTTGCAGCGCCACATCGCCCTGAACACATTCGCTCCCGCCGTGCTGTCGCGTGAGTTCGCGGAGGCGTTGCCAGAAGGCGCACGTGGCGCGATCGTGAATTTCCTCGATTTCAAGCTGGCGAGCCCCTATCCGGATCACTTCTCCCATACGCTCTCGAAATACGCGTTGGCGGGGGCCACTGAGCTTCTCGCGCGCGCTTTGGCGCCGCGGGTGCGGGTGAACGCAGTGGCGCCTGGATACGTGCTGCCGGCCCCGGGGCAGTCCGCGTCGGATTTCCAGCGCCTACATGACGACACGCCGCTAAAGAGCGGCCCAACGCCAGAGAACGTCGCGCACGCCGTGCGCTTCTTGTTGGAAAATGACGCGATCACTGGGCAGACGGTCTATGTCGATAGCGGACGCCGCTTTGAAACCCACGAGCGCGACATGGCGTTCATGTAGCCGCGAAGAAGACCGCGCAGGCAAAATGTTCTTGAAATGTTCTAAATAAGAACATAGTCCTATCCCTATGAATAAGGACCCATTGCGGGGGCGAGGGGCGCGCACCAACGCCGATGGCCGCTACGAACGGTTCGCGCGAGAGGCTTATGACGACGGGTGGGGCGCCGACGAGGTCACGCCCCTTGAGACGATCGTCACGCCGGAATTGGCGAAGTCTATCATTTCGACCAATGCGAGCCCGGACATATCGTTCGAGCAGTCGATCAATCCGTATCGCGGCTGCGAGCATGGCTGCATCTATTGCTACGCAAGGCCCAACCACGCCTATGTGGGGCTGTCGCCAGGGCTCGACTTCGAGACGAAGCTGTTCGTCAAGGCGAGCGCGGTGGAGTTGCTTGAGCGCGCCTTCGCGCGACCCGGCTATCGTCCAGGCACGATCATGCTGGGCGGCGTCACCGACATTTATCAGCCGATCGAGCGGGGCTACGGGATCACGCGGTCCATTCTTGAGACGATGGAGCGGTGGCGTCACCCAGTCGCGCTGATCACCAAATCGCAGCTCGTGATCCGCGACGTCGATGTGCTGTCGCGCCTTGCCGAGCGCGGGCTTGCGAAGGCGGCGGTGTCGGTGACCACGCTGGACCGTCGCATCGCGCGCGTCATGGAGCCTCGCGCGGCCGCGCCGCATCGGCGCGTCGAAGCAATCCGAGTCTTGGCGAGCGCAGGCGTGCCGACGACCGTGATGGTCGCGCCAATCGTACCCGCGATCAACGACAACGAGATCGAGGCGATTCTGGCCGAATGCGCGCGCGCCGGAGCGGTTTCGGCGGGCTACGTGATCTTGCGCCTGCCGCGCGAGATCAAAGATCTGTTTCAGGAGTGGCTTGCCACGCACTTTCCAGACCGCGCTGGGCGCGTCATGGGTTTGGTGCGGAGCATGCGCGGCGGACGTGACTATGATCCGGAATGGACGAAGCGCCAGCGGGGAACCGGCCCGTATGCGCGGTTGATTGCGGATCGGTTCGCCGCGGCATGCAGGCGGTTGGCGCTAAACAAACCAACGCTGCCGCTCGATCAGACGCAGTTCACCCGTCCGCTGGAGGCTGTTGTGCAGCACGACCTATTCGCGGAAGCGGAGGGGGCGCCGCGTTTACGCGGCGTGGCGGAGCGGCGCGCCGACGATTTCGACGGTGTTTGACCGCACCGTCGGGTTCTGCTCAACCAACGCGCTGGCCCTGAAAGACCCGCATGCGAAACCCCGGCAAACACGCGCTCGCCTTCATCTTCCTGACGGTGCTGATCGACACAATCGGGTTCGGCATCATCATGCCGGTAATGCCGCGCCTGCTTGTCGAGTTGACGGGGCAACCGATGGCGCGAGTCACGCTGACCGCTGGTTGGCTGCTCACAACGTATGCGGTGTTGCAGTTCTTATGCGGCCCGGTTTTGGGCAATCTCAGCGACCGCTTCGGCCGGCGGCCGGTGCTGCTGTTTTCTTTGGCCGCATTCGCCTTGGACTACATGGTGATGGGCTTCGCGCCAACAGTCGGTTGGTTGTTCTTGGGTCGCGCCATCGCGGGCGTTGCAGGCGCGGTCTACTCGCCCGCAATGGCCTACATCGCCGACGTGTCCGCGCCCGAGAAACGCGCGCAGAGCTTCGGCCTGATGGGCGCTGCGTTTGGCTTGGGATTTATTCTAGGGCCGGCGCTGGGCGGATTGCTCGGAACCTTCGGGCCGCGCGCGCCATTCTTCGCAGCAGCCGCACTCGCGGCGCTCAACTTTGTCTACGGCTTGATCGCTTTGCCCGAGAGCTTGCCGACCGAGCGCAGGCGGGCGTTCGAGTGGACGCGCGCTAATCCTGTGGGCGCTTTCTCGACGCTGATGCGTTATCCGGCGGTGCTTGGAATGGCGGGGGCGGTGCTGCTATGGCAGCTTGGTCACCAAGTTTATCCAGCAACGTGGTCGTTCTTCGCGAAGCTGCGCTTTAGCTGGTCGGAAGCGGAGATCGGGCTTTCGCTCGCGTTCGTCGGCGTACTGATGGCGTTCACGCAAGGCTTTGTGACCGGCAGGGTCGTGCCTTGGATCGGCGAGCACCGCGCCGCGCTGGTGGGCATGGCCTCGGGCATCGCCAGCATGATTTGTTTGGCGTTCGCGTGCCAAACCTGGGCGGCGTACGCCGCCTTGCTCGTTGGCGCGGTGCAGGGACTGGCGTACCCGTCGATGAATGCGATCATGTCGAAGCAGATGCCGCCTGACCAGCAGGGCGAACTTCAGGGCGCGGTGTCCAGCATGATGAGCCTGACCACTATTCTGGGGCCGGTCCTGCTCACCCAAACCCTGGGGCGCTTTTCAAGCGCGTCGGCGCCTGTGTATTTTCCGGGGGCCGCGTTCCTGCTTGCCTCCATGCTGTCGGCGGTCGCGCTCGCGCTGGTGCTTCGTGCAAGCGGTGCGCATACGAGGGCCACGGCGCAGTAGCGCGCGGCGCGGCCTCGGGTTATGGAGAGCCGAAAGAGGGCAGGAGGACGCACGCATGCGCACGGATGGACATCGCCGGTCTGACAACTTCGAAGACCGCGGCAGCGGCGCGGGCGGGGCGGTCGGCGCGGGGCTCGGCGCGGGCGTTTTGTTCGCGATCATTCGCCGGATCGGCATTCGCGGCACCTTGATTGCGATCGTGGCGCTCGCGGGCATCTATTTCTTCAATCCCTTCGGCATTCGCGACGCGGTGTTCGGCGCGCTGTTTGGCGGCGTGCCCGGCCAGACGCAAACCACGTCCACCGGCGAAGGCGGCACGGTGTGCGACTCCTCGCCGGGAGCGACTCAGGCGTGTGACTTCTCGCGTGTTGTGTTGGCCTCAACAGAGGATGTATGGGGCGCGCAATTCCAGCAGGGACGGCTTCCGAATTACGGCGCGCAGGCGGGAAACTATCAGGCGCCGACGCTGGTTGTTTACGCTGGCGGCGTTCAGACTGAAGGCTGCGGCGGCGCTTCCTCTGAAGTTGGCCCATTCTACTGCCCTGGCGATCGCAAGCTCTATATCGATCCATCCTTCTACCAAGTGATGGAGACGCGGCTGCAGGCGGCCGGCGATTTCGCGCAAGCCTATGTCGTGGCGCACGAAGTCGGACACCACGTGCAGAATTTGATCGGTGCGACGCAGATGCAGGTGCGCGGCGAGAGCGCGAACGAAACGTCAGTGCGGGTTGAGCTTCAAGCGGATTGCTTCGCGGGCGTTTGGGGTCACACCGCGCAAGCGTCGCTGCAAATCGACGAGGCGGATCTGCGTGAAGCGCTGAACGCGGCTCACCAGATCGGCGACGATACGCTCACGCAGGGTCGCGCCGACGAAAGCCAGTTCACGCACGGCTCGTCCGCGCAGCGGATGCGTTGGTTCCGCCGCGGATTCGATTCTGGCGATGCGCGCCAGTGCGACACCTTCAACGTGCCGGGGAACCAGCTGTAAGATTCAGGCTTCCCAGTCGTTTGCCTGATCGATGAGGAACTGACGGAACGCGGCGATGCGCTTCGAGCGTTTGAGGTCGCTCGGGTAGATGAAATACACTTCGAACGACGGTCCTGGCAGATCAGGCAAGATTTTCACGAGGTTGGCGCTCTCGCGCGCCATGTAGTCGGGCACGCTGGCGATACCGAATCCGGACTCAACCGCGCGCAACATGCCGTAGACGTTGTTGATCTCGAGGAGCGGCGCGCGCGGCTTGTTGTCCTCGCGGCCGGCGCGCTGGGCCCAGTCGAGTTCTCGCATGGGTGTTGGAACGCCCGCCTGATAGGCGATGATGCGGTGATGATCGAGGTCTTCGACCTGTTTGGGGACGCCGTGCTTCTTCAGGTATGCGGCGGACGCATAGAGGCTGACGCGCACCTCGAATAATTTGCGTTGGATGAGGTCGGCATGCGTGGCGGCCCACAAGCGGATGGCGCATTCGGCCTCGAGTTTGAGCAGGTCGTACTCGCGATCGTCGAGCAGGATTTGAAGGCGGGTTTCGGGGTAAGTGTCGGCGAAGGCGCCAAGGCGCGGCGCCAACCACGTGGAGCCGAACGCCACGGGCGCCGTGACTTTCAGGTCGCCGATAACCTTCTCGCGCGCATCTTTCAGCGTTGATTCCGCGATCACGGCGGCGCCCGCCATTTCGCGCGTGAACTCGCGCAGCGCCATGCCAGGCCCCGTGAGCAGCAGGCCGCGCGCGTGGCGCTGAAAAAGCGGCACGCCCATCTCGCCCTCGAGCGCCGCGATCTGCCGGCTCACCGACGATTGCGAGACGCCCAAGCGCTCGGCAGCGGCGGTGAGGCTGCCGGTCTCGGCCGCGAAATGGAAGGTTTTGAGCTTGTCCCAGTCCATGGGGACCCCTGCAAGCCGCCCAATTCGGCGGTGTTAGGGATGCGATATTGCATAGCTTGCGGATTGGGTCGAGGGCTTACGCGGCCAGCGAAACGCCGCGCGGCCTGCACAACGAGGCCATTGCCTCGAATGACTCGCCCAGTTCGGATTTGAAGGCGCGGGCGTCGACGAGGCACGCCGCGGCGATCGCTAGGTCGCGCGCGAACGCGATGTCCTCCGGGGTCCAAGCATGCGGCTTGGTGTCGATGGCGCACAGGGTTCCTAAGACGAGGCCCTCCCGGGTGATCAGCGGCGCCCCCAGATATGCGCGGACGTTGGACGGGCCGACCACGAGCGGGTTGTCGAAGAAACGCGGATCGCTGAGTGCGTCTGGAACCACCAGCGGTTCAGTACCGCAGATAGCGTGGCCGCAGAACGACACGTCTCGTGGCGTTTCGCGTGCTTCCAGCCCGACGCGGCACATGAACCATTGCCGCTTTTCATCGACAAGAGAGATCAGCGCGACCGGCGCCGACAAACCTCTCGCGAGGCAGCGGGTGAGTGCGTCAAAGCTCGCTTCCGGTGTGGAATCGAGCAACTTCAACCGCAGCAATGCGGCGAGCCTTTGCAGTTCGTTGGCTGGTGTGGGCGCTGGGATCATGCGCCCAAAGGTACCTTGGGGTTCTTAACTGTAACCTAAGCGTGTGGTCGCCTAGGATCGGTTAGTTAACGGTAATTGACGGCGCCGGCTTGGCGAAACGGGCGGCGTTTGCGAGCGCGGCTCGGGCAAGGTCTAGGAACTGGGCTGAAACCGAGTGGCTGGCGTCGGTGGCAACGAGCGGTTTGCCAGCATCGGCACTCGCACGCAGCGCCACATCAATCGGAATGTCTCCAAGAAACGGAACACCTGCTTGCTCGGCCGTGCGCCGCGCGCCGCCCTGACCGAAGATGTAGGCGCGGTCTCCGTTGGGCAGGACGTAGTACGCCATGTTCTCAATGACGCCCAGGATCGGCGCGCGCGTTTTCTCAAACATCGCGATGCCTCGGCGCACGTCGGCCAGCGCCATTTCCTGCGGCGTCGACACGATGATGGCGCCCGCTAGCGGCACGCGCTGGAGAAGCGTGAGCTGAACGTCGCCAGTGCCGGGTGGCATATCAAGAATAAGGACGTCGAGTTCGCCCCACATCACATCATCAATCATCTGGCGCACCGCGCTGGTCGCCATGGCGCCGCGCCAGATCATCGGCGATGCCGGATCGACGAGGTAACCGATCGACATGGTTTCCAGGCCGAAGGCTTCGATGGGCAATAGCGACTTCTCGGGGCCGGGCAGCGGTTTGCGGCCTTGAAGTCCAAAAAGCGTCGGCGCCGAGGGGCCGTAGACGTCGAGGTCGAGCAGGCCGGTCTTGTTTCCGAGCGCGGCGAATGCGCAAGCGAGATTGGCCGCCACCGTCGATTTTCCGACGCCGCCTTTCGCGCTGGCGACGGCGATTACGGACTTGACCCGGCCAATGCCGGCCGCGGGCGGGGCGTCGTGAGAGGTGAGAACCACGAGCACGCTGGCCGCGCCATCCAGGGCGCGCACCGCTGCTTCCGCTTCTGCCCGTACGCCGACATAGCGTTCGCTCGCGTTCGCGGGCGCCTCGATAGTGAACGAAATCTTGCCGTCCTCACGCACGGCCAGGCCGGAAACGCGGCCTGCGCTCAGTAATCCCGCGCCGTTCAAGGGGTCTTTGATGGCGTCCAGGCGCGCTTTGACGCGGTTTTCCAGGAGCGCCAACCGGTTGTTCATGCTTGATCCCTTAGCTGTGACCCCACATATCGGCGCGCGAGCGGGGCCGACAAGCTCTGATCCGGTGCGCCAAGAACGCGCGCTATTCAGTTAACGGGCGAGAAGAATTTCCGATGCCGTGGAACGATCAATCGGGCGGCGGTCAAGGCGGCGGTCAAGGACCTTGGGGTTCTGGCCCGCGACGACCGTGGGGTCAGCAACAACAGCGTCCTCAGCAGCGGCCTCCGCAAGGACCCGATCTCGATGATGTGCTGCGCGATCTGCGCGAGAGGTTTTTCGGCGGCGGCGGACGCAATGGCGGTGGCGGCGGCAAGAGCGGAATCTCATGGCCGCTGATCGCCGTCCTGCTGGTTGGCGGTTGGCTGATGACCGGCGTCTATACGGTCGACGAAGGCGAGCAGGCCGTCATCACGACGCTTGGCAACTACAGCCGCTCGACTGGGCCTGGCATTCACATCCATGCGCCGGCGCCGTTCGAAGCGCGCCAGGTCATCAACGTCACCGGACAACGTACCGACGAGATCGGTTTTGTCAGCCGCGGCGATGCGGTGACGGACAATCCCGACGAAAGCTTGATGATTACGGGCGACCGCAACATCGTCGAGATACACTTCCGCATTTATTACAATATCAAGGACGTGTTCGCGTTCGCATTCAACGTGCGCAATCCGGTTACGACCGCGCAAGGCGAACCCGGCGCCGTGCGTCAAGTCGCGGAAAGCGCCATGCGGGAAGTGATCGGTCGTCGGCAGCTTGAGCCGATCATCACCACGGATCGCGCGGCGGTTGAGCTTGAAGTCGAACAATTGATGCAACAGACCCTGGATGAATACGAATCCGGCGTGCAGGTGTTGCAGGTCGAGCTATTGCGCGCGGCGGCACCGTCGGCGGTGATCGAAGCATTCAACGATGTGGTCAACGCTGGTCAAGACGCCGAAACCGCGATCAACAACGCCAATCGAGAAACGGCTCAAATCGTCAATCAGGCGCAAGCCTACCGCGAACAAGTTGTACGCGAAGCCACCGGCGAGGCGCAGCGCTTCACCGCCGTGTACGACCAATACCGGCAGGCGCCGCAAGTCACGCGCGACCGGCTGTATATCGAAACGATGGAGCGCGTTTATCAACGCGGCAACCTCGTGATCCTCGACCAGCGTGCGGGCGCGGTGCCTTATTTGCCGCTCGACAGCATGGTCCGCCGCAACGCGCCAACAGGCCAACAGCAGGAGGGGAACCGCTGATGTCTCGCTCTCCGCTCTTCCTGGCTGGCGTGGTGTTCGCGATTGTTGTGATCGCACTCAACTCCATCTTCATTGTGCGCCAGGACCGCCAGGCCATCGTTCTGCGTTTTGGCGAGTACACCAGCGCCATCAATGAACCCGGCGCTGATGAGCCCGGGCTCTATTTCAAGCTGCCGTTCGTCGAGAACGTGATCTATTATGACCGCCGCAACATCGGCCTGACCTTGGAGGGTCAACCGATCGTCGCGTCGGATCAAGAGCGCTTGATCGTGGACGCCGTCGTGCGGTGGCGCATTCTCGACCCGCGCCGATTCTACCAGCGCGCGCTCACCGAGGAGGGAGGCGCGTCGCGTCTCGCGACGTTCGCCGAGGCGGCGATGCGGCGGGTGCTTGGCGCAGCGGGGTCGGACGAGATCATCTCAGGCCGGCGCGCGGCGCTTATGCAGGCTATTGAAGCGGATATGAACGCGGGCTCGGCGGCGGAGCTTGGCGTGCGCATTATCGATGTGCGCATTCGCCAAGCGGATCTGCCTGACGAAACCCGCGAACGGGTGTACGAACGCATGCGCTCCGAGCGGCAGCAAGTGGCGGGTCGCATCCGGGCGGAAGGCGACCGGGAAGCCACGATCATTCGGGCGACGGCCCGGCAGGAATCCGAACGCTTGCGCGGCGAAGGCGAAGGCGAACGGGCGCGCATCTTCGCGCAGGCCTATGGCCGCGATCCGGAGTTCGCCGCGTTCTATCGATCAATGCGCGCCTACGACACCGCGCTTGAGCAGGGCACGCCGATCGTGGTTTCGCCGGATAGTGATTTCTTCCGCTACATGCAGCGTCGGCGCGGACAATAGGCGCGTTACGGCTGGGGAGCGCGATTGCGGAGATGTACGCGCGCGCTAGGATGCGCGCGACTCCCATGCGCTCCGCCCTTGCCGCCCTTGCACTCGCCGCGATCGTCGCGCCAGCCCTCGCTCAGTCACGCTTGCCCGTGCAGGGGTTCGCCGATCTGAACGAGCGGCTCTCGCCCGCGGTTGTGAATATCTTCACCAGTCAGCGGGTGGAGGGGATCGAAGAGCTGGCGCTGCCGCCTGGCTCGCCGCTCGGACGCCAGAATGGCGGCGACAACGGCCCCGAGATCACGTCGTTGGGCTCAGGCTTCATCATTTCGCCCGATGGTGTTGTGATCACCAACAATCACGTCATCGAGGCTGCTGACGCGATAGAAGTAGCCTTGCAGAACGGCCAACGCTTTGACGCCGTCGTCGTCGGGCGCGATCCCGCGACTGATATCGCCGTGCTGCGCGTCCAGACGCGGACGCCGTTGCCTTATGTCGCCATGGGCGATAGCGACACCGCCCGCGTCGGCGATATCGTTCTGGCCATCGGCAACCCGTTCGGCCTTGGCGGTTCGTTGAGCGTTGGGGTTGTGAGCGCCCGAAATCGCAACATCGATGCGGGCCGCTATGATGATTTCATCCAAACCGACGCAGCGATCAATCGCGGCAACTCGGGAGGCCCTCTCTTTAACACGGACGGCGAGGTCATAGGCGTGAACACCGCGATCCTTTCGCCGTCGGGCGCATCCGTTGGCATTGGGTTCGCCACGCCCACCTCGATCGTGCGCCCGGTTGTGAACCAGATCCTGCTGTACGGAGAGACGCGTCGGGGCTGGCTCGGCGTGCGGCTCGCCAACCTCTCATCCGCCGCCGCCGAGCGCGCTGGCTATCCGGGACAGACAGGGGCGGTGATTACGCGCGTGACGCCCGGCGGTCCGGCGGCGGCTGCCGGTTTGCGCTCAGGCGATATCGTGGTGCGCTTCAATGGCCGGGACGTCGCCGATAGCCGCGCGCTCACCCGCATGGTGGGCGACGCCGAGGTCGGCGCGCGGGTAGCGATCGATGTGGTGCGAGGCGGCGAGATTGTAAGCTTGTCAGCGACGATCGAGCGCTTGCAGGAGGGCGCCGGGGCGACACGGATCGCGCGCGGCGACGAACCGCCGCAACCGCGCCAGGACGGCGGGCCGCGCGGAGGGCGCATTTTCGGCGTGGCGTTGTCAGAGCTCGACGCGAGCCTGCGCGAAGAGTTCCAAATAGAACCCGAAGTGCGCGGACTCGTTGTACTCGGCGTCGACATTGGCGGCGCCAATGAGGGCGCGCTGCGCGCGGGCGATGTGATTGAGCAGATGGCTTTTCAGCCGACAGAGACCATCGCGTCCGCGCGCGCCATAGCGGGGGAAGCCGCCATAGGCGAGACCGCCGTAGTGATTCGAATCAATCGCGGCGGCGCGACGACGTTTAGGCGTCTTGCCGCCAGGAGCTGAGCACGGCCGCGACGTCGTGCAAAGAGTTCAAAACGCGCGCCTTCGCGTGCATTTCGTCACTCGGTGCGAGCAAATCCGGGATCATGATCGTGATGCAGCCCGCGGCATGCGCGGAGCGAACGCCGGGGTGGGAGTCCTCCAAGGCAAGCACGTGAGGCGGCGGCGCGCCAAGCAGCCGCGCGGCGTTGAGATAGGGCTCCGGATGCGGCTTTCCCTCGATGCAGTCCTGCCGCGTCACCACTGCGCGGAACCGCCGATGAAGGCCGTGAGCGCTGAAGTGACGCTCCACCCAAGGCCGCCGTGACGACGTAGCAAGGCCGAACGGGAGGCGGAGGTCGTCCAGCGTGTCCATCAGCTCCACCGCGCCCGGCTTCAGCGGCGCGGTCCTGTCGCCTACGTGGGCGCGAGTGAGCGAAATGAACGTGTCGAGCGGGAAGTCGTCGCCATACATCGCCTTCAGCTGAGCGTCGTTTGCTTCGCGGTGCATGCCGACCAGCGACAGAAACTGCGCGTCGCTCATCGCCACGCCGAGTTCGGCGCAGGCGGCGAGATGAGCTTCCTTCACAAGCGCTTCTGAATCGATCAGCGTGCCATCGAGATCGAAAACGACGCCTTGCACCGCGCGCGGCAAGTTCATGAAGCAAACTCCGAGCGCCGGTATCCTTGGAAGAACAGGGCAGCCTCAAGGCTTGCGTGGTCAATCTTCGCATGCGCTTCGGCGGCGACGATGGGCTTCGCCCGATAGGCGACGCCAAGTCCCGCGGCTTTGATCATGTCCAGATCATTGGCGCCGTCGCCAATGGCGAGCGCTTCCGCAGGCGCGACGCCAAGCGCGGCGGCTTCACTCTTCAATGCGCCGAGCTTCGCCGCGCGCCCCAAAATCGGCTCTTGCACTAATCCGGTGAGCGAGGCGCCGTCATCAAGCAAAACGTTGGCGCGATTGGCATGGAAACCGGCGGCTTCGGCCACACGCGCGGTGAAGAAAGTGAATCCGCCGGAGACGAGCACGCAGCGGGCGCCGTGTTTCGCCATGGTGCGCGCCATCATTTCGGCGCCTGGGTTAAGGCGCACGCGTTCGTCATAGGTTCGCTGAAGCGCGGTCAGCGCGAGCCCTTTCAGTTTCGACACCCGCTCGCGCAGGGCGGGTTCGAACTCAAGTTCGCCGCGCATGGCGCGCTCGGTGATCGCCGCGATCTCGGCTTTGATCCCCGCGAAGTCGGCCAGCTCATCCAGGCACTCGACGTTGATGATGGTGGAGTCCATGTCCGCGACCAGGAGTCTCTTGCGTCGCCGTTTCACCGGCACGAGCGCCCAATCCACTGGTAAGCCGGCGACCGCCTGGGCCGCCTCGTGGTGCAGATCGGCGTCGATGGCGGGATAGATCCATTGGGCGCTTTCCCAACCCGAAAGCACCTCCGGCGGGGGCAGCTTTCGGGAGAGGGCGACGCGCCCAAGCATCAAGAGCGCTTCGCGATAGGCGGGCTTGTCGTCGGGCTTGGCGACGAAGACGAGGGCGTGTTCGGACATGGCGGGCGCGGATACGATGCTCTAGGGGACGGGGAGCAAATACGCTACCTCGCTTCGCCATGAAACCCGCGCTTCTCATCATGGGTCCGACCGCCAGCGGCAAGTCCGCCCTGGCGTTGGCGCTGGCCGAGCGTTGGGATGGCGAAATTATCAACGCGGATTCGATGCAAGTCTATCGCGACCTGCGGGTACTGACCGCACGTCCGACACCGGAAGAAGAGGCGCGGGCGCCGCATGCGCTTTACGGCCACGTCGATGCGTCCGATCTCTATTCGACGGGGCGATGGCTCTCGGACGCCTTGGCCGCCATAGCCGCCGCGCAAGCTCGCGCGCGAACGCCGATTCTCGTTGGCGGCACCGGGCTTTATTTCAAGGCGCTCGCGCAAGGGCTGGCGGAAATTCCGCCCATAGCGCCCGAGATACGCGCAGCGCTACGCGCGCGAGCGGACAAGGAGGGAGCGCTTGCGCTGCATGCCGAGCTTCTTCTCCGTGATCCGGGCGTTGCGGTGCGGATCGAAGCGAACGACGCTCCGCGCATTCTGCGCGCGCTGGAGGTGTTGGAAGCAACGGGCGAGAGCATTGCCGCTTTCCAGGCGCATACCAAGCCGGCGTTGGCGCCCGGGACGTGGCGAGGGGTCGCGCTGCTGCCGCCGCGCGAGGCTCTCTACCAGCAAATCAATGCGCGCTTCGATCAGATGCTGGCTGCCGGCGCCTTGGAGGAGGTGCGTGCGCTGGCTGCACAGGCGCTTGATCCCGCGATGCCCGCGTTGAAGGCCCATGGCGCGCCGGCGCTCATGGCGCATTTTCGTGGTGAGTTGTCGTTGGACGATGCGGCGGAGATCGGCAAGCGCGACACGCGCCGCTATGCAAAGCGTCAATTTACCTGGATCGCCGGGCAGATGCGGGATTGGACGCACGTTTCCGACCCCGCACTGACGGTGCGCGCCAAGCTGATTGGCGCCATTTTGGCCTCATTCTAGGGGGATCAAACGGGCGAGATTGGGGATACCGGCATGACCTGGGGCGTCAATGAATGGGTGGCGGCGGCATCGGCTTTTCTGGCGTTTGCCTCGCTCGTCCTGAACTGGGTGGTTGTACGCCGCCAAACGGAACTTCAGTTCGAAACCTTGCGCGCGCAAATGGATGGCGAGGTGATCGCGTGGGTCCATGAGGCGATCGATTCGGTGGCTGAAGCTGGCGCGCTGGTGCGGGGACGGGGCGTCGCCTATGCGCCGGACGAGTATCGCCGTCGAGCGCACGAAACAGCGCAAAAACTCTCGGCCATCGCGGATCGCGGGCGTTTGTTTTTTCCCAATGAGTCGCCCCACGCGCACGGCCAGAACAAGGAAGCGGCGTTTCAGGGTTATCGCCCCCCCATTCTTGACGCGGTTATTTTCGCGTGCGGCTTGTTGGAGCGCTTGCCGCACGACGCCGCAAGCCCCGATGAGGACGCGGTAACGTTGCTCACCAAGTGTCGCCGCCTGCTGGTATCCGAGGCGCAGAACGCCATCGATCCGCGCCGCCGTGGGCAGATGCTGCGGCGCCTGGCGACTGGGCGAGTTGACGACAAGAAGTCCGCGTTTGCCATCGCCGCCGAGTTGGGCGAGGCGATGGAGGCGCGTTACCCAGGATACTTGGAACGCCGCCGCGACGCGGCCTGGGTCGCTGAGCGCGAAGCCATGTCGCGGCGCAGTCGATGAGGAGTTTGCGATGACGGTGCTTCAGGCGTTGTGGACGGCGTGCGTGTTCGCCATCGCCGCATGTGCGCCCGTGGAGGCGCAGCCGGCGCCGTCGTCGACCGCGATCACCTTGACGCGCGGAGCCTGTTTCGGGTTCTGCCCGGTTTATTCTGTGAGCATCACCGGAGACGGGGGCGTGCGTTATCACGGGCGGGATTTCGTCAATGTGGTCGGCGAACGGTCGGCGACGATTCCGCGCGCCGACGTTGAACGCCTGCTCGCACGCTTCGACGCGGTCAATTTTGAGAGCCTTCAAGACGCCTACCGGGGCGAGATGACCGACTTGCCCACAACGACGGTGACGCTTGAGCGAAACGGCCGACGCAAGACCGTGCTGGACTATGGCGGCGTCAGCGCCGGCATGCCCGCCTCGGTACGCGAACTGCAGGCCGAAATTGATCGTGTGGCGGGAACAGCGCAATGGGTGTTGCGCAACGGTCAGCCAGTGCGGGATCGCCCGCCCACGTAAAGCCTTCCAGGTGGGCGCGGCGCGCATTAGGCTTGCCTTCGAGAGTTTGGGGAATGCAATGAAATCAATTGTTCGCACAGCCGCGCTTTGCGGGGCGCTCGTCGCGGTGACCGCGCCTGCTATCGCGCAGAACCTGTCGTTACGTGCGCCGCAATGGGCGCAGGCGCTGCTTTCGGCGGACGTAACGCCGACAACAGGCGGTCGCGCGACGATTGCGGCTGAAGGCGTTCCGCTCTCGGCGCGCGTGACCATCGCGCCATCGCGTGGAGGCGTCGCGCGGGTAATTCGTTATGACCTGCGCGGCGATGTCGGCTCGTTGGCGGTCCGGCGGTTCACGGGTCACCCTTCGACGGGGTGGTGGCTCTGGGGCGGTGATGCGCCGCGCACCAACGCGGTGACCGCCGCGCAACGCACGGAGATCGCCAATCTGGTGCGCGCCGTCGCGGGCGTCACCGGCCAGTTGGGCGGCGCGACCGAAATCTGCGCCAATGGCGAACAAGCGTACCTGGAAATAGCGGTGGAAGGGCGTGCGTCCTCGGCCTCGCGCGCATGTGTCGCCAACACCGACGCTGTTGGTCGCTTGGCGTTGCGCCTGTCCGAACTTGCAGGTTCGCGCACCGAGGAAGAACTCGCCGCGGCGGCCGTGGTTGAACTGATGGACGCCGATCGCGCCTTCGCGGCGATGGCGGGGACGGATGGCGTGCCGGCGGCTTTCGCGCACTTCGCGGCGTCGGATGCGCTCATGGTTTCGTCGACAAACATATTCAGCGGCCGCGAGGGCGTAACAACGCGGTTTCAGAATTGGCCGCAAGGAGCGCGGTTGGAGTGGGCGCCGGAAACGGGGCGTGTTTCGGCGCGTGGTGACATGGGGTGGACTTGGGGCAACGCAGTTTACATCGCGCCCGACGGCGCGCGCACCCCCACGCGCTACGTCACGGTTTGGACGCGCGACTACGAAGGCAATTGGCGTTTCGCCTTTGATGGCGGCCTCGACTAACCCGCGAAGCCGCCCTCTTCGAGGAAGGCCTGCTCTTCGGGCGAAGTGACGCGCGCTAGCGCCGCATTGCGGTGCGGGAACCGCCCGAACCGCGCGATGACATCGCGGTGGATGCGGGCGTATCGTGCATAGTCGGCGTCGCCCGTCGCTTCCATGAGCGCGACGCTGCGTGCCTGAGAGGCTACGTCCTCGGCGTGTTCGAACGGCAGGTAGAAAAATATGCGTAGGGGCATCGGCGTGACGCGGTCGTGCCCGACGTTGACCGCGTGGTCGGCGATAGCTTGCGCGAGCGGGTCGGTGGCGAAGGCATGCGCCGAGCCGCGGAATATGTTGCGCGGAATTTGGTCGAGCAAAAGGATCAACGCCAGCGCGCCGTCGGGGCAGGCCTCCCAGTCCGAGAGCTCTCCGCGCGCGGCGGCGTGATGCGCGGCCTCGAAGGCGCGGCAGCGTGAGTCGAAGGTCGAATCCTTCTTGAACCACTTGCTCGGGCCGGCGTCGGCCCAGAAGGCGATGATGTCAGCGGGGATCATCTGGCCTTTCTGATCCGGCCTTTGTACAGGTTCAAGCGAAAGAGGACATCGGATGACACGCATTGGCACGCCGCTTTCGCGCTCGGCGCTGAGAGTGATGTTTCTGGGCGGCGGCGAGCTGGGCAAAGAAGTTGTGATCGAGCTGCAACGTCTTGGCGTGGAGGCGATCGTAGTCGATCGCTACGCCAACGCCCCCGCGCAACAAGTCGCGCACCGCGCGCACGTAATCGACATGACGGATGGCGCCGCGTTGCGCGCGCTGGTGCTGCAAGAGCGCCCACACCTGATCGTGCCCGAGATCGAGGCCATCGCCACCGATGAACTGGTGCGCATCGAAGCCGAAGGCCTAGCGCGTGTGATCCCGACCGCCAATGCCGCGCATATCACCATGAATCGCGAACGTATCCGCAGGCTAGCGTCGGAGGAACTGGGGTTGCCGACCTCCCCATATGCGTTTGCATCTTCGCTCGAAGAGGTCTCCGCGGCGATCGATCGCATTGGGTTCCCATGTTTTGTGAAGCCGGTGATGTCGTCGTCGGGCAAGGGGCAGAGTCGGCTGAGAACCCAGGCCGATGTGGAGCCTGCCTGGGAGTACGCGCTGAGCGCGGGGCGCGTACGCGAGGCGCGGGTGATCGTGGAAGGTCAGATCGACTTTGATTTCGAGATTACGTTACTGACAGTGCGCGCGGTGTCCGGCACGAATTTCTGCGAACCGATCGGTCATGTGCAAGTCGACGGCGACTATGTCGAAAGCTGGCAGCCGCAAGTGATGAGCGCGACAGCGCTCGCCCGCGCGCGCGATATCGCCGGCAAGGTGACGGCGGCGCTGGGGGGCTTCGGGATTTTTGGCGTCGAGCTGTTCGTCAAGGGCGACGAGGTGTGGTTCTCGGAGGTTTCCCCGCGCCCGCACGACACCGGTTTGGTCACGCTCGTCTCGCAAAACCAAAGCGAGTTCGTGCTGCATGCGCGCGCCATTCTCGGCTTGCCGGTGGATGCGTCATTGCGCGCACCCGGCGCCAGCGCCGTGATCTATGGTGGCATGGAGGCGAAAGGCATCGCCTTCGACGGGGTTGCTGACGCGCTCGCCGTGCCAGAAACCGAACTGCGCTTGTTCGGCAAACCCGAGAGCTTCAAGAAACGGCGCATGGGGGTTGCATTGGCGCGTGGCGCGGACAGCGAAGAGGCGCGTGCACGCGCCAAGAACGCGGCTGGGATGGTCAAGCCGGTCGTTGATCTGTAGCGTCGCC
Source organism: Hyphomonadaceae bacterium UBA2389 (assembly GCA_002343395.1). GTDB lineage: Bacteria > Pseudomonadota > Alphaproteobacteria > Caulobacterales > Aquidulcibacteraceae > Vitreimonas. Next base: position 4,969 of record DDSN01000112.1, on the reverse strand, counting down.
GCACAGGAGACGCGACATGAAAACAGAACAAGCGCCGATCAACTCCGGCTACGGCGCTCGCACGGAAGCGCGCGAGGCGCTGGGCGGGCGCGATCTTACGGGAAAGGTCGCCATCGTCACCGGCGGCTATTCTGGGCTTGGGCTGGAGACGACCAAGGCGCTCGCGGGCGCCGGCGCCATCGTCATCGTGCCGGCGCGCACGCCGGACAAAGCCGCCGCCGCGCTCAAGGACATCGCCAATGTCGAACAGGCCGCGCTCGATCTCTCCGATCCCGCCAGCATCGACGCGTTCGCAGGTGGTTTTCTGTCGCGTACCAAGACGCTCGACATCCTGATCAACAATGCCGCGATCATGGCGTCACCGCTGATGCGCGATGCGCGCGGGTACGAAGCGCAGTTCGCGACGAACCACCTCGGACATTTTCAATTGACCGCGCGCTTGTGGCCGGCGTTGAAAGCCGCGAACAGCGCGCGTGTGGTATCGCTCTCCTCGATAGGGCATCGCATCTGCCCGCCTGATCTGGACGACCCCAACTTCGAGACGGCAGAATATCACAAGTGGATGGCGTACGGGCGTGCGAAATCAGCCAATGCCTTGTTTGCGATCGGCCTAGACAAACGCGGCGAGGCGCATGGCGTGCGTGCTTTCGCGGTTCATCCCGGCGGCATCATGACTGATCTGCAGCGTTACATGCCGGAGGAAGAGAAGCGCGCCATGGGCTGGATCGACGCCGACGGCAATGTCGATCCGCGCTTCAAAACCCCGAGCCAGGGCGCGGCCACCAGCGTCTGGTGCGCAACCAACGCGCAGCTCGACGGCATGGGCGGCGTCTATTGCGAGGATTGCGACATCGCCAGGCTGGTTCCCGCCGACGACAAGGGCTTTTCGGGCGTTCGTCCCTGGGCGGTCGACGATGTGCTGGCCGATCGCCTTTGGGCGTTGAGCGAACGCATGACGGGCGTACGCTTCGCGTTCTAGCGACGGAATGTCCAGGCTGCAGCGTTCAATCTGCATGGACAGACGAAGTTTCTTGACTTTGGGGGCAGCCGCTGCGGCGTGGTCTCTGGCGCCACCGGCGTTCGCGCAAGAGAACGAGCTCGCCGCGGCTGGCGCATATTCGGCAGAGCGTCGCGGCGTTTCGCTAGTCATCATGCAACGCGGACGGCTTGTCTTCGAAGATTACCCCAACGAAGGCGCGCCAGACCGCGGTTGGGAATTGGCGAGCGGCACAAAGAGTTTTTGCGGCGTGATGGCCGCAGCCGCGGTGCAGGACGGCTTGCTGACTCTCGATGAGCCGGCGGCGGAAGTCTTGACCGAGTGGCAGGGCGACGAACGTCGGCGCATCACGATGCGCCATTTGCTCTCGCTGACAAGCGGCATGGAAAGTGGTCGCATCGGGCGACCGCCGACCTACGCCGACGCCGTTGCGTTGCACCCGACCAGCGCGCCCGGGGAGCGGTTCATCTATGATTCGGCGCCATTCCAGATTTTTGGCGAAATCATTCGCCGCCTCACAGGTGGTGATCCAACGGCGTATGTGCAGCGTCGCATCTTCGACCCCCTTGGCGTTCGCCCCACCCAATGGCGCCGCGGCGGCGACGGCAATCCATTCATGCCGCAGGGCGCGCATTTCACGGCGCGGGACTGGGCGCGTTTTGGCGAGTTTGTCCTGCGCGGTGGCGATGGTCAGGTTGATGCCCGCGCGCTGGCGGCGAACTTCGCCCCCAGCAGGGCCAATCCGGGATACGGTCTCACGTGGTGGCTATTGCGCGATGGGCTGATTCCGCCTGGGCGGCGTGGCGGCGGCGTGGAGATCGATGTCGGTTTCGCCCAACGCTATGGCGGCGTTTCGATGGCGGCGGGTGCGGGCGATCAACGCCTCTATCTCGTCCCGGAGTTGGGGCTTGTGATCGCGCGCCAAGCCAGCGGCATCTTGCGCGCCATGATGGGGCGCGATCGCGGGCCGCGCTGGTCGGACGCGGAGTTCTTGCGATTGGTCCTTCAGGAGTAGGAGCGGGAGTCTACGTCGCTCCGCCATGCTCACGCGCGGCGAGGTGCTTCTCGGCTTCAAGCGCAGCCATGCAGCCCATGCCAGCCGCCGTCACAGCTTGGCGATAGGTGTCATCCGTTACGTCGCCGGCTGCGAACACGCCCGGGACGTTTGTTTGCGTCGTTCCAGGCTTCACGATGATGTAGCCGCTCTCCTTCATTGCGACCTGCCCAGTGAAAAGCGCGGTTGCAGGTGCGTGTCCGATGGCGATGAAGACGCCGTCTACCTTACGCTCGCTCACGGCGCCTGTTTTCACGTTGCGCAGACGGACGCCAGTGACGCCGAGCGGGTCGGCGTCGCCGAGCACTTCATCGAGCGCGGTGTCCCAGACGACCTCGATCTTCGCGTTCTTGAAGACCCGCTCCTGCAGCACTTTCTCGGCGCGGAAACTGTCGCGGCGATGGATCAGCGTCACTNNGTTGCCCCCGCCGATGACGGCGACTTCCTTGTTGCGGAAAAAGAAGCCGTCGCAGGTTGCGCACGCCGAGACGCCAAAACCCGAGAACTTCTGTTCGCTATCAATGCCAAGCCACTTGGCTTGCGCGCCCGTGGCGATGATGAGGGCGTCACAAGTGTACGTTTGGCCGCCGTCGCCCAGCAGACGGAAGGGATGCGCGCCAAGCTCCGCCTTCACGATAACATCCTCGACAAAGTCCGTGCCCATGTGCAGCGCTTGCGCCCGCATTTGCTCCATCAGCCAGGGACCCTGGATGGCTTCGGCAAAGCCAGGGTAGTTCTCGACGTCAGTCGTAATCGTGAGCTGGCCACCGGGCTGAAGCCCAGCGATCAGCATCGGCTTGCGCAGCGCGCGCGCCGCATAGATGGCGGCCGTATAGCCGGCGGGTCCGGAGCCAATAATGATAATGGGGGCGTGGCGGGGTGTTGTCATAAGCGTCCCGGATTTGGAATCGGTTCGCCCAATATGGCGGCCCGCGCCGCCAAAACCCAGGCTTAGGCCATTGGCTCTAACCCGTGCCCTGGGTCACATCGCGCCGTAGAGGGCGTGAGTAGAGTTTGCTCATCGAAGCGACGGCGTTTCGAACCGAACGAGGAGCAAGACCCATGACCCGCTTGATGAGCCTGATGATCGCGACCCTGATGTTCGCGCCCGTGGCGTACTCCACTCTGATGCAAGCCGCCCAAATCGTTTGATCCGAAACAGATTGTTGGAGAGCCTCGTCATGACCAAGCTGTTTGCATTGATCGCCGCCTGCGCCGTGTTTGCCCCGGTCGCCTTCGCCACCCTTAACCAAGCCGCTCAGATCGTTGCGTAAGCGCCCTGCGACGATTGCGGGTCAAAAGTGGCGCGGAGGCCTTGGGCCTCCGCGCCACTGGTTTTTCGGGCGAAAGGGGAAAGTGGCCCGGTCCTTGCAGCTTGACGGGGGTAACCCGTTAATGAGGCCGCCTATGCCAAAATTGCTCGCCTACCGCTTCAAACAGCCCCTTGGCTGGGTGCAGATCCCAGAAACCATGGGCTTCGGCTGGGGCTTGCAGCTGCGTCTCTCTGAGCGGTCGAGCGTCACCGTACCTGTAAGGGTTCAGACCAGGGATCGCGGGTGGACCCAGTTCTTCTACGCGGAACTGGATTGCCTCTCAGAGTGGCAGGTTGATCAGTTGGTGTTCAACAAGGTTTTGACGCCCAGCGAGACGCGAGACGCGGCGGCCGCTTAGCGTCCGATCCTTGCCGTCCAAGCGTTGAGGACCGCCGCCGCCACGCGATCCGTTTCCAGCAAGGGCGGGTAGCTCCAGTTTTCCAGTCGGCCGTTGAACGGGCGCGCGCACCCACGCCGCATAAGGCTTTGGTGGAAGCGGTCCAACTTTCCGGCTGAACCATCGACGGCCAGCAGATGGATTGGCTTTGCCGTCGCCGCCGCTTCGGTCGCCATGCTGACGCTGTCGACGGTGACGAAGATGTGGTCTGCGGCGCCGAGCATGGCGAAGTAGGGGTTCGGGCCCTCGCCTTCGAAGAAAATGGCGCTGTGCGGGGCGAGCCAGGTTCGAAATTGCATGCGCGCGGCGTCGCCCGTGCGGCGCGAAAGCGTCACCATCAGCGTGCCGCCGGTTTCGCGTTGCACCGCCGCGAGCGAGTCGGCGATCGATCTCGCGCGTTCGGCGCCGATGTCTTGGCGCTTACTCTTGCCGCCGATCAACACGGCGAAGCGCGGCGGCGCCAATTCCTCCAACGGCGGCACGAAGTCCATGACTTCTTGGTCGAGCCGCTCGGGGGTCACTCGGTGACAGGCGCCGACGATGGGGACTACGTTCGGACCCTCCAGCTCATCATGGATAGGCGGTACGACCATGTCGAACTCGCGCGGGTTCACACGCGGGTCCTGGAGCTGAACGACGAAAGTCGCGCCGTCAGACCAGCTCTTTACGCCTAGCGAAAAGGGTATCGACGCGCGGCCGCATCCGATGAGCAAGTCTGGCCATGGGGGTTCGATCGCGTCCGAGCCTACCGAAAGCGCTTGGCGTGGCAGTGGAACGAAGCTGGCCGGCATCCACGTCCAAGGCGTGCGCAAGCGTACCCTTTTGGTCTGCACCCGCACCGGCGTGCGACGCGCGAGTGCTTCGGCAAGGCCCAAAGCCTGGTTTTCGATGCCGGCCCGACCGTCCGTCACCACCCATACGCGCAGCGGCTCCGCGGCCTGGTAGCCCACGCTGCGCATCAAGGTCTCCCGGCGCTAGACGTACTTGACCTTGACGATTTCGTAGGATTTCGGCCCGCCCGGGGCCATGACTTCGACGACGTCGCCTTCCTCCTTGCCGATCAGCGCGCGCGC
>DDSN01000112.1:0-123 GCA_002343395.1 Hyphomonadaceae bacterium UBA2389 | reverse complement strand
CCGACGATCTTATACTTTGATTTTTCGCCAGAATCTTCGTCGAGCAAGTTCACGGTGGCCCCGAACTTGACCTGCTTGCCGCCGAGTTTCGAGACGTCAATGACCTGCGCGCGCGCGATCTTG
>DDSN01000120.1 GCA_002343395.1 Hyphomonadaceae bacterium UBA2389 | reverse complement strand
AGCCAGGCCGCGCCATCGCGCAGGTGACGGCCAATGTTTATGACAGCGTGTCGGGCGCGCATCTGCTCATCCCGCAGGGGGCGCGGCTCATCGGGACGTATGATGCCGACACGTCCTATGGCGAGCGCCGGCTCGTGCTCGTCTGGAACCGGCTCATCTTTCCCAATGGCTGGAGCATTTCCCTGCGCGGCATGGAAGGCGCCGATCCAACCGGGGCCGCTGGTCTGCGGGACCGCACCGACAATCATTTGGATCGCCTCGCCGGCGCTGTCGGGCTTTCCGCCATCATCAGCGTCATCGCCGACAATGCCGAGGACGATGATCGGAACTCGTTGGCGCAAAGTGTCGGCGATGCGGCGGCGGCGGAAGCTGCACGCACCGGCGGGCGCATTGTCGATCGCGAATTGAGCGTGCGCCCGACCTTGCGCATTCGCGCCGGCGGTTCTGTGCGCCTGCTGGTGACGCGCGACATTCAATTGCGTCCCTACCCGGAAGACCGGCGCCGATGAAGGTTCCGGCCGATCTCGTGCCGCAGAAAGTGGTGGCGGACGATCTCTGCGTGAGCCTCGCCACGCTCTGGCGCGCACGCCGCAGCAATCTTCCAGGCTTTCCGGCGCCGGTGATCATGCGCAACATGGTGTTTTGGCGCAAAGCCGATCTCGGCAAGCTGGAAGATGCGCTGATGCAATTCGAGGGACGTGGCAAGTTCGAGCGGGAGCGCGAACGCGCCAAGCGCATTGCTGTCATGACAATGGCGCGCTCCCAGCCCAAACGCATCAAACGCACGCGCCGTCCCGACGAACGCCAGCGCGATCTCTTTTGATCTGCCCATGCTCCCATGTTCGACCTCGGCCCGAGCAGGGCGCGAGGTCGAACGAAAGCGGGACGTGGCTCCCACGTCCCGACACCCACTGCATCGCCATCGCGGCAAGCCGGCGTCCAGGGCGAGGAGGCGAAGCCGTCCCTTGACGCCGGCGCGCACGATGGCAGGAGACCCGCGTCAGGGAGCGCCGCCCGGAGGGCGAAGACGGGCCCTTGAAGTGGGCAAACGGGCGCGGCTTCGTGAGCAGCACAAGCGCCCGGCCGCCGCAGGCGGCGACGCCAGGCCGGATATACATTAGGTTATAACCATAGAACAAATTTCAAAAAGACAGGGTATAACCTATCTTGAACGGCTCTTGGATAAGGTCATACCCTGTGAAAGCCGCCCAGACCCTAGCCCGCCGCCGCCTCGACGAGCGCCTCAAGACCTTTGCGGGTCTCGGGGCCCCGCCCCCCATGGGCTGGGTCCGCGCCATCCGCGACGCCCTGGGTCTGACCGGCGCCCAATTGGCCCGCCGCCTCGGCATCCGTCCCGCGAGCCTCTCCGAGCTTGAGAAGAACGAAGCCAAAGGCGCTATCACGCTCGCCACCCTGAAGCGCGCGGCCGAAGCGCTCGATTGCACGCTCGTTTATGCGCTCGTGCCCAATCAGAGCCTCGAAAGGACAGTTGAGGAGGCCGCAAGAGCCGCCGCGCAAAAAGAACTCGTCGCCGCGCTTCACACCATGGAGCTCGAGGCCCAGGGCGTGCGCGCCGTCGACAAGCGCGAGATGCTGGAAGCGCTCACGGCCGACATCGCCAAGGCCGGCGGCAAGCGTCTCTGGGGCTAAGCGGAATGAGCGACGATCCATTTCAGGCCGACGATGCGGCGACACCGCTGACGCCTGAAGAGCGCCTCGATCTGAAGCTCTCTTACGTCGCGCTCCGCCGCGAACTGAACGAGGCCGAGGCGCTCAATGTGCTCGCGGGCGAACGCTGGGCGCTGTCCCGGAAGCGCGACGCGCTCAATGAAGTGTTCCTGCGCCGGCTTCATCTCAGGATGTTCGGCGACGTCTGGCGTTGGGCCGGCAAGTACAGAACCAGCGCCCGCAATCTCGGCGTCGATCACTGGACGATCGAAGTGGCGCTCCGCCAGGCGCTCGACGACGTGCGCTATTGGGTGGAACATCGCACTTATGCGCCCGACGAGATCGCCGTGCGCTTTCACCACAAGCTCGTCGCCATTCATCCGTATCCGAACGGCAATGGCCGATGGTCGCGCCTCGCCGCCGATCTGTTCGCGCTCCAACTCGGGCAAGAGCGCTTCACCTGGGGACGCGGCTCGATCGTGGCGGCGTCGGAGATACGCCTGGCTTATGTGCGTGCGCTCAAGGCGGCCGACGCTGGCGACATGACGCTTCTCCTGGCGTTCGCGCGGGCCTAAGGCCGCGCCAATGCATCGAGGCGCCCGCTGACTGGCGGGCCGCGCGCAGCGCCGATGTAAACGTCGGCGGTGGCGTGATGAGCGCTCCTTTGTCTGACAGAGCCTACGAGGGACAGCCCGTCCGATGGCGCAGGTGGTGGAGCGCAATGATCGCGCCTCGCTCGGGCTTCTAGTCGCGGTTCGTGTCGTGTCGAGGCCCTGATTCAACGGTAACGCGAACGCTTGCGACCTGGCGGTCTTCCGGGACGGGCGTTCGCACGTGAAAGCGGACAGTGCGATGACTACGCGGACCGGACCGCAGAACACCGTTCCAGCGGGCCTCGACCACTTGGAGCGCCGCACCATCGCGATCAAGAAAAATGACGTGGAGGTGGGCGTTATCGACGTTATAGCGGCCCACATCGCGCCGGACCCAGCCGGACGTGTGCACAACGCCGGCATCCAGTTCAGCGCCTGCACCGACGAGAGACACGCCGTTCCCATTCACGGTTGAAATCGGCAGTGATTGCTTCGCTTCGGCGACTGGCGCCCCAGCCACAAATAGCGTCAGTGCAAGAGCGGTTACGCATTGTCTCAGCATACTCTTTTTCCTTTCGATGGTCGGAATTGCTCGCGGCGGAATCAGTCGAGTCGCTGGCCGAGCGATATCTCTTCGCGCGCGACGTCGGCCCATCGTCTACTGGATGGTGAAGTGCAGCGTGCCTTCCATCGCGTGCTCGTCGCCGGTGGCCGTCCAGTGCACTTCATAAGCGCCGGCGGAGAGGGCCGGCAGTGGAATGGAATAGCTGGTTGTCGCCGCGCGCGGTGGTGAGAACGTCATCGGAATGGCGGTGTGCCCCGGCCCATGCAATTGAACTTGTGTCAGCACCACGGCGTGCTCAAACGTCAGCGAAAGCGCAGATGGCGCAGCCGCAAGCACAGCATCGTCGGCCGGCACGGATTGGACCTCGGCATTGTCGCCGTGCCTATCTTGAGCCAGCGCAGGCGTAGCGAAGAGCGCCAATGCGGCGGCGAGTATGAGTTGCTTCATGTAAGTCCTCCTTGTTTGACCTAGCACCTGTGTTGAGAACCTGCGCGGTGAACGATGATCATGCATCGATCTCCGCGTGTTGGCCGGACGCGGCGGGCAGCATATCCGCGGGATCGGCGAGCGCGCCGTTCTCACGCATCTCGACATGAACGTGGTTGGTGATGCCGCGCGGATAGCGGCGGCTCAGATCCTGCGCGCGCCCGATCGGCTCGCCCGCGCGAACGAGGGCGCCGAGTTCAACCAAGGGTCCGACATAGAGCACGCGCACGTCGCGCGTTAGGTCTTCGCTCGAGAGTTCGACGTAGCGATAGCGCTGGTCTCCGCGATAGGCGTAGCCGATACGCTGCACGACGCCGCTGATCGGCGCGCGCACCAATTCACCCGGCTCGGCCACATAATCTGCGCCGCGATGGCGACGCGTTCCGCCGCTGCGCGAAGCGCCGAAGGCGCCGGCGCCATAGAGGTCCTCGCCGCGGAGTGCGTGACCCGTCGGATTCACGAGCTCCGGCGCTGGCGGCGGCAAGGTGTAGGTCGTGGCTTTGATTGACGCGGGCGCCGTCGCCAGTGCTTGCGCGGCCACGCCAGCGTCGACGCAGCCTGCCAAGGTGAAAGCGGCGATGGATAACGCGGCCGCGCCCGGGGGGGCGGGGAAAGTGATGCGGCCGCGCCGCCTTGCATGAGAGAATGGGCTCATGTGGCGGAGTCCTTGTAGGCGAGGAGGCGAAGCGCATTGGCGACCACGATGAGCGTCGAGCCTTCGTGAAAGATGATCGCCGCGCCGATCTGCAGGCCGAAGATCGTGGACGGGATGAGCACGGCGACAACGCCCAGGCTCACCCAAAGATTTTGCCGGATGATGCTGGTGGTTTGCCGGCTGAGGCCCACTGCGAA
>DDSN01000033.1 GCA_002343395.1 Hyphomonadaceae bacterium UBA2389 | reverse complement strand
GCGGCGAACTTGGCCGCGATCCCCGGCTGCCAAAGATCGCGCGGAACACCGAATCCCAGAAGCTCATGAAAAATTCCCCTTTTTCCCGCCATCCGCGGGTGTTGCTCGGCGCGGGCGCGTCCCTAGCCCGCGCGCAAGCGCGTTAACCTATCCGATCCCTCTAGTGGTGAGGAGAGATTTCGGCCGGATTTCGACGCAGCTCGCTCTTTCCCGATCTGCTCAGGGCTGGCAAAAGGCGCGCCCAGCGCCGCCTTAGCTCAGCTGGTAGAGCACNNCGGCTTAGCTCAGTTGGTAGAGCACCTGATTTGTAATCAGGGGGTCGGGGGTTCGAGTCCCTCAGGCGGCACCACTGAGGCGCCGCGTCGCTTTGCGGCGCACCGGGCAATGAGCGATCATGGCGCGGCATTCAAACAGAGGATCATTTTATGCGCCGTCTACTCACCGCGACCGCCCTTCTGGCCTTGGCCGCCTGCGGGCAGCAACCGTCTGCGCCTGCACCGACCACCGAAGCGCCAACGCCGGCGCCTGCGACGACCGCGGCAGCCACCACCGAACAACGCTCGGCCGAAGACATCGCCGAAGCGCTTGCTTCTTTGCCAGCGCCTTACAACGCCGCCGACTATGAAGCGGGACGCCGCGTCTTCGCGCAGTGCCGTTCGTGCCACACGATCGAAGCCGGCGGACCGAACCGCGTTGGCCCAAACCTCCATGGCTTGTTTGGCCGCGACATCGGGTCTGTCGCGGGCTTCAACTACTCGCAGGCCGTCCAGGACGCCAATTTCACCTGGGACGCTTCGCATCTGAACGATTGGCTGAGCAATCCGCAGACGTTCTTGCCTGGCAATCGCATGGCATTCGCCGGTGTGCGTGACGAAACCCAGCGCCGCGATCTGATCGCCTATTTGAAGGTAGAGACCAGCGCGGACGAATAATTACTCCGCTGGCCGCGCGGCTGCATCATAGGCCTCGATTTCACGCGCCGTCGTTTCCGGCGAGCGCGTGAAACGGGCCAGCAGGTCGTAGAACACCGGTACGACGAAGAGCGTCAGAGCCGTCGCCACCAGCAGGCCGAAGAAAATCACTGCTCCAATCGCAAGCCGGCTCTCTGATCCCGCGCCATGCGGGATCAGCAGCGGCACGGCGCCGGCGACGGTCGCGACAGACGTCATCAACACAGGCCGCATGCGCAGATCACACGCTTCGAGAATCGCATCGCGGATTGCCTTGCCTTCGTCACGCAATTGGTTGGCGAACTCCACGATAAGAATGCCGTTCTTGGCGGCGAGCGCGATCAGGATGATCAAACCAATTTGGCTGTAGATGTTGAGCGTCTGGTCAAATAGGAATAGTCCGAAAAGGCCGCCCGTCACCGCTAACGGCACCGACAACATGATGACGACCGGGTGGACAAAGCTCTCGAACTGCGCGGCGAGCACAAGGAAAACGACGATGAGCGCGAACCCAAACGCAAACACGATGGCGCCGGTGGCTTGTTTGTATTGACGCGCCGCGCCGGTGTAATCGATGGCGATCGCTTCGCCTCCAATTTCCTCGCGCGCCGCGCGCTCTAATTCGCGCAACGCATCGCCGATCGCGTAGCTTCCGGCGATCGAGGCTGAGATGGTCACCGAGGCTTGTCGGTTCATACGCCGACGCTCGCCCGCGTCGCCCTCGGTGCGCAGGCTCACGAGCGTCGCAAGCGGCACCAACTCTCCTGTGCGATCGGAGCGCACGTACCGATTGGCGAGATCGGCGATCTCGGACCGCGCAGCGCGCTCCGCCTGCAGATAAACATAATACTCCTCGCCACGGTCGCTGATGGTGTTGACGCGACGTTGCCCCATCGTCGCCTCCAGCGTCCGCCCAATCGCCTGCACCGAGACGCCGAGCGCCGCAGCGCGCTCGCGATCGATGTCAACCAGCACACGCGGCGACGTGGGCTCATAATCCATGCGCGGACGTTGGAAGTTGGGGTTGTCGCGCAAGCGGTCGACGATGCGGCCCGCTACGCCCGACAATTGCTCATACGTGGAACCGAGCAGAACGATTGAAGCGCCGTCACCGCCGCCGCCTCGAGCCTGAAATGCACCCTGCGCCCGCGCGCGAACTGTTGCGCCGGGGATATTCGCCAGCCTCCGATTGAGCTCAGTCTCGATCTGCGCCGCCGAGCGATGCCGCTCTTCCCAGTTTGTCAACGCCACGCGCGCGAAGCCGCTTGAGAAGCGATTAGTGCCTGTATCGCCGAAGCCCGGCGCGACGATCATGACGCGCGCGACCTCGCCGTCGTCGACGTACGCAAGCAGCGCCGCCTCCACTTGCGCCATCACGCGCGACATGTAGTCGAATCCCACCCCCTCCGGGCCGTTGACCGAGACCATGATCGCCCCTCTGTCCTCGGGCGGCGTCAACTCCGAGGGCAGTTGCGTGAACATCAAACCGCCGAGCGCGATCACGGCTATAAACACGCCGAAAACCACGCGTTTTGCACCCAATGCCGCCTCAAGCGACCGTCTGTACGAAACCCGCAAGGCGTTAAGGACGGCGTCCACCCTGCGCGAGAGCGCGTTGCTGGTTTTGACCGGCTTGATCAGTTTGGAGCACATCATCGGCGACAGTGAAAGCGACGCAAACGCCGAAATGGCCACCACCCCGGCGATCGTTATGGCGAGTTCAACAAATAGACGTCCGACGTATCCGCCAACGAAAAGCAGGGGCGCGAACACCGCGACAAGCACAGCGGAGGTCGCGATGACCGCGAAGTACACCTGACGAGCGCCGCGCTCGGAGGCGATGAGCGGCGGTTCTCCCAGCACATCGACGCGGCGTTGCGCGTTTTCGAGAACTACGATGGAGTCGTCGACGACAAGTCCAATCGCCAGCACCAGCGCCAGCAAGGTGAGAAGATTGATTGAAAACCCAAAGATCGACATCACGAAGAACGCGCCGATCAAGCAAACAGGGATCACCGCCGCCGGTACGAAGGCCGCGCGCCAAGAGCCTAGGAACAGGTAAATAACGAGCACGACGAGGAGCGTCGATTCCGCGAGCGTCTGCCAGACACGTCCAATGGCGCGATCGATAAACAACGTGGAATCGAACTGGAGAACGATATTCGTTCCTTCCGGCAGGGTCGGCCGGATGCTTTCGATCTCGGCCTTCACGCGACGCCCAACCTCAAGGGCATTGGAGCGCGACTGCCGGACTATGCCCAACCCAATTTGGTCCTCGCCGTTGCCGCGGAAGAGCCGGCGCGTTTCCTCCGGCGCGAGTTCAACGCGCGCTACATCCCCTAAGCGCACGACAGCGGCGTCGTTGCCCGCGCCACGCAACGGCAAACGTTGGAACTCCTCCGGCGTTTGGAAGGCCCGCGCCACCCGCACTTGGTAGTCGCGATCCTCGCCCTGAACATATCCCGCGGGCAGCTCGACGTTTTGCGCCCTCAGCGCCGTTTCGACATCCTGCACCGTGAGCCCGCGAGCCGCCAGCGCGTCGGGGTTCAGCCAGACGCGAAGCGCGCGCCTCAAGCCCCCGCCAATCTGCACATTGGCCACGCCATCGAGGATCGCCAACCTGTCGACGATGTAGCGATCGGCGTAGTCGGTGAGCGCAACGCGGTCGAGCGTCGTCGATTCGAGCGCGTACCACATGATCGGGTCCGCATCGGCGTCCGCCTTGCGCACGGTCGGGTCATCTACGTCGACCGGTAGCTGCCCCCTCGCGCGATCGACCGCGTTTCGTACGTCATTGGCCGCCGCTTCAAGGTCGCGGTCGAGATTAAACTCGACATTGATGGTAGAGCGCCCGTCGCGACTGGACGACGTGATCGTATCGACGCCATCGATACCCGAGAGCTGGTCCTCGATAATCCGGGTGATCTGGTTTTCGATCACCTGCGCCGACGCGCCCGCGTAGCTGGTCGTTACCGACACCACGGGACGGTCGACATCCGGCAGCTCACGCAGCGGCAATGATGTGAACGAAATCGCGCCGAAAGCAATGATGACGAGCGAAAACACGGTCGCGAGGACTGGCCGGCGAACCGAAAGATCAGAGAGCGTCATCGCCTTCAACGGCCCCGCGGTCGCAAAGGCGCGGCGTCCCGCTCAGCGCTGGCGCCGCGCACGCGAACCGGCTGCCCGGGGCGTACGCTTTGCATGCCTTCCACGATCACGGCGTCACCGACGGTCAGTCCGCTCAGGATTTCCGCCATGCCGCCATGTCGCACCCCGACATGCACAGGGACGCGCTCGGCGCGTTGTCCTGCTTCGCCCTGAGCCACCTTGTACACAAACGCATCCGCTCCTTGGTCCAGAATAGCGATCTCCGGGACCGCCAACGCTTGCCGCGGATTCGCGCTCACCTCCACGCTCAGCAACATGCCCGGGCGAAGCGCTTCGTCGCCGTTGGGCAACATCGCGCGAACACGCACGGTGCGTGTCGAAGGATCAACACGGCTGTCCACATTGGCGATTACGCCCTCAAAGACCCGGTTGGGAAACGCGGCCGCGCGCGCGGTTATCGCGACGTTCTGCGCCAGTCTGGCGATCTGCGTCTCCGGCACATCGAAGTCGAGCTTTATTTCGGAGAGATCGTCCAAGGTGCCAATCTGTTCGCCCGGGCGAACATATTGCCCAGGGCTGGCTGTTCGCAAACCAACTACGCCCGCGAAGGGCGCGCGGATCGTGCGATCCGAGATCCGCGACGTATTTGCCGCCAACCGCGCCTGGGCCGCCTCCGCCGACGCCTGAACCGCATCGAGTCTTGCTTGCGAGGCAAAGCCGCGATCGAACAATTCCTGGTACCGGCGAAGTTCGTCTTGCGCCGCTTCGTTGGCGGCGCGCGCTTCATCCAAGGACGCGGCCTGCTCGACACTCGACATCTCCACCAGCACCTGACCGCGCCGAACGCGATCGCCGGAGTCGAAACGGATGGCGCGGATCGTGTCGGCCACCTTGGGCGTCAACACGATGCTCTCGCGTGCTTGCGCCGTTCCCAAGGCTTGAATGGCGTCGGAAAACGTCTGCTGCGCCACTGTCGCGACCACGACTTCGGGAGCGCCGCCGCCTGGTCCGCCGCGCCCAGCTGGCGCGCCCGCGCGCGGCGCCGCCACGTGCTCGGCGGCGTTGAACAGGGACTTCCCAGCAACAACGATGGTCATTGCGAGCAAGCCAAGCGCGATTGCGCCCGCAAATCCGTACCGCTTAATCAGGCCAAGCATGTAGCCTTCCTTACACAAGAAGCGTCGAGGAAGTGTGTCTAATTGCGTCCGGCCTCGCGGTCCGAGCCCGGCCTCCCCCAGAGCGCGAAAACGAGGGCTGGCTCGGCGTCGTCCCCATCCAGACGCGCCCGCACACCTAATTGCACGCCGCGTCCGTTGGCTGAAAACCTGACCATCGTGATCTGCGCGCGAATGGCCTCTTCGCCTTCCCTGGACGCATCGACGAATGTTTGCGCCATCGCTAACCAGTTTTCTCTCGGCCGATACCCCACCGTAAGGTCGAGCCGAGCGCCGCCGCAGCCTCCGCTCAGCGCGCGTCCCGCTACCTCAGCGTTTGCGAAAGCGTGTGAGCCAATATTGCGTCCAGCCAGTATGCGGGCCTCTCCGCCGCCCTCTCCGCAGCCTTCATCGGGATGCGACGCCCATAGCGCTCCGGCCTGCACCGCAACCACTGTGTCGCCACGCCTCAACGCAACGCGTTTGACGCTCAGCGTCGCTTCGCCGCGCCAGCCGTCATAGGTGTCGTAGTTCTGTTCCACCCAAGGCGCCGCAACAACGGACGTCCGCTCACCCAGCGGCACTTCCCAATACGCCGCGCTTTCGAAAACGCGAACGCCGTTTCGCTCGCCTGCCACGCTCGTAATGATTTCCTGGCCGCCCTCCGGCGCAATCCAGGCGCCCGCGTTTGCCTGGGCGGGGATGAGCGCCGCTAGCGCCGTTACATATCGTAGCCAGGCAAGTGGCGATCGAGCTTTCGCTTCAGGCCCGGCCAAGCCAGGCCGGACACCATCGCAAGACCTTGGCTCTGACCGCGCGTCTCTTGTTGGGCCGCGTCGGGCGCCACCAATATCCATTCTCGCCCCCCGCTCAGCGCGTTGACCTGCTGCGCGCACGCACGCTCAAGAAAGAAAACGCCGACGAAGGCGTCCGCCGCGCTTGCCCCAACCGCAAGCGTGCCGTGGTTGCGCAACAGCAGGAGTTTCTTGTCGCCCAGGTCCGCCACCAAGCGCTCCCGCTCATCCAGATTGAGCGCCACGCCCTCGTAGGCGTGGTAGGCGAGGTTTGGCAAAACGAGCAACGCGTTCTGCGAAATCGGCAGCAGGCCGTCCTTCTGCGCGGATACACCCACCCCGGCGTCTGTATGGAGATGAATAACGCAAAGCGCGTCCTCTCTCGCGCCATGAATCGCGGAGTGGATCGTGAATCCGGCCGGATTGATGTAGTACGGCGTCGGCGCGACGATGTTGCCGTCCAAGTCGACCTTCACCAGCGATGAGGCGGTGATTTCCTCGAAAAACATGCCGTAGGGGTTTATGAGGAAATGGTGTTCCGGCCCCGGGACGCGCATCGAAATGTGCGTGAAGATCATGTCATCCCAGC
>DDSN01000062.1 GCA_002343395.1 Hyphomonadaceae bacterium UBA2389 | reverse complement strand
GTGGGCGTGATCGTCGTGCGCGTGGCCATCATGATGGGCGTGCGGGTTGGGCCGGAACTTGCCCTCAAAGGTCATGAACGCCAGACGCCACGAGTAGAAGCTCGTCAGCAGCGCCGCCGTGACCCCGCACCAGAACGCAAACTGAGCGCCGATACCGTGACTGCCATAGGCGGCCTCGATAATCGCATCCTTGGAATAGAAGCCGNNTGGAAGCCGGCGAAGCCGCCGACGTGCGGGATGCCGACGCCCGTCAGCGCCAGCGTGCCGATCAGCATCATCGCCCAGGTGATCGGCATCGGTTCACGCACGCCGCCCATGAAGCGCATGTCCTGCTCGTGATGCATGCCATGGATCACCGAGCCCGCGCCTAGGAAGAGCAGCGCTTTGAAAAATGCGTGCGTGAACAAGTGGAACATCGCCGCGTTGTAGGCGCCGACGCCAGCCGCGAAGAACATGTAGCCGAGTTGAGAGCACGTGGAATACGCGATCACGCGTTTGATGTCGTTCTGCGCAAGCCCGACGGTCGCCGCGAACAAGGCCGTTGACGCGCCGATCACGGTGACGAACCCGGAGGCAAGCGGCGCCATATGATAGAGCTCGCCGCACCGGCTCACCATGAAAACGCCCGCGGTCACCATCGTCGCCGCATGGATCAGGGCGGAGACCGGCGTTGGACCTTCCATCGCGTCGGGCAACCACACGTGCAGGAAGAACTGCGCGCTCTTGCCCATGGCGCCGATGAACAACAGGAAGCTCACCACCTCGACCGCCTTGAAGCGCAGCTCCCCCACGCCAATCAGCATCTCCGGATTGGCGGCGGCGGCGTGAAAAACTTCGTCGAACTGAATCGAACCGTAGCAGAAGAACGCCGCCATGATGCCGAGCGCGAAACCGAAATCGCCAACCCGATTGGTGACGAATGCCTTGATGGCGGCGTCGTTGGCCGAGCGCTTCTGGAACCAAAATCCGATCAGCAGGTACGAAGCGACTCCCACGCCTTCCCAGCCGAAGAAGAGCTGAAGGAAGTCGTTCGCCGTGACGAGCGCCAACATCGAAAAGGTGAAGAAGGAGAGATAGGAGAAGAACCGCGCCCGGTGCGGGTCCTCCGCCATATAGCCCCAGGAATAGACGTGAACGAGGAAACTCACCGTGTTCACGACGACCAGCATGATCGCCGACAGGGTGTCGATCCGCACGCTCCAGATTGATGTGAAGCCCGCGACATCGATAAAGCGGAAAAGCTCGATTGTGCGCTCGTGCCCCTCACCCCAGACGAAGTCGATGAAGATTGGCCATGACAACAGCAGCGAGAGCCCTACCGAGGCCGTCGTCACCGTCATCGCGACGCGGTCGCCGATGAAACGCTGCAACAGGCCCGCGAACGCCGCCGCGAACAACGGCGCCAGCACGATCAGGGCTTCGGTCGAGAATTGCACGCCTTTAGCCCCGCATCTGGTTGATGTCTTCCACGGCGATTCCGCCACGGTTGCGGAAATAGGTCACGAGAATCGCGAGCCCGACGGCGGCTTCGGCCGCCGCGACGGTCAGGACCATCATCGCGAACACCTGACCTTGTATGTTCTGGAGGTAGGCGGAGAACGCCACCAAGTTGATGTTGACCGACAAGAGCACGAGTTCGATCGACATCAGAATGATGATGACGTTCTTGCGGTTCACGAAAATGCCGAAAACGCCGATCGTGAACAGAGCGGCGGCGACAAACAGATAATGGACGAGCGTGATTTCCATCGGCCGCCCCTAACCCAGACCTTGACCGGGGCGAACGTCTTTCAGCTCCACCCCTTCGGAACGCCGCCGCCCAACCTGCGCCCCGACATCCTGCTTCTTGACGCCCGGGCGGTGGCGCAGCGTGAGCACAATGGCGCCGATCATCGCCACGAAAAGAACCAATCCCGCCAACTGAAACACGAGCAAGTACTCGGTGTAGAGCACCTGACCGATGGCGGCGGCGTTGGTCGTTTCGCTCTCGCCCTGTCCAATGGCGATCGGCGCGCCGCCCGCCGATGAGGCGGCGCTCGCAACAAGCACAAGTTCCGCCAGCAACGCCGCAGCGACAAGCGCCCCAACGGGCATATAGGAAAGGAACCCCTGCTTCAGCTCCGCGAAGTCCACGTCCAGCATCATGACGACGAACAGGAAGAGCACCGCGACGGCGCCGACATACACAACGACCAGCAGCATCGCGAGGAATTCAGCGCCCAGCAGCACGAACAGGCCCGCCGCCGTGAAAAAAGTCAAAATCAGAAAGAGCACCGAGTGTACGGGATTGCGCGCGGCGATCACCGCGAAGGCGGAGATCACCGCGATCGCGGCCAAGACATAAAAGGCGATTGCCGCCAACATTCCCCGTCCCTCCCGCGCGCGTCACCGGTACGGCGCGTCAAGCTCCAAATTCTTCGCGATTTCCCGTTCCCAGCGATCGCCGTTCGCGAGCAACCGCTCCTTATCGTAGAAAAGCTCTTCGCGCGTCTCGGTGGCGAACTCGAAGTTCGGTCCTTCGACGATCGCATCGACGGGGCACGCCTCCTGACAAAAGCCGCAATAGATGCACTTCGTCATGTCGATGTCGTAACGGGTCGTGCGCCGCGAACCGTCTTCGCGCGGCTCCGCCTCGATGGTGATGGCCTGCGCTGGGCAAATCGCTTCGCAGAGCTTGCAGGCGATGCAGCGTTCTTCGCCGTTGGGATACCGGCGCAGCGCATGCTCGCCCCGGAAGCGCGGGCTGAGCGGGCCCTTCTCGAACGGATAGTTCACCGTCGCCTTGCGCCGGAAGAAATACTTCATGCCGAGCATGAAGCCGCCGATCATGTCGAGCATCAGGGCGCCCTTGGCGGCCTGGAGAAGACGCGACATCCCTAGCCCCCCGCCGTGATCGCCGCCGAAGCGGGCTGTAAGAACGTGACGTAGTAGGCGATCGCCGCGACAGCGACGAGCGAGGTGGGCAGGAACACCTTCCAGCCCAAGCGCATCAACTGATCGTAGCGGTAGCGCGGCACGATCGCCTTCACCATCGCGAACATGAAGAACACAAACCAGATCTTAGCGCTCAGAACGAGGAAACCGAGGATCGGATCGTCGACCGCCCCCCAGGGTAGGTGCCAACCGCCGAGGAACAAGATCGAGGTCATCGCGCACATCAGCACGATGTTGAGGTATTCGCCGATCATGAACAACAAGTACGGGGTCGAGCTGTACTCCACCTGATAACCAGCGACGAGTTCGGATTCCGCTTCCGGCAGATCGAAGGGCGGCCGGTTGGTTTCGGCGAGGGCGGAGACAAAAAACATGACCATCATCGCCAACATGATGGCGCCAACGAGAATGTTGTTCGGGAACTCGGCGAAGTTGGCCAGCCGGAACCCGTGCCACATCCAGATGCCGTCGCGCTGCGCGTCCACGATGGCGGACAGGTTAAGCGAACCGACCAGCAGCAGCACGGTAATGATGATGAAGCCGATCGACACCTCGTAACTCACCATCTGCGCCGCGGAGCGCAAACCGCCAAGGAACGGATACTTCGAGTTCGAAGCCCAGCCGCCCATGATAATGCCGTACACGCCAAGCGAGCTGATCGCGAACAGGTAGAGGATGCCGACGTTCAGGTCCGCGATCACCCAACCGTTGCCCCAGGGCACGACGGCCCAGCCCACGAACGCGAGCACGAAAGTGATCAGCGGCGCGAGAATGAAGACCGTCTTGTTCGCGCCCGCTGGAATGACGATTTCCTTGAACACGAATTTGAAAAAATCGGCGAAGGATTGCAGCAGTCCGAACGGACCGACGACGTTGGGACCCTTACGCAGCTGAACCGCCGCCCAAACCTTCCGGTCGAACAGCAGAATGAAAGCCAACGTCAGCAGCAGGTAGATCATGACCGCCAGGATTTGCCCGGTCTTCACGAGGCCCCATTCGATCTCGACCGGCCAGTCGATCCCGAACCACGTGATGTAATCGAGGTCGGGGTTCATTCCGCCGCCACCCTTTCCGCCCCATGCTTCAGGCGTGAGCACTCGGCCATCGTTTTCGACGCCCGGGCGATCGGATTGGTGAGATAGAAATCGTCGACGGGGGAGACGAACGCCGCATCCGTCATGGCGCCCGCCGCGCCAAGCGCGGCGACATCGAAGCTCGACGCGCCCGCAGGCGCGTAATCGACCTGTCCAAAGGTCGGATGATCCGCGATCATCTTGGCGCGCAGCTGATCGAGGGAGTCATAGGGCAAAACCTTGCCCATCACGCCCGAGAGCGCGCGCAGAATGGTCCAATCTTCCTTAGCCTCGCCCTTCGGGAAGGTCGCGCGTCGCCCGTATTGAACCCGGCCTTCGGTGTTGACCCAAGTCGCGTCCTTCTCCGTATAGGCGGCGCCCGGTAGGATGATGTCGGCGCGGTGCGCACCCGCGTCGCCATGCGAGCCGATGTAAATGATCGTGCCGGCGCGCGGCAGCGCAACCTCGTCGACGCCCAGCAACAGCAGCGTATCCATTCCGCCAGACAGCATTTCCGGTGCGCTTTTGCCGCCCGCGCCAGGCAGGAAGCCGAGATCGAGTCCGCCGACGCGCGCCGCCGCCGTGTGCAGCACGTTGAAACCGTTCCAACCCTCTTTCACGACGCCCACGGCCGCCGCCAGCTTGCCGACGGCGCTCAGCACCGCGGCGCCGTCAGCACGCGTCAGCGCACCTTGCCCCACGATGATCATCGGCCGCTGGGCGTCCTTCAATATGTCGGCGAACGTCCCGAGCTGAGTCAGCGCCGAAGGTCCCACGCCGATGTGCGTCGCGCGGTAGGTCAAGTCAGCGGGCGCGCCGATGACGCCGATTTCGGCGCCACGCAGCCACGCCTTGCGGATGCGCGCATTCAGAACGGGCGCTTCCGTGCGCGGATTGGTTCCGACAAGCAATATTGCGTCGGCCTCATCGAGACCAGCGATGGTGGAATTGAACAGGTAGCTCGCGCGGGCGCCGCCGCCGAGCTTCAGGCCGTCAGGGCGGCAATCCGTGTTCGGCGAGCCAAGCGCGCGGAAAAGATCCAGAGTCGCCTTCATGCTCTCGGCGCATGAGAGATCGCCCGCGACCGCGCCGATCTTCTTGGGATCGCCCGATAGCGCGCGCGCCGTCGCCTCAAGCGCCTCCGGCCACGACGCCGCCCGCAGTTTGCCGTTCTCGCGGACGTAGGGGCGATCCAAGCGCTGGCGCGACAGCCCGTCCTCGGCGTAGCGGGCCTTATCCGAAATCCACTCCTCGTTGATCTCATCGTTCATGCGCGGCAACACACGCAAAACGGCGTCGCCGCGCGCATCGACGCGGATGTTCGACCCAAGCGCATCCATCACATCGACGGACTCGGTTTTGCTCAGCTCCCAAGGACGCGCGTTGAACGCATAGGGCTTCGAGGTCAGCGCACCAACAGGACAGAGGTCGATCACGTTCGCCGAAAGCTCGCTGGAAAGCGCGGCCTCCAGGTAGGTCGTGATTTCCATGTCCTCGCCGCGGCCTGTCGCGCCGAGTTCGGCGACGCCGGCCACTTC
>DDSN01000090.1:207-6667 GCA_002343395.1 Hyphomonadaceae bacterium UBA2389 | reverse complement strand
GCGTTGGCTTGGGTGTTGTCCAAGGCTTATATCGCCTCCCCCATTATCGGGTCCAGCAAAGAGGCGCATTTGGATCAGGCACTGGCTGCATTGGAGATCAAACTATCCGATGAGGAAATCCAGCGCCTTGAGGAGTTCTATCAGCCGCACCCCGTGCTCGGACATTCATAATGTATTTCAAGTTCCTATATCTTGGTTTCAAAATCTATTGTTTTTTATTCCGTCCGATCCGTATGGGGGTTCGGGTGGTGATGGTCGAGAGGGAAAGCGTTTGGTTGATCCGCCACACATATCTGGGTGGATGGTATCTGCCGGGCGGCGGACTCAAAAAATGGGAATCGCTTGACCAGGCGGCGCGACGGGAGGCGCGTGAAGAGACCGGGGCAGAATTGGGAGAAATCTCTTTGATGGGAGTATTCACAAGTTACAGGCAATGGAAAACGGACCATACTTCTGTGTTCTTATGCAAGGATTTCAAGTTCGTAGGCAAGTCGGACGCCGAGATCGCGGAGATGCAGTCGTTTCCGCTGGATCAACTGCCGGTAGATATGTATGATATCCATGGTGCGTTGCTCAAGAAATATCGCGCCGGGAGCATCCGCTCCAATTTCGGCGAGTGGTAGTTTACAAAATCATTTGTCGCAGGGCGGTGAGCCTTTTTCAGACGGTATAATAAGAAAAAAATCGCAGGAAACTGGACGCGCCTTTATGAACCAAGAAACCATCAAGATCGTCATCCCCATGGCAGGCTGGGGAACCCGCATGAGACCGCATACTTGGAGCAAGCCAAAGCCGCTTGTCAGTGTGGCTGGGAAAACATCGCTTGAACACCTGATGGATATGTTCAAGACCCTGCCGGACCCGGATAAAGCCGAGTTTGTATTTATTGTTGGACCGTACCTCGGCGAATTGCAGATCCCTGCATTCATCAAAGAGAATTATCCAAAACTCAAAGCCCATTATGTCGTCCAGAGCGAAATGAAGGGACAATCGCACGCGTTGTGGCTGGCGCGGGAATACCTGACCGGTCCCATGATCATGTGTTTTTCAGATACGCTGATGGAGACAGACTTCTCATTCCTTAACAAGGAAGAATCGGATGGTGTTGCCTGGGTGATGCCGGTGGAAGATCCGCGCCGCTTTGGGGTGGCGGAAGAAGGCGCAGACGGCTGGGTAAAACGTTTTATCGAAAAGCCGCAGAGCATGGACAATAACCTTGTGGTGGTTGGGTGTTATTACTTTAAAAGCGCCGAACGCCTGCTCGCCGCCATTGATGACCAGATGAAACGCGGCGTGATGTTGAAGAACGAATATTTCCTGACCGATGCCATATCGATCATGATCGATGGCGGCGCGAAGGTGCGCACGCAGAAGATCGGTACCTGGCTGGATACCGGGACCATCGAAGCGACTCTGGATACGAATAAGATCTTGTTGGAGAAGATCGGTTCAAAGGTTGGCAAATTCAAAGGTTCAAATACTAAAGTAATCGAGCCTTCGGCAATTCATGACAGCGCTGAAATTTCCAATTCAACCATCGGTCCGTTCGCTTCGATCGGGGCAAATTGCAAGATCGAGAACGCGCAGATTTCAGAATCCGTCGTCGAGGCGGATTGCGAGATAAAGGATGCGGCGTTGAATCGCTCTCTGATCGGCAAACAAGCCAAGGTCAAGGGAAGAGGCGATGGTCATGTCATGCAATTGAATATCGGCGATACAAGTTCGGTTCAAGAGTGAGTCCAAATGGAAGTTGTGGAGTGCAGGTCGGATACGGAGTATGCGGAGCGTCCGCTTTCGCTGGTGTGGGAGGGACAGCGGTATGAGATCGCAGAAATTTTTTCGCGCTGGCGCGGACCCGGTGAAAAGGGATTTTGCGTCAAGACCGTGAACGGTCTGGCGTTTGAATTGACGTACCAGGAAATCTCAGACGACTGGCACGTTCAACCCATTTGACTCGTCATTGCAAGGATGGCAAAGCCCGACAAAGCAATCTCAGGACACAGTTTGGAGATTGCTTCGAGCGGAAAAGCGCCGCCCTCGCAATGACGTAGACACAGGAGACTCAATGCAGGAAGTTAACTCAGTCCAACGACTCTCAAAACGTGTGGCGGGCTTGAAGCCCAGCGGCATTCGCAAGTTCTTCGACATTGCCGCAACAATGAAGGATGTCATCTCGCTCGGCATCGGCGAACCGGATTTCACCACGCCGAAACCGATCCTCGATGCAGGCATTCGCTCGCTTCAAAACGGCGAGACGCATTACACCTCGAACTCCGGCAAAATGGAACTGCGACAGGGTATTGCCGATAACTTGAAAAAACTCTATAACGTAAAATACGACCCTGCCAACGAGATCATTGCGACCGTCGGCGTTTCGGAGGCGTTATATCTTGCGTTTACAGCCGTGCTTGAGCCGGGAGATGAAGTCATCATTCCCACGCCTTGTTTTGTTTCATATCAAGCCGAGGTGATTCTTGCAGGCGGTGTGCCCATCGAAATCCCCGCGCGGCTCGAGAACAACTTCACCATCGACCCGAACGACATCCGCAAAGCGATCACTCCGCGCACCAAGGTCATCTTTATCGGTTATCCGTCCAACCCCACAGGTGCGGTCGCCCCGCGCGAGGTGATGTTGGAGATCGGAAGGATCGCAGAGGAATTCGACCTGCTTATCGTTTCAGACGAGATTTACGACCGCCTCGTTTATGATTTTGAGCATGTCTGCTTCCCAGCCTTGAGCGACAGCCTGTGGCAGCGCACGATACTACTGGGCGGTTTCTCGAAAGACTATGCCATGACCGGTTGGCGCATCGGCTATGCCGCCGGTCCCGAGGCGCTCATCAAGGCGATGGCCAAGGTGATGAGCCAGACCACGTCCAACCCCTCGTCCATCAGCCAATGGGCGGCGGTCGAGGCGCTGAACGGCACGCAGGATTTCATCCCGAAGAACAACGCCGTGTTCAAGCAGCGGCGCGATCTCGTCGTCGCGATGCTCAACGAGGCCAAAGGCCTCTACTGCCCGGTGCCCGAGGGCGCCTTCTACGTCTATCCCTCCTGCGCCGGCACGATCGGCAAGACGACGCCCGCGGGCAAGCGCATCGCGACCGACGAGGATTTCGTCACCTACCTGCTCGAGACCGAGGGCGTGGCGGTGGTGCAGGGCTCGGCGTTCGGCCTGGCGCCGCATTTCCGCGTCAGCTATGCGACCGCGACCGAGCTGCTGAAAGACGCCTGCACGCGCATCCAGCGCGCCTGCGCCGCGCTGAAATAGCCGGGCGCATTGTTGCGCCGCCGCCCCTCCGCCCGGTAACGTCGCGCCGCAACCGGAGGATGGGATGCGGCTCCTCAACGCGATGCTTGCGACGCTCGCCGCCTGCGCGGCGTTCCTGGCAACCGGCCTGCCCGCCGCGGCGCAGACGGCGCCGCTCGTCGGCGCATGGCTCGCCGAGCCCGACTCCTACGACGCCTGGGTGGAGGCCGGGATCGACGTTCCCTGGTATCCGCTGCTCGTCGTGCGCGCCGACGGGACCTACACGCTCTATCGCCTGGTGCCGGGCTGCCAGCCGCTCGCCGACGACGGCAAGCTGATCGACATCCTCGACGACGGCGTGCGCGCCTACGGGACTTGCATCCGGTCGGCCGCGGACGCGGCGAAGGATCGCCTTCGCGGCGTCCACTTCCACATCAGCGCCGCGGGTCGCTGGAGCGTCGACGGCGCGCGTGCGCGCTTCGCGGTCGAGCGCAAGGGCGGGGAGCAGACCCACTTCGCGGAAATGCTCGCCGGCTTGAGCCAGATGCTCGAGCGGGAGGCGCGCAACGCCGATGCGTCGCCCGCGGCGCGCGCCGCGATCGAGAGCCTGCGGCGGATGACCGAGGCGCAGCGCAAGCGGCTGGCCACGTTCTACAGCACGATGTACGTCTTCGACGGCGAAGCCGTGTCCGCCACGGTGGCCGGCGACATCCTGCGGCTTGCCGGCAGCGACGGCGCCGCGCTTTCGTTCCGGCGCCAGCAGCCGGAGATCGTCTCGGCGGCGATGATCACGGTGCTCGGGCTCGAAGTTTCCGCGGCCCAATACTTCCGTTGCGCGCTCGCGCGGCTTCGCGCCGAGGCGGCGGCGGCCGACCGGCCGGTTACGGCGCTGGCCCAGTCGCTGTTCGATCTGCAAGCCCTGGCCGTGAAGAGCCTTTACGCCGCGTCGCTCAAGCAGGCCAAACGCCCCGACGAGGCCGGCCGCGCCTTCACGGAAAAGGACCTCCAGACCTATCAGACGCTTTTGGCCACGCTGAAAACGCATGCCGCGGCCCAGTCAGTGGGCGAGCGGAAACTCGGCCGATATCTCGGCTGCCCCGACCGGGATGGGCGCTAGCGGCCGGCGGCGACCATGTTTGTGCACAGGCGAGAATGCGCGCCCGATGCGCGTTAACATTTTGATTTTGCCCGCTTTATGACGAATTCGTGATCGTGCGGTGCGCACATTATCGTGCCAAATCAATCGCTTGGCTTGCGGCGCCCGGCGTCTAGGCAGGATTACGCACGCCGCCTGAGCAGATAAGCCCTTGGTTCGGCTCGCGTTATTTTCAACAGAGTT
The DNA here is from genome assembly GCA_002343395.1 of Hyphomonadaceae bacterium UBA2389. Lineage (GTDB taxonomy): Bacteria > Pseudomonadota > Alphaproteobacteria > Caulobacterales > Aquidulcibacteraceae > Vitreimonas. Next base: position 2,078 of record DDSN01000090.1, on the reverse strand, counting down.
ATTCACAGGCGCTTTCGGCGGGCCGCGCGGCGCGGTTCTTGACGCGGGCGTTGACGCGGCGGCCGGAGCGCCGAAATTGGCGGCATGAGCGAGACGGACGACGAGAGCGAAGACGGCGCGGGCGGCGCGGGCGGCGCGGAGGGCGCGAGCGTCACGGAGGGACCGCTGGCGGCCGGCGCCGCGCTGATCAAGGAGCAGCTGCCGCGCCTGCCGCAGGGGCCCGGCGTCTATCGCATGCTCGACAGACGCGGCGACGCGCTCTACGTCGGCAAGGCGCGCAGCCTCGCCAAGCGCGTCGCGAACTACACCGCGATCGCCAAGCTGCCCGAGCGCCTGCGCCGCATGGTGGCGGAAACGGCGTCGCTCGAGATCGTCTCGACCCACACCGAGGTCGAGGCGCTGCTGCTCGAATCGAACCTCATCAAGCGCCTGAAGCCGCGCTACAACGTGCTGCTGCGCGACGACAAGTCGTTCCCCTACATCCACATCACCGCCGCCGCTCCGGGCGCGCCGCTCGAGAGCCCGAAGCGCTGGGCGCGCATCGTCAAGCACCGCGGCGCGCGCGACGAAGGCGGAATCTATTACGGCCCGTTCGCCTCGGCCGGCGCGGTGAACCGCACGCTCAATTCGCTGCAGCGCGCGTTCCTGCTGCGCTCGTGCACCGACGGCGCGTTCGCCGCGCGCACCCGCCCCTGCCTGCTGCACCAGATCAAGCGCTGCAGCGCGCCGTGCGTCGGCCGCGTGACGCCCGAGGACTACGCGACGTACATCCGCCAGGCCGAGGATTTCCTCTCGGGCCGCGACCCCGGCATCCGCGAGCGCTTCGCCGCCGCGATGGAGACGGCGAGCGCGGCGCTGGAGTTCGAGACCGCCGCCTCCTATCGCGACCGCATCCGGGCCCTCGCCCACATCCAGGCGCGGCAAGACATCAACGTGCAGGACATCGACGAGGCCGACGTGATCGCGGCCGCGCGCGAGGCCGGACAGACCTGCATCCAGGTGTTCTTCTTCCGCGGCGGCCAGAACTGGGGCAACCGCGCCTATTTCCCGCGCCACGACAAGGCCGCGGCCGGCGAGGAAGTGCTGGCTGCTTTCGTCGGCCAGTTCTACGACAACAAGACGCCGCCGAAGCTGGTGCTGCTGGGCGAGGAGGTGCCCGACGCCGCGTTGATGCAGGAAGCGCTGTCGGTGCGCGCCGGCCGCAAGGTGGAGCTGGCCGCGCCGCAGCGCGGCGACAAGCGCAAGCTCGTCGAGCACGCGCTCGAAAATGCCAGGGCCGCGCTCGCGCGCCGGCTCGCCGAAAGCTCGTCGCAGCGCAAGATGCTGGAGGGCGTGGCCGACGCGTTTCGCCTCGAGGCGGCGCCCGAGCGCATCGAGATCTACGACAACAGCCACATCCAGGGCGCCAACGCGGTGGGCGCGATGGTGGTGGCCGGGCCGGAAGGCTTCGTGAAATCGGCCTATCGCAAGTTCAACATCAAGACCGCGGCGCCGAAGACGGCGCGGCCCAAGGGCGAGGCCGGCGCGCCGCCGCCCGAAGGCACCATCTCGGCAGGCGACGATTTCGGCATGATGCGCGAGGTGCTGACGCGGCGCTTCAAGCGCGCGATCGAGGAAGACGCCGAGCGCGAACGCGGCACCTGGCCCGACCTCGTGCTCGTCGACGGCGGCGCGGGCCAGCTTTCGGCCGCGCGCGCGGTGCTCGCCGATCTCGGCATCGACGACGTGCCGCTGGTCGCGATCGCCAAGGGCCCCGACCGCAACGCCGGCCGCGAGACCTTCCACCTGCCCGACGGCAGCGCGCGGCAGTTTCCGCCCGGCGACGCCGTGCTGTTCTTCCTGCAGCGCCTGCGCGACGAGGCGCACCGCTT
>DDSN01000090.1:0-142 GCA_002343395.1 Hyphomonadaceae bacterium UBA2389 | reverse complement strand
CCGCCGGCCTCGCCGATCTCGAGACGACGCCCGGCATCAGCAAGGTGGTGGCGAAGAAGGTCTACGACTTCTTCCACGGCGAGGGGTGATCGCTTGGACCGCATGGCCTCGCCTCGTCGAGATGCTTCGCTGCGCTCAGCAT
>DDSN01000110.1 GCA_002343395.1 Hyphomonadaceae bacterium UBA2389 | reverse complement strand
CGCACGCCGCGCGGCAAGGGCAAGCAAAACGGCTCGCTGCACGAGCAAACGTCGCTGCAATTGGCGACGCAAGTGCTTGAGGCGATCCGCGATCGCAACAACCTCGACACCTCGAAGGTCGATGACGTTTACATGGGCGTGCTTTCGCCAATCGGTGAGCAGGGCGGCAATCTCCCGCGTATCGCTGTGCTGAACGCGGGCTACGCGCAAACGGTCGCCGGCGTGCAAGTCGAGCGCTTCTGCGCTTCGGGCCTCGAGGCCTGCAATATCGCCGCCGCGAAAGTGAAGTCCGGCGAAGCGGAACTCGCCATCGGCGGCGGCTGCGAGCACATGAGCCGCGTCCCAATGGGATCGACGGGCGGCTCATGGGCCACCGACCCGTCCATCGCCATGCCGAGTTATTTCGTGCCGCAAGGCGTGGCCGCCGATGCGATCGCCACCAAGTACGGCTTCTCGCGCACCGACCTCGACCAATACTCGGTTCAATCGCAACAGCGCGCGGCGAAGGCCTGGAAGGAAGGACGCTTCAAGAAGTCGATTGTGCCTGTGAAAGATCAGCTCGGCGGCGTGCTGCTCGATCACGACGAGCACATGCGCCCGGACACAACGCTGCAATCATTGGGCGCTCTCGAGCCGTCGTTCAAGATGCAGGGCGAAATGATGCCGGGCTTCAACGCGGTGATCCAACAGCGTTATCCCGAGATCGAGAAGATCGAGCACGTGCATCATGCCGGCAACTCGTCGGGAATCGTCGATGGCGCCGCGGCTGTGCTGATTGGAACGAAGGAAATGGGCGAAGCGCTCGGTCTGAAACCGCGCGCGCGGATTGTCGGCGGCGCCTCGATCGGCTCCGAGCCGTCGATCATGCTGACGGGCCCCGAACACGTCACGCAAAAGTTGCTGAAGAAACTTGGCATGAGCAAGAACGACATCGACCTTTGGGAGCTCAATGAAGCTTTCGCGGCCGTGGTGCTGCGTTGGGTGCAGGCGCTTGATCTCGACATGGAGAAGGTCAACGTCAATGGCGGCGCCATCGCCATGGGTCATCCCATCGGCGCTACTGGGGCCATGATTTTAGGAACCATGGTTGATGAACTAGAGCGCGCCAACAAGGAGCGTGCGCTCGTTACGCTCTGCATCGGCGCTGGCATGGGTACGGCGACCGTTATTGAGCGTGTAAACTAGGAAAATAGCGCGCGGGGACGCCGTCCCCGCGCGCGCAAACGTTCCAATGCGAGAGAGGGTAGGTCCGATGGAAAACTTCAAGATCGACGTCGACAGCGACGGCATTGCGCTCATCACTTTCGACGTGCCGGGCCGCTCAATGAATACGATCACGGCAAGCGTGATCCGCGAACTTTATGACGTCGTGAGCCGCATTAAGACTGACGCTGGCATCAAGGGCGTTGTGTTCGCCTCTGGCAAGGCGAGCGGCTTTTGCGCGGGCGCCGATCTTGGCGAAATGAACGAGCGCGGCGCCGCCGCCGAAGCGGCGCCGAAAAGCGAAGACGAGAAGATCAAGGCGAACTTCGAGCGCGGCTTCGGGTTAAACAAGGTCTATCGCGAACTGGAAACCTGCGGAAAGCCCGTGGCGTTCGCGCTTGAAGGTTTGGCGCTGGGCGGCGGCTTGGAGTTCGCGCTCGCGGGGCACTATCGCGCCGCGGCCGACAATCCGAAAATCAAGCTTGGTTTGCCGGAGGCGAAAGTGGGTCTGTTGCCCGGCGCCGGTGGCACCCAGCGTCTGCCGCGTCTCATCGGCGTGCAGAACGCGGCGATGATGATCCTGCAAGGCCAGGACAAGTCGCCGCAAGAAGCCAAGGGCCTTGGCTTTATCAATGAAGTTGTACCGGCTGGCCAGACGATCGAGGCCTGCAAGGCTTGGTTGAAGGGCAAGCCCAATCATGTCGCGCCGTGGGATGTGAAGGGTTACAAGGTCAAGGACGGGCCGTTCACGCCTGGCGGCGCTATGGCCTCAATCGGCGGCAACGCCATGGTGTCCAAGCAAACCAACCTCAATTATCCCGCGCAGCGTAATATTCTTTCGTGCATCTATGAAGGCATCCAAGTGCCGATCGATGCGGCGCTGCGGATTGAGAGCCGCTACTTTCTGAAAACCGCCGCGACGCCGCAAGCCAAGGGCATGATCCGCACCTTGTTTGTGTCGATGCAAGCGCTTGGAAAGGGCGGCAACCGCCCGCAAGGCGTGCCGGAAAGCCAAGTGAAGAAGGTCGCGGTGATTGGCGCGGGCTTGATGGGCGCGGGCATCGCTTATGTGCAAGCCAAAGCCGGCGTCGAGACCGTGCTGATCGACGTCTCGATGGAGAACGCCGAGAAGGGCAAGGACTACTCGCGCAAAATCGTCGACAAGGACGTTGGCCGCGGCAAGACCACGAAGGAAAAAGGCGACGCGCTGCTGGCTTTGATCAAGCCGTCGACCGACTACAACGACATCAAGGGCGCCGATCTCGTCATCGAGGCGGTGTTCGAAAATCCCGCGCTCAAAGCCGAGATCACCAAGAAGGCCGAGGCTGTGCTCGGCGAGAACGCGGTGATGGGCTCCAATACGTCCACGTTGCCGATCACGGGCCTCGCCGAAGCGAGCGTGCGTCCGAAAAATTTCATCGGCATCCACTTCTTCTCGCCGGTCGAGCGGATGGGGCTCGTGGAGCTCATCCGTGGCAAGGAGACGACGGACGAAACCGTCGCCAAGGCCATCGATTACGTGTTGAAGATCAAGAAGACGCCGATCATCGTCAACGATTTCCGCGGCTTCTACACCTCGCGCTGCTTCGGCACCTATCCGGCCGAAGGCGTCGAGATGCTGATGGAAGGCATTGCGCCGGCGATCATCGAAAACGTCGGCCGCCAGTGCGGCATGCCGATGGGTCCGCTTGAAGTGAGCGACAGCGTCGGCCTCGATACCGCGCTCAAGATCGGCAAGACCAACGCCGAGCTGTCGCAGCAGGACTACAAGAAGGATCCGCGCGCGAACCTGCTTTCTTGGATCGTGGAGGAAAAGGGCCGCGTCGGCCGTAAGGGCGCCAAGGGCTATTACGAGTACGGCGAAGACGGCAAGCCCACCCGCATCTGGCCCGGCATCGCCGAGAAGATCGCGGTGAAAGTAAACGAGTGCCCGCCGTCGCTGAAGGAAGAGCTGACGAAGCGTTTCCTTTTCCGTCAGTGCATCGAGGTGGCGCGTTGCTTCGAGGAAGGCGTGATCACCGATCCGCGCGACGCCGACGTCGGCTCGATCCTGGCATGGGGCTTCGCGCCGTATTCAGGCGGCTGCATCAGCTACATCGATTTGTTCTGGGGCACGAAGAAGTTCGTCGAAGAGGCCGATCGTCTCGCCGACACGTACGGCGACCGCTTCCGCCCGAACAAACTCCTCCGCGACATGGCCGCCAAGGGCGAGACTTTCTACGAACGCTTCGGCGCCAAGCAGAAAGCCGCGGCGTAGTTCGTCATTCGGGGGCAATGCGCAGCATTGAACCCGGAACCCAGGGG
>DDSN01000104.1:407-5492 GCA_002343395.1 Hyphomonadaceae bacterium UBA2389 | reverse complement strand
CGCTTCAACCTGTTCCTGCGCGACAGCTTCACCTGCCAGTATTGCACGGCCGACCACGACCTGACGTTCGACCACGTGGTCCCGCGCTCGCGCGGCGGGCGCACGACGTGGGAGAACATCGTCACCGCGTGCGCGCCATGCAACCTGCGCAAGGGTGGAAAGTACGCGCACGACTCCGGGATGCGGCCGTTCCGCAGGCCGCGCCGGCCCACCATGCACGAGCTGCAGCACGTCGGTCGCCGGTTTCCACCGCACCACATGCACGAGAGCTGGATGGATTACCTGTACTGGGATGTCGAGTTGGAGGCATAGTCGTGCGGCGACGCGCGCAGCGTGCTTCTATTCGAACTGGCTGAAGAACGCCCAGATTTCGTTGGTCGCGCTGATGTCGTGATTGATGCGCCCGACTAGCCACTCCGGCAGGTTGCGTTCCGAGCCGGGCCACGTGTGACCGCCGCCAACGATTCGGTACAACAGAACGGGCGTTTCCGCGCATGCACCCCAAGAGGTTTTTTCGACACGCATACCGTCGTTCGCGAGGTCGATCTGCTCGAAGGATGCGGGCGTTGTCCCGCAAGCGTTCCGATTGCGCCACAGCGCGACCGTGTCCTCCGTCGAGAGCACTTCGTCGCGGCGATGACGCCCAATCGTGATCCATCCGCCATCATAGGGAACGATTGGGTCCGCGACGCCGTTGAAAATGGCGAGCCCGACGGGCGGTCCTTGAGAGCAAGCGTCGCGCATGATCAACGGTAGCGGCATCGCCACCGGCGCGATGGCGCGAATGCGCCCTGGGAAGCTGCAAGCCATGAAGTACGAGGCCTGACCGCCTCGCGATATTCCGGTTGCGAACACACGCCGACGATCGATCGGCAGTTGTGATGGGAGAGCGTCTAGGAGCGCCCCAAAAAAGGCACGGTCATCAACGCGCCGCGCGCGCGCCTCCGAGACCAGGCCCTCGCCAAAGTCCCATGAGCCGTCGACCGCATCCGGAACGACAATGTAAAAGCCATGTTGGTCCGCGAGCGCGGCGAAGCCCGCACCCACATGATCGGCGATCTGGCGCGCGCTGCCACCGCCGCCGTGCAGGAGAATAACCAGCGGCCGCTCACCGTTTCCCTCGTGCTGGGGCTCATAAAGCAGATAGCTTCTCGCAACGCCGCCCACGCTGAGACCTTGGCGCGCGAAGGTCTCAGCGAGCGCGGCTTGGGGACAGGAGAACGCCGCGGCCAGCCAACCAAAGACGCCAGCCAACCACTGCACGTGCAGCCATTTTGTTCGACGGATCATGAAAGTTGAACGGCGGGTCCGCCTCTTTCCGTCGGCGCGACGCTATGCAAGGTGCATTGCGAGCCGACCTTGGTCACCAATCGCGCCTAATTGCCTTCCAAGCCGGCGCTCGCGCCGCCGAAAATGTTCGACAGCGTGGGCCCAATAGGAGCGATCGCGGCGAAGATCGCCAGCGCGATCAGGCTCGCGATGACGGCGTATTCGATCGCCGTGGTTCCGCTGCGGTCGGTGGCGAAGCGGTTTTTCATGCGGCGTTCCGTTCGATCAGGCGTTGGACCAGAACGGCGTCAGCGGGCGGCATGGCGTGATCGCGCAGCTCGTGCGCGCGCACCCATTTCATGGCCTGGGCTGCGTTGGGGTCGAGCTTCGGCTCGCCGCGCCAGCTGGCGGCGACGTAAAGCGGCATCAGCAGGTGAAAATCCGGATAGGCGTGCGACGCGAACGCGAACGGATCGAGGGCGTCAGGCTCCACAGTCAAGTCCAACTCCTCCTTCAGCTCCCGAGCGAGCGCCTGCTCGGGCGCTTCGCCGGGTTCGACCTTGCCGCCTGGAAACTCCCAGAGACCGCCGAAAGCCTTGTTTTGGGGACGCTGCGTAATCAGTACGCGCCCCGATTGATCCAGTAACGCCGCCGCCGCCACGAGGAGCAGGGGCCGCGCATGAGCGGGAGCATCGCCGATTTGCATGAAGAAGCCGTGTGAAAGGGTGGTTGAGGGGCGTTAGCCTAAACGCGGCGCTAACCATGCGCCATCAGCTGCGATAATCCCCGTTGATCTCGACATAGCGCTTGGTCAGGTCGCAGGTGTACATGCGCGCGCGGCCTTGGCCCGGGCCGACGGTGACGCCGATCTCAAGCTCGGGCCTTTTCATGTAGGCGCTCATTTTGGCTTCGTCATAGTCGGGTGAGACCACGCCGTCGCGCGCCGCCCACAAGTCTCCAAAGCGCACCGACAACGTCTCGCGCCGAATGGGCTGATCGCTGCGCCCCGCGGCGGCGACGATGCGGCCCCAATTCGCGTCTTCCCCAGCGATGGCTGTTTTCACCAGGGGGCTCTCGCAGATTGTCCGCGCGATGATCTTGGCGGACGCATCGTTCGCGGCGCCGTCCACGGTCACGGTCACGAGCTTGGTCGCGCCCTCGCCGTCGCGCACGATCTGAATGGCGAGATCGGCCAGCACATGGCTCAGCGCGGCGCGGAAGGGCGCCAAGCGTTCGTCCTTCGCGTCTGGAATGGGCGGCACTTTCGCCGCGCCCGTCGCGAACAGAAGCACGCAATCATTGGTGCTGCGGTCTCCATCGACAGTGATGGCGTTGAAGCTGGTTTCGGTTTCCTGACGCAGCAGCGTCTTCAGGATCGGCGCCGAGATGGCGGCGTCAGTAAACACAAAGGCCAGCATGGTCGCCATGTTGGGCGCGATCATGCCCGAGCCCTTGGCGATGCCAGCGATGTTCACGGCGACGCCGTCGATCTCGCAGGTGGCGCCGGCGCCTTTTGGGAAGGTGTCGGTGGTCATGATCGCGGTGGCGGCTTCAAGCCAATTCACGGGCGCCAAGTCGATGGCGGGGAGCGCGGCCGCGATTTTCGCGTCATCCAGCAGCACGCCGATCACGCCGGTGGAGGCGGCCAACATCTCGCGTGGCACAACGCCGAGTTTACTCGCGGCTGCTTCAAGCGACCGCTTGCAGGCGGCGTCGCCAGCGGGCCCTGTAAACGAGTTCGCGCAACCGGCGTTCACGAGAAGACCGCGAACGGCGCCGCGTCCGGCGGAGAGCGCCTGTTTGCACCAGTCCGTCGGCGCCGAGCCGACGGCGTTGGTTGTGAACACGCCCGCGGCGCGCGATCCAGGCGCGGCGCGCAAGAGGAGGAGATCTGGCCGCTCGTGCTTGTAGAAGCCCGCGCGGCCAATGCCGGCTTCCAAGCCTGCTATGCGAGGCAGGTCCGGAAAGAGGTCCGGCGCCAAGGGGCTGACTATCATGGCTGCGGGTCAGTTTCCTCGCCGGCTGGCGCAGGCGCGGTTTGGGTTGTGGCGCCGCCCGACGTCAGCGGGAAGGGGAAAGGCGGCGGCGCTGGGCCTGCCGGGGTTTGGACTTCAGGCTCGACGGCGGGCGTGGGCCGTTCTGGTGCAGCCGCTGGCGGCGCCGCCGATTCCTCCTCGTCCTGAGGACGCGATGGGCGCACCGCTTCGCGCATGTATTCGATGCGCGCGTCGCGTTGCAGACGCTCGGTCAGTTGCGATGATTCCTGATAGGCGAGCCATTCGCTGATGCGCGGTCTCAACTCTTCAAGGCTTGGGCCGCCCCTTGAGCGGCGGTCGTCGACACGAAAGACGTGCCAGCCGTCCTCGAGTTGGATCGGACCGATGAGCTGACCCACGGTTGTCCGCTCGACCTGTTCGCGCATAACCGTGGTCAAGTCGTCGATGGCGCGGAAGCCCAGATCGCCGCCGTCCGGCGCGGTGTCTCGTTCGATCGAGAGTTCGAACGCCAAGGCTTCAAATCTTTCGCCCTGATCGAGCCTTCTTTTAGCCGCGTCCGCAGCCTCTCGTGAATCGAACTGAATATGACGCAGATGCACCTCATCGCCGCGCCCAAGGCTGGCGGAGTTTTCCCGGTAGAGCCGCTCGATCGTCTCGGGATCGGCGGCGCGCGTCGCGATCTCCTCATAAATCGCCGCAGCCAAGACCCGTTCGCGCGCGTTTTCCAACTGGCGGCGGATATCGGGCTGCCGGTCGACTCCGCGCGTCTCGGCTTCCATCGCGAACAGGCGGATTTGGATCAGCTCTTCAAGGGCGAGATTGGCGGCGTCGGAGTTTGCGTCCAAATCCTCGGTTTCCTGAAGCCAGCCCCGGGAGACCGCATGCGCGCGTACGTCTTCGACGTAGATCGGACGGCCGTTAACAGTCGCGGCCACGATTGGATCGGCCGGCGCGGACCGCACGCCGCCATTGTCACGGCCAAGGCCGCAGCCCACCAGCGCCAGCATGGCGACGGCGAGGATGGCATTCTGTGCTGCTCGGCGGGGCGAAACCATGCGTGCTGCTCTCTCGATTGGAATGCTGGCGGCGCATGCGGGAAGGGGGTGTTCGCCCCCTCGGTCGCATTGACACCGCCAAGGGGCGCTCTTAAGTCTCGCCAGCGCACGAGTCGAGAGTGTTTCCGCACCCGCGCGCGCGTCGCTGGGTCAAACAAAAGCCAACGAACTCAACGCTCTCACCGCTCCGCCATGCTCCGCTTCAATGCGGCCTCCACGAGTTTAAGATCGCGCTCATGCTGAACCTCGCCAAGCAGATTTTCGGGTCCGTCAATGAACGCAAGGTGCGCCACCTGCGCCCCCTTGTGGCGCGCATCAATGCGCTGGAGCCGACGTTCGAGGCGCTCTCCGATGATGCGCTGCGGAACAAGACCAGCGAGTATCGGCATCGGCTCGCGCGCGGCGGCAAGATCGACGAGGTTCTGCCGGAGGCGTTCGCGACCGTGCGCGAGGCGGCGAAACGCGTTCTGAATATGCGCCACTTCGACGTGCAGATGATGGGCGGCATCTTCTTGCACCAAGGCAAGATCGCCGAAATGCGCACCGGTGAAGGCAAGACCCTGGTCGCCACGTTGCCGACCTATCTCAACGCGCTCGAGAGCCGCGGCGTTCACGTCATCACGGTGAACGACTATCTTGCCAAGCGCGACGCCGAGTGGATGGGCCAGGTCTACAAGTTTCTGGGCCTCTCCGTCGGCGTCATCGTGCATGGCCTCTACGATAACGAGCGCCGCCAAGCTTATGCGGCCGACATCACCTACGGC
>DDSN01000104.1:0-376 GCA_002343395.1 Hyphomonadaceae bacterium UBA2389 | reverse complement strand
CGCGATCGTCGATGAAGTGGACTCCATCCTTATCGACGAGGCGCGCACGCCTCTGATCATTTCCGGTCCCACGGAAGATCGCAGCGATTTCTACAAATCCATCGACGCGTTGATGGGCGAACTTCTCCCGGAACACTTTGAACACGACGAAAAGCAGCGCTCCGTCACCTACACCGAGGCGGGTTCGGAGTTCATCGAGGAACTGATGACCCAGCGCGGGTTGTTGCAGGGCTCGCTCTACGAACCGTCGAACATTTCCATTGTCCACCACGCCAACCAGGCGCTCCGCGCGCACAAGCTGTTTCAGCGCGACAAAGACTACATCGTGAAGGACGGCGAAGTCGTTTTGGTTGACGAGTTCACCGGCCGGATGATG
>DDSN01000105.1:7184-7364 GCA_002343395.1 Hyphomonadaceae bacterium UBA2389 | reverse complement strand
GATCACCGGCCAGGAAAAGCCGGACGACGGCGCGATCTCAATCGGCGACTCGGTGAAATTGGGCTTCGTCGACCAATCGCGCGACGCGCTCGACGCCAACAAGACCATCTGGGAGGAGATTTCCGGCGGGCTCGACATTTTGAATGTCGGCGGCCGCGAAGTGCCGAGCCGCGCCTATGT
>DDSN01000105.1:0-7165 GCA_002343395.1 Hyphomonadaceae bacterium UBA2389 | reverse complement strand
GCAACCGCGTGCATCTGGCCAAGACGCTGCTCACGGGCGCGAACGTGCTGCTGCTCGACGAACCGACCAACGATCTCGATGTCGAGACCTTGCAGTCGCTGGAAGCGGCGCTGGAAGATTTCGCCGGCTGCGCCGTCGTTATCAGCCACGATCGCTGGTTTCTGAATCGCCTCGCCACCCACATCCTCGCGTTTGAGGGCGATAGCCACGTCGAATGGTTCGAGGGCGATTTCGACTCGTATGAAGCTGATAAGATGCGTCGCTTGGGCGTGACCGAGATTATTCCGAGCCGGATCAAGTTTCAGAAGTTTGGGCGGTAGGTGTGGCGGAGAGCCAGCACAGGTTAGGGCAAAGGCCCGCCGCCTATTACCGCGGGCTGTTCGAAACGCAGCCGTTCGCAATGCGCAACGGAAGTTATTATTGCGCTCTAGGCGGTGACGATGACGATCTCAGTTTCGAGGTCCATCTTCCTATCGAGTTTGGACGCCCGCGTACTGATCTTGCGGAATTGGCGAGAACGGTAGTCGACCAAGTCGTCGAGATGGACGACGCGGTCAGGGGCACGATACTCGACGAAGAAGACCCGCTGCTCGCGTGGATCGAAGTGCGCGAGTTCTTCGTGCGGTTTGAGTACTATTCTTCACTAGTGAACACGCAGTGGGCAGAATATTTTACGCGCGATGAAGTCGGGGTCTGGCGTCATCGCGGCATGGACCTCCCTTGGATGACGAGCTTTCGCGTCAGGAATGCTCCGGCGATCCTCGCAGTTGATGCTGCTTACTCCGAGGGCCGTTCCGCCGTAGCGGGCGTCTATTTCCGGGATTGGGCGTCGGAACTTGATTGCGGCAGGCAAGAATTGGTTCGTGAAGGCGAGCCAGCCGCTTATGAACCAGGCGCATTCTACAAGCGAGAACTGCCGCTTGTGATGTCGTTGTTGGATCAGGCGCTAATGCCCATATCTGCCATCGTAATCGACGGTTATGTATGGCTGAGCGGCGACGGCGAACCTGGCTTTGGCGCGCGCCTCTATGAAGCCCTGGGGCGGCGCGCTCCGATCATTGGCGTCGCAAAAACGAAATTCCACAACGACAGCTGGTCCCAGCCCGTCTGCCGCGGCCAAAGCGAGACGTCACTATATGTAACCTCCGCCGGCCTCGATCGCACCGACGCGGCAAGGTGCATCGCAAGCATGGTTGGCCCGCACAGAATGCCGACGTTGTTGAAGAACGCCGATGGTCTTGCGCGCAAGGGCTTGGTTTGAGGGCGCTAGCGTTCGCCCCTTGCTACCCGCGCCGCCGGCTCTCGCCCTCCATCCGAAACACGACGCGCAGATTCACGGGTGTGCCGACAGCGTCGCGGCCGTCGGACAAGGTGGTGGCGTGGCGAAACGCGCGCGCGACGCGCAACGCGGCGACGCCAAACTCCCGGCGCGTTTCCTCATGCCGCGCGCAATCCAGCGCGCCGCCTTCCTGCACGGTGCAGTGCAGGCGCGCTTCGCCTTCGCGGCCACGCTCCAATGCGCGTTCGGGGTAGAGCGCTGAGAGCCGGCGTGCGCTGGGCACGCGGGTCCATACCGGGCGATGCGCGGTGATCACGATGTCGTCGCCGTCTTGAGGCGACACGGCTGCGGGCATGATGCCGATGGTTTCTTCAGGAACGACGGCCGGCGTGACCGGCGACGGCGCCTGCGTGCGAGCCGCTCTGCGCGGTGCGGGCGGCGCGGGCGTTTCGGCCGCTGTGCCTTCCGCTGCGCTGGCGACTTCGATGCGCTCGTCTTGCGTCGAACGGAGGTCGTCATCGGACGCGAAATTCTCTACGGGCGAGGCGGCGTCGTAGGCGGCCTGCGTCGCGCGCGGGCTGGGCGGGGCGAACGTCGTCCACGCGAAGTAGCCGCCGCCGAGCAGCACCGCGGCGCCAATCCCGGCCAGGAGCCACTTCGAACGCGCGCCGCCGCCGCGCGGTTCCATTGCGTCGTGTTCGCTCATCGTCATCCTCCTGGGATCGCCGAAGCGGCGGGGTGCGGTTTCGCCTCGCTTTCCCGAACGCTTCTGCGTGCGCTGTGACCGTTGTCACTTTGCGATGATGAGAAGATGTGCGTGTCGCGCGTTATTCGACGGCGAGTTCGAACGTGGGCGCGGGCAAATCAGCGGCGTTGAACAGGTTGCAGATCACGCCGTCGCCCCAGCAATAGCGCACGAACGCGGGCGCGGCTCCGCGCGCGTCAAGCCGCACCTCGCTGTCGCCCACAATGCGCCCGTCGACGAATTGACAAGCGCGCGCGGCGTCGCAGAGTTCGAACGCCATGGGTCTGTTGGCGCTATAGGCCGTCAGCGGCGCATGCGCGAAGCGAACGACAATCTCGCCGCCGTCTCGCCGCGCGGTAAGTGGCGTCGGGCCGCTGTCAGCGACGGCCTCGCCGTAGATCAGCCGGCGCGCGATGCGCGCAAGCCGTTCGCCGACGATCTGCTTTTGCGGAGGGTGAACATCGTAGCGGTCGCCGACATCGACGGTTACGGCGAGGCCCGCATGCGGGTCGGCCTCGGCGACGCGGCGTTGCACGTCACGCAACCCGCCCCAACCGGCGCGTGGCGCGCCAGCGGACGGCGCGCCGAAGCTGCTGAGCTGCGCGATGAAGAAGGGGAGATGCGGCGTGGCGAAGGCGCGGCGCCAGTCGTTCATCATCGCGGGCAGCAGACGCGCATATTCGTCGGGCGCGGCGGCGTTCGACTCGCCCTGGTACCAAAGCACGCCGCTCAACGCATAAGGCGCGATTGGCGCGATCATGCCGTCGCGGAGTGCTGCGTAGTTGTTGGGGCCGGTGCGCGGCGCGGAGGGCGGCGCGGGAACATCGGCGAGCGATGCTGTGATGCGATACCGCCAGGGCTGCGCGGCGAGCGGTACGTTCGTCCCATCGGCAAGGCGCAGCACCTTTTCCGTCGCTGGCCCCCACCATCCGCCGCCGCCGCCGGTGTCGAGCACGCTGGAGGCGAGGACGTTTCGTCCCGCGCGCAGCACGCCGACGGGTACGGCGTAGGCGCGCGGCGTGTCCCAGCCGTGGGTCGCGCCAATTTGAACGCCATTGATGTACGTGATGTCGACGTCGTCAGCGGGGCCGAGCAGCGCCTGCGCTGCCTGCGACGCCTGCGCTTCGGTGAGCGTGAATTCCGCTTGGTGCCAAACCACGCCGTCGAGGCTTTCGAGCGTTCGCTCGCCCGCGTTTTCCCAAAAACCAGCGGGGCGGACAGAGGCCCAGTCCGACGCGTCGAAATCCGCGCGCGCATACCCATCGCGTTCGCCGCGATCAATGCCGCGCCACCATGCGCGCAGCGCGGCTTCATGCGCGGCTTGTGCGGCGGCTGGATCGCGCTCGGCGAGCGCGGCGTCCGATAATCGCGCTTCGTAGCCGCCCAAGCGATGGAACGCGGCGTCGCTCATCCACGCTTCGATCGGCGTGCCGCCCCAGGCCGCCTCGACGAGGCCGATGGGCACGCGCTGCGTCTGTCTCAGATTGCGTCCGAAGAAGTAGCAGACGGCGGAGAAAGACGCGACGCTCTCTGGGGTCGCGACCGCCCAATGATCCGGCGCCTCGAAGCGGGTTTGCGGCGTGGCGGCGATGCGCCGGGTTACTGCAAAGAGACGCAGGCTGTCATCAGCGGACGATTGCACCATGGAGCGCGCGTTCGTGGCGACGGCGGTTTCGAACTCCATGTTGGATTGGCCGGAGCACAGGTAAACATCTCCGAGCATGACGTCGGCGATGGTCTGGCGCGTGTGATGGGTGCGTGCGCTGAGTTCGTAGGGCCCGCCCGCGGCGAGCGCGGGGAGGCGCGCAAGCCAGCGTCCGTTGCGGTCGGCGCGGGTGCGGACTTCATTGTCCGCGAGCGTGACCGTCACCGTTTCGCCCGGGCTCGCCCAGCCCCACACGGGGATGGCGCGGTCGCGCTGCAGCAGCGCGTGATCCGTGAACATCGGCGCAAACAAGGGCTGCTCGGCTGTTTGAGCCGCCGCGGGCGTCGCCAACAGCGCCAACGCCGCCGCAGCCGCACAAAGTCTGAACATGGCCGGCCCCTCCCGCGAATTCCGCTCCTATACGGGATGACGGGAAACGCCGCCATGGATAGAAGCGGCGCATGACGCACGCCAAACTGACCCTTGTCGTTGCAATCGCGAAAAACGGCGTCATCGGCGCCGAGGGCGCGCTGCCATGGCGGCTGAAGTCGGATATGAAGCGGTTCAAGGCCGTCACCATGGGAAAGCCCGTGCTGATGGGGCGCAAGACCTGGGAAAGTCTACCGAAGCGGCCGCTGCCCGGACGCGCCAATCTCGTGCTGACGCGCGATGGGTCGTATGTCGCCGACGGCGCGCGCGTGTACACCGATCTCGCTGTCATGCTGGCCGCTGGGCGCGCGATGGCGCAAGCGTCCGGCGCCGAGGAGGCGTGCGTGATCGGCGGCGCGGAGCTTTACCGGCAGGCGTTGCCGTTGGCCGATCGGATCGTGCTGACCGAAGTGGATCTTGAACCGCCAGGCGACGCCCGGCTCGACATCGACGTATCGACGTGGCGTGAAGCGAGCCGGGAGCAGGTTGCGCGCGGGCCGGACGACGACGCCGATTTCACCGTGCGCGTGCTGGAACGCTAGACGAGCCTGGGCGCTTGGTGTCAGGTGCGGCCTGTCGCTTCTCAGATTGGATCACGCGTCATGGACATCATCGCTGAAGGCTTGGCCTTTCCGGAAGGTCCCGTCGTCATGCCCGACGGCAGCGTGATCCTGGTCGAGATCAAACGGCAAACGCTGACGCGCGTGTGGAAGGGACGCAGCGAAGTCATCGCTCACCTCGGCGGCGGACCAAACGGCGCGGCGTTTGGTCCCGATGGCGCGATCTACGTGACAAACAATGGCGGCTTCGCTTGGCACGATTTGGGCGGGCTCACCATTCCCGGTTACGCCGCGCCGGATTACACGACGGGCCGCGTCGAGCGTGTCGATCTCGCGAGCGGGACGTTCGAGCGCGTGTACGACAAGATCGGCGAGCACAAACTCTCCGGCCCCAACGACCTCGTGTTCGACAAGGCGGGCGGATTCTGGTTCACCGATCTCGGCAAGAATTACGCGCGCACGATCGATCGCGGCGGCCTCTACTATGCGAAGCCGGACGGGTCGCTGATCAAGGAGGCGGCGTACGGCTTTACCGGGCTGAACGGCGTCGGGCTATCGCCGGATGAGCAGACCGTCTACGCCGCCGAAACGGATACCGGAAAGCTGTGGGCGTTCGATGTCGTGGGCGAAGGCGAGGTGGCGGCGCCGGGATTGGGCGCGCCGGGCGGGCGGTGCATCGCGGTCCAGCCGCGGCACGTGTTCTTTGACAGCCTCGCGGTGCAGGCCAATGGCGATGTCTGCGTCGCGACCATTCTTGACGGCGGCGTAACCACGATCACGCCGGCGGGCGTTTCAACCCATACGCCGTTGCCTGATGTTCTGGTCACCAACATCGCGTTCGGCGGCGCCGACATGCGCGACGCGTACATCACCCTCTCGAGCACGGGAAAACTCGCCAAGGTGCGTTGGCCGGCGCCGGGTTTGAAGCTCAACTTCAATCCGTATTGAGTCGAACAGCGGTAGGCAGTACGCAGTCCGTCGGGACTTATCAGGCGAGAGGCGTCAGCCGCCAACGGCCATTATTCACTGGGGACCATAATGCGCTCGCGCGACTGCAAGATTGTTGCAACCATGGGGCCGGCGAGCGATCCGCCGGAACGCCTCGCCATGCTGATCCAAGCCGGCGTGGATTGCTTTCGGCTCAATTTCAGTCACGGCGGGCGCGAGGATCACGCGCGCCGCATGGCCGCCATTCGCGACGCGGAGGCGAAAGCGGGCGCGCCGGTCTGCGTGTTCGCCGACCTGCAGGGGCCGAAAATCCGCGTCGGCATGTTCGCCGACGGCCAGGTGACGCTGAAATATAACGATATCGTCACCATCGAGGCGTCGGCGGAGCCGGGAGAAGGCAAGCTTATCCGCATGCCCCATCCAGAGCTCGTCAACGCGCTGGAGGAGGGCGATATCCTCAAGCTCGACGACGGCAAGATGCAACTGACCATCGTCGAGCGGGGGCGCACCCAGGTCAAAGCCCGCGTCGATTTTGGCGGCGTTCTGAAAAATCAGAAGGGCGTCAACGTTCCGACGCGGCGTATTCCCATCTCCGCGCTCACCGAGAAGGATCGGGAGGATTTGGCCTACGCGCTCGATCTCCGCGTGGACTATGTGGCGCTGTCGTTCGTGCAGCACGCCGAGGATGTGCGCGAAGCGCGTGCGTTGATCGGCGATCGCGCCGGGATCATCTCCAAGATTGAAAAACCATCGGCCTTAAGCGAGATCGACGCCATCGTCGAGGCGTCGGATGCGGTGATGGTCGCGCGCGGCGATCTCGGCGTCGAGCTGCCGCCGGAACAGGTGCCGATCGCGCAACGCCAGATCATCCGCGCGGCGCGCGCCGCGGGCAGACCTGTCATCGTCGCCACCCACATGCTGGAGAGCATGGTGGATGCGCCGACGCCGACGCGCGCGGAAGCCTCCGACGTCGCCACCGCCGTCTATCAAGGCGCGGATGCGGTGATGCTATCGGCGGAGAGCGCCGTGGGGCGTCATCCTCAGAGCGCCGTGGCTATCATGGACCGTATCATTCGCGCGGTCGAAAACGACAACGAATACTGGGCATCGTTGCCGCGGGACATGACGCCGCCACAAGCGACCACGGCGGACGCGATCGCGCTGTCGGCGCGTCACATCGCCGATGTCATCGGATGCGCGGCGCTTGTCGCTTATACAGCTACTGGTTCGAGCGCCATCCGCGTCGCCCGCGAACGCCCGCGCTGCGGCGTCATCGGGCTTACGCCATTCTTGATGACGGCGCGCAAACTGGCGCTGGTCTGGGGCGTGCGCTCGATGGTGACGGAGGACGTTGAGAACGTCGAAGAGATGGTCTCGAAAGCCGACGCCGCCGTCCGCAAGCTCGGCGTCGCCGAAATCGGCGACCGCGTCGCCATCATCGCCGGCATCCCCTTCGGCCGCGCCGGCAAGACCAACACCATCCGGGTGCTAAGGCTGGAGTAATATGGACCGCCGGCGTCCCGCCGGCCAGCGCTGGTGCATGCCGGCGAGACGCCGGC
>DDSN01000032.1:16694-16957 GCA_002343395.1 Hyphomonadaceae bacterium UBA2389 | reverse complement strand
CCGCTCGTATGCGGCGATCAACGCATCGGGCAATCCGAGCTATCTTGATGGCTTCGGGCCTCGTTTGCCCGGCTTCATCCAAATTCCATTTGGCGACGAGGCGGCCTTGCGCGCCGCGATCGGCCCGACAACGGCGGCGCTGATCATCGAGCCGGTTCAGGGCGAAGGCGGCGTGCGCGCTGTGCCTGAGGAGACGCTACGGCTCTATCGTAAGCTCGCGGACGAGAACGGTTTCCTCCTCATCTTCGACGAAGTGCAATCCG
>DDSN01000032.1:0-16630 GCA_002343395.1 Hyphomonadaceae bacterium UBA2389 | reverse complement strand
GACGTTCGGCGGCAATCCGCTCGCGATGGCGGTGGGCAACGCATGCTACGACGAACTCAGCAAGCCCGCACTGCTGGAACACGTGAATACGGTTGCGAACCATCTGACTCAGGCGCTCGAAGGCTTGAAGGATCGCCATCCCAATCTCGTCGTCGATGTCCGCGGCAAGGGATTGCTGCGCGGTCTCAAGTTGACGGTAGACCCAAAGCCCATCCAAGGCGCGCTGCGCGACCGGAAAGTGCTTGTCGGCGTTGCGGGCGACAACGTGCTGCGTTTGGCGCCGCCGCTGGTCATTACCGAAACTGAGGTCCGCCAAGCGGTAGATGCGATCGACGCCGCGCTCACTGCCTACGCCATGCAGGCGAGCGCGTGAGCGCGGTCGCTCCGCGCCACTTCCTGGATTTGAGCGCACTTGCGCGCGAAGACGTTCGCGCGATCCTGGACGAAGCGCATGCGCGAAAGGCGCTGCGCCTCGATTGGCCGAAGGCCAAGCCCGATGAGGACGCTCCCCTCGACGGCCACGCGCTGGCTATGATCTTCGAGAAAAACTCGACACGCACGCGGGTATCCTTCGAGATCGGCATGCTGCAATTGGGCGGGCGTTCCGTCGTGCTGAGCGCGCGCGATACCCAGTTGGGACGCGGCGAAACCGTCGAGGACACGGCGCGCGTGCTCTCGCGCATGGTTGATGCCGTCATGATCCGCGCCAACCGCCACGAGGACGTCCTGCGCTTCGCGCAAGCAAGCGACGTACCCGTGATCAACGGGCTGACCGACCTTTCGCACCCGTGCCAAATCCTCGCAGACATCATGACCATCGAGGAGCGCGCGGGCGACATCGCCGGCAAGACCATCGCTTGGCTGGGCGACGGCAACAATGTGTGCACGTCCTTCATCCACGCGGCGGAGAAGCTTAACTTCACGCTGCGTATCGCCACGCCCGCCAACTACGCGCCGCGTGCGCAGGAAGTTGCAGCCGCCAAAGCCGCAGGCGCTGCAGTGACGGTCGGCATCGACGCGCGCGCGGCCGCCGCTGGCGCGGACGTTGTCGTCACCGACACCTGGGTCTCCATGGGCGACACCGACAAGGACGAGCGCATGGCGGCATTTCCGCCCTATGCGGTCGATGAGCATGCGATGGCGCGCGCCGCGAAAGACGCGATCTTCCTGCACTGCNNGCCCGCCCATCGCGGCGAGGAAGTCACGGACGCGGTCCTAGACGGCCCACAATCAGCGGTGTGGGACGAAGCGGAGAACCGCATCCATGCGCAGAAGGCCGTTCTGATGTGGTGCCTGGGCAAGCTGTGACCGCCGCCGACAATCGCGTCTCCTCCTTTTCGCTCGATGGCGCGCCTGTGCGTGGACGCATTGTGCGCATGGGCGCGGAAGCAATCGACCCGATCCTGCGCCGGCACGAATACCCGCGATCGGTCGCCATGCTTTTGGGCGAAGCGCTGGCGCTCGCAGCGTTGATCGGCGCGCTACTGAAAGTTAACGGACGCCTCGTGGTTCAAGCCCAGGGCGAAGGTCCGATTACCCTGCTTGTCGCCGAGCATGCCGCGGGCGCATTGCGCGGATACGCGCGCCTGGCGGATGGAGCGGCCGACCAGCTCGCCCAAGCGCATCGCCTCCCACCTGTGTCGTTGCTCGGCGGCGGCACATTGGTCATGACGCTGGACCAGGGCCCGGACACGACACCCTATCAAGGCGTCGTGCCGCTCGACGGCGAAACGCTCGCCGCATGCGCGGAAAACTACTTTCGCGTCAGCGAACAGACGGACACGGGCATTCGCCTCGCCGTCGGCGAAGTCGCGACCGGGGACGCGCCCGTGCACTGGCGCGCGGGAGGCGTGCTGATGCAGCGGATTGCGGGAGACGCCGCCCGCGGAGACACCATCGAGGATTGGTCGCGCGCGCGCCACCTCTTCAACACGCTGACCGACAGCGAGCTGGTCGATCCGGCGTTGGCGGACGATCGCCTACTCTATCGGTTGTTCCACGAAGAAGGCGTGCGCATGAGCGACGCCAGCGCGCTCGCGGACCTTTGCACCTGCAATGAACAACGCCTCACGGCGGTCATGCGTCAGTTTCCAAAGGCGGAGCTGCGCGACCTCGTGGAGCAGGACGGATTTCTGCACGCGCGATGCCAGTTTTGCTCACGAGATTATCTGATCGCGCCTTCGGAGGTCGGCGCTTAGGCGTCGAGCGCATATCCAGCGCTGCGAACGGTGCGGATCGGGTCGCTTTCATCGCCCTCGACCAGCGCCTTGCGGAGTCGCCCGATATGCACATCGACAGTGCGCACTTCGACGTAAACGTCCGAGCCCCACACCGCATCAAGCAATTGCTCGCGGCTAAAAACCCGGCCCGGGTGCTGCATGAAATGGTCGAGGATGCGAAATTCGGTCGGGCCAAGGTGGATGTCGCGGCCAGACCGTCTGACGCGATGCGACACGCGATCCATCACGATGTCGCCGCAGACGATCTTATCGTCCGCGAGACCTGGGCGAATGCGACGCATCACGGCGCGCAACCGCGCCAGAAGTTCGCTCATAGAAAACGGTTTAGTGATGTAGTCGTCGGCGCCCATATCGAGGCCGCGGATCAAGTCGCTCTCTTCGCCTCGCGCCGTAAGCATGACAATCGGCGTGTTACGCGTATTTTGGCGTGCGCGCAGGCGCCGGCATACCTCTATGCCCGGCGCCTTCGGCAGCATCCAGTCAAGCACGATAAGGTCCGGAGCGTTTTCGTCAGCCGCCATCAACGCTTCGTCGCCGTCACTCGCGACAGCGACGCGATACCCTTCCTTTTCGAGATTGTACTTCAACAGGTCCGCAATGGCGGCCTCGTCTTCCACCACCAGAACGAGCGGGTTTTGAGCCATGACCAATCTCCTAGTCGCCGCCCCCAGCGTCGGCGCGAGGTCTTTCAGTCGCGATCTCCTCCCCTGTAACCAGGAAGTGTATGTATTCGGCGATGTTTGTACTGTGATCGCCGATGCGTTCGAGGTTTTTGGCTACGAATAGCAGGTGGGCGCAGGAGCTGATCGTGCGCGGGTCTTCAATCATGTATGTCAGCAATTCGCGGAACAACGAATTGTAGTGCGCGTCCACGTTGTCATCCGAGTGCCACACGCTTACCGCGGCACGCAGATCGCTATTGGCGTAAGCGTCGATCACTTGTTTTAGGTGTTCGGCCGAAATCTTCCCCATGCGCTCAACACTGCGGGTAAGCTGGACGGGCTCTGCTTGGCTCAAGATGAGCGACCGCTTGGCGATGTTCTTAGCGAGATCGCCCACGCGCTCCAATTCGCCCGCGATCCGCCACGCGGTCAAGACAACACGTAGGTCGCTCGCCATGGGCTGGCGCAACGCGAACAGCTTGATGGCGCGGCGCTCGACCTCGCGCTGGGCGGCGTCGATCTTGGCGTCGCGCTCAATAACGGCCTGCGCCAAGTCCGTATCGCGGCGCGCGACCGCCGTGATGCTGTCGTTGACCGCGATCTCCGCAAGGCCGCCCATGCGCACGACCTCTTGGGCGAGCGCGTCTAGTTCCTCGGTAAAGGCTCTGACTGTGTGTTCGGCCATGTTCAACTTCGCCGGCTGCGGATCAACCGAAGCGGCCAGTAATATAATCCTGGGTGCGGGTGTCACGCGGATTGGTGAATATCTCCTCGGTCGCCCCAGTCTCCACCAGGGTTCCCAAGTGGAAGAAGGCCGTTTTTTGCGAGACCCGCGCGGCCTGAGCCATGGAGTGGGTCACGATGACGATGCAATAGTTTTGGCGAAGCTCATCGATCAATTCCTCGATGCGCGCCGTCGCAATCGGATCAAGCGCCGAGCACGGCTCGTCCATCAGGATGATATCGGGATTGACCGCGACTGTGCGGGCGATGACGAGACGTTGCTGTTGGCCGCCGGAAAGGCCCGTTCCAGCTTGATTGAGGCGATCCTTAACCTCGTCCCAAAGCCCGGCGCGGCGCAAAGCGCCCTCGACAATCCCATCCATATCGGACTTTGATTTCGCCATCCCATGAATGCGCGGCCCGTAAGCAACGTTGTCGTAAATCGATTTCGGGAAGGGATTCGGCTTCTGAAACACCATGCCGACGCGTGTCCGCAAGACGACGGGGTCTACGTTCTTTCCGTAAGCGTCCTTGCCTTCGATGGTGATCGATCCTTCGACCCGGCACGCCTCGATGGTGTCGTTCATGCGGTTGAAGCAGCGCAGGAAAGTCGTTTTACCGCAACCCGACGGGCCGATGAACGCCGTTACCGCACGATCGGGGATATCCATGGATACCCCGAACAAGGCTTGCTTTTCGCCATAGAAAACGCTGACATCGCGTGCGCTGATCTTGGCGACAGACGCGTCAATCGAGCCCATGGAAATCACCACCGGCGCGCTCAATGACGGCGGATGCGGGCTGCGTTCGGCGCCAGCCAATTCCATCATCAACCCCATCCAAAACCCGCCGGCTCTTTAACCGACCTTGCCGATGGAGCCAACGCCCTAGGCTCCACCCGAGCTTTAGCCTTTCAACATGACAGTGATGTGAAGGCGCTGTCATAAATTCAAAGATCCTCGGCCAAAGGCACGTAAGCGGCGAAGGCTGAGCCGAAACCCTCCTGACTTTCCACGGTAAAACCGCCGCGGTGCCGGTTCACAATGTGCTTGACGATCGCCAACCCAAGCCCTGTGCCACCCTTTTCGTCTCCCAATTCGCGCTCAACGCGGAAGAAGCGCTCGCCAAGACGCGGCAGGAAGCGTTCGGCTATGCCCGCCCCCCGGTCCTCGACTCGCACATAGGCATAGGAGCGATTTGCCGCCGCCGTTGGCGTGATAGGAGCGACGCGCCGCGCCTCGGACCAGCGGCGGCTCGCGTGCGCGGCCGTCTCGTCGCGATCTCCGCCGACGCCAACCTCGACAACCACGGCCGATCCCGCGGGAGAGTACTTCACCGCATTGTCGACCAAGTTCTGCACCACTTGGGCGAGTTGAAAGCGCTCGCCAATAACCATAACGGGGCCGGCCGGCGCCCTAAGTTCGATACGCGGCGCTCGCGGATCGCGAAGTGAGACCATTGCATCGATGGTTTCTCGGACGACAGCGGCGAGATCCGCGCGGTCCGATGGCGGGATGTGCTCGTCCAGTTCGATGCGCGACAGCGAGAGCAAATCGTCGATCAAACGGCGCATGCGTTCCGCTTGCACCTGCATCATGCCCAGGAAGCGATCGCGATCCGCGGCGTTATCGCGCGCGGGTCCAAGGACCGTTTCCATCAAGAGGGTCATGGACGCCAGCGGGGTTCGAAGTTCATGGCTTGCGTTGGCGAGGAAATCCGCGCGCAAACGCTCGGTGCTGATGCGCGCGGTCTGATCATGGAAAACCAACACTGCAGCGCGATCCCCGCTCCACGTCAGCGGCGCGACATGACAAAGCGTACGACGTTCCACCGGCGCTGGCGTGCCGAATTCGACAGCGCAGGCTTCGCCAGATCGAATGGCCCTCTGCGCCGCCTCGAGCACGTCGGGATGGCGTAGAACCGATGTCAAAAATTGGCCGCGCGCTTGAAACTGCATCTGACGGCGCGCGGAGGCGTTGGAGCAGACGATGCGCAAGTGATCGTCGACCAGCAGCGCTGGATCGGGCAACGCCTCGATCAACGGCGCGAGTTCGGAAAGACCTACCAGATCGGTCTGATCACGCGGCGCGATGATAAAACGTTGCGTCTCGCGAATGGCCCACGCCCATCCGCCAACGGCTACGAGCGTCAGCACCGTCGCCCATGGATCGACCGCAAGCGCCCAGACGAGGACGACAACCGCCACCCCGCCAGCCCCCCAGGCCAGGGCTGGTACCCGGTCGAGACCTCCACGGGCCGCCAAGGTCTGTCGATTGTCCATGCTGCGTTGCGAAACGTCGCATAAGGCTGGCCGAAACCGGGAGCAAGCCGCATCCAAACGCATCCGCGCAGGCATCCAACGGACAGCGAAGGGTGAAGGCGACGGCCCATTTTGATCTTTTATCGACAATCAATACGGTTTTATTGACTTTCGATTGAAAGCTCGGGTATAGGCGCTTTTCAAGAGGGACCATGAGGCACAATACGCGGATACTGATTGGGCTTGGCCTCTTGGCGGCCGCCAGCGCGTGTGCCGGGCGCCACTTACCGCCAGAACCGGACGCGTACGTCGCGGCTGGCGCGATCGACGCGGACCGCGCAGCGGAACTCGCGGCATCGCCAGCGTCCGCTTGGCTGGACGATCTCAACTCGACGGAGATGTCGGCCTTCACACGCGAAGCGCTCGCGGGCAGCCCCGAACTGCAGGTGGTCGAGGCGCGCTACAGAGCCTCGCGCTGGCGCGCGCGCGGCGCGTTTGGCGGCAACCTCCTCCCGAGCCTTAGCATCGGCGCTGACGGAACACGCACCGAAACCCCAGCGGGTGGCGGCGAGCGCATCCGTGCCGACATCATGACCTCCAGCGTCCTCGCGAGTTGGGAGATCGACCTGTGGGGCCGACTGTCGGCACGAACGCTGGCCGCGGACCTGAGCGCCGATGCCGCCGAGGAGGACCTCAACGATGCGCGCCTGTCGGTCGCGGGCCAAACCGCGCGCGCCTGGGTGGGACTAATCGAGGCGCAACAATTGCTCGCACTCGCCCAAGAAGATTTGCAGACGCGCGAGCGGGCCTTGGAACTCACGCAACGGCGTTACGACGCGGGCATCACGCCCTCGCTAAATCTGCGCACCGCGCGAAGCCAAGTCGCCTCGGCGCGCGCATCCGAAGCCCAAGCGCGCGACGCGCTCCTCATCGCATCACGCCGCCTGCAGGAAGTCATGGGTCGTTACCCTGATGGCGCATTGCGCGCCGAGGGCGATTTGCCCTCTCTCGCGCAGCTCGCGGCCGCTGGCGCGCCTGGCGACTTGCTGGAGCGCCGGCCGGACGTGCTCGCCTCGGAGAATCGTATGCGCGCCGCGGGCCTGCGCGTTCATGAGGCGCGCGCCGCGATGCTGCCGCGGCTCACGCTCACGGGCAGCGCCGGAAACGGCGGTCAAGGGCTCACCGACATCGATGACAGCGTCAACATGATCTCCAATTTGGTCGCCGGCGTAACCATGCCGATCTTCAACGGCGGCGCACTTTTCTCGGAGTCACGCGCAAGCGTCGCCGACCGGCGCGCTGCGGCGTCGGAGTATGTCCGCACCGCGATCGCAGCGTGGCGCGAAGTCGAAGGCGCCATCAGCGCGGACCAAAGCCTTGAAGTGCGCGAGCGCGAGTTCGCAATCGCCGCGGAAGAAGCCCGCGCAGCGCAAGATCTGGCTGAGCGCGAATATGGTCGCGGGGTCGCGACGCTGTTCGACTTGATCGACGCCTATACTCGTCGCATCGACGCCGAACGCGGCCTGATCTCGGCGCGCGCACAGCGCGTCTCAAATCGCATCTCCTACCATGTCGCCCTCGGCGGCGGCGCCCGCACCGGCGGCATCGACGAGAACAGGGAAACCGCCCCATGAACAAGATGGATATCGATATGCCCATTCAGACGGCGGAAGAGGAAAAGCCGAAAGGCTGGTGGCCGACCGCGAAGCGTTGGCTGATTTTCGCCGCGCCTGTCGTCGTGCTCGCGGGCGTGGCGGCTTTGTTTGCGTTGATGGTGGCGACGGGCCCGAAGCCTGAAGAAAAAACCGATGCGCCCCACCCTCCCGCGGTTCAGTTCGCGGTGGCGCACGCGCGCCCGACGACAATCGCCATCAACGTGCAGGGCGAAACCCGCCCGCGCTCGGAAGCGACGCTCGCCGCGCAAGTCGCTGGACGCGTCGTTTGGGTCAGCCCCAACTTCGTTGAGGGCGGCGCTTTCCGACAAGGCGATGTGCTCGCCCGCATCGACGACGCCGATTATCGCCTCGCCGTAGTGCGCGCACGGGCGCAAGTCGCGCAGGCGCAAGAAGCGCTGACGCGCGAAGAAGCGGAAGGCGAACTGGCCCGGCAAGACTGGCAGGCTTTGGGTCGCGGCGACCCGCCGCCCCTCGCCGTTCGCGAGCCGCAGCTGGCGCAAGCGCGCGCCGCGCTCGCCGCCGCGCAGGCCGCGCTGTCTTCTGCTGAGCTTGACCTCAACCGTGCCAGCGTCCGCGCGCCCTTTACCGGCCGCGTGCGGGAGCGGCGTGTGACCGTCGGCGACTACGCCGCGCCCGGCGCGCCAATGGCGGTCATGTTCGCGACCGACACCATGGAGATTCGCGTGCCGCTCACCGACGGCGATCTCGCGTCCATGCGCATCCCGGTAGGGTTCACTGCTAGCGGCGCCAATCCGGGCCCAGCGGCTTCGGTGACCGCCGCCACCGGGGGGCGCGTCCACACCTGGCAAGGCCGGCTCGTGCGCACGGAAGCATCGGTAGATGCGCGTACCCGCCTTGTGTACGGCGTCGTCGAGGTGCGCGATCCCTTCAACGCCCGGAACGGCGCACCGCTCGCGCCGGGAATGTTCGTCTCCGCGCGCCTTGAAGGCTCCAGCCGTGAAACGTTGGTTGCAGCACCGCGCAGCGCGCTTAAGCGCAATGAGTTCGTCTACGTAGTGACGCCGGAGAATACGATCGATGTGCGCCAGGTGCGCGCCGCCCAAACCACCGCCGATGAAGTCCTTTTCCGGGAAGGCGTCGCAGATGGCGAACGGGTTGTCGTTTCGGTGTTGACCTCGCCGCGCCAAGGCATGGCGGTAACGCCGATTGATCGAGCCGGCGCTAGCACCGAACCTGCTCAAGAGCTTCGTGAATAAACTGGCCACGCACGCAAACGCGTTGGCGAAAGGAACGTCCGCATGCTGAAGGGTCTCGTCGCTTGGTGGGGACGCAATCCCGTCGCCGGCAACCTGCTCATGATCTTCTGCGCCATCGCAGGGGTGTTCTCCTTCAATCAGATGGAGAAAGAGTTCTGGCCCGCGGGTCGCGGCGACGGCGTGAGCATCAATGCGGTGTGGCCGGGCGCAAGCCCCGAAGACATGGAAAGCCAAGTCGTCGTTCGCATCGAGGAAGCAACCGCGGACCTCGACAATGTTGACTGGGTGCGGTCCCGCTCCGGCGAGGGCTATGGATGGGTCAACATCCAGGCCGATCCGGGCACCGATGTCGATGCGATGACCGCGGAGGTCCGCTCGCGTGTGGAATCCATCAGCGGCCTGCCCCAAGGGATGGAGCCGATCAGCGTCGCGCGCCAAGTCGGCCGCAACTGGTCGATCATCATCGGCGTGCACGGCAATGCGCCCGAGCGCACCTTGCGCGACACGGCCGAGCGTCTGCGCGATCGGATCTCGCTCTTGCCTGGCGGCGCCAACACCATCGTCGTCGGCGTTCGCCGCCCGGAAGTTTCCATCGAGGTGTCGGAAGCCTCGCTGCAGGCTTACGGCCTCACCTTCGACGACGTTGCGCGCGCGGTGCGCAGCTCGTCTCTAAACATCGGCGCCGGCTCCGTGCGCACGGCGGACGGCAACTTCCAGCTCCAGGCCCGCAACCTCGCCGACACCGAGCTCGACTTTGAGAACATCGTGGTGCGCCAAACCTCGGAAGGCGGCGCCGTTTTGCTTGGCGATGTCGCCACCATTAATGACGGCTTCCAGGACACGAACCTCTACTCGCGCATGAATGGCGAGCCCTCAGCGCTGATCGCGCTGCAGACGGCGGATCGTTTCAACATCTGGGACACCAACAAAGCGTTGCAGGAAGCGCTCGCCGAGTTTCGCGGCGAGATGCCCGCGGGCGTGCAGATCACAACGATCTATAACGAAACCGAAGATTACGACGCCCTCCTTGGCATTCTCTTTCAAAACGCCGCCCAGGGCTTCTTCCTGATCTTCGTTCTTCTGCTGCTGACACTGCACCCGAAGGTCGCATTCTGGGCGACTCTGGGCGTGATGACCGCCTTCGCGGGTTCGTTCTTCATCCTGCCTTATGTCGGCGTCTCGCTGAACTTCATGAGCGTGTTCGGGTTCCTCCTCGTGCTCGGCATCATGGTCGATGACGCCATCATCGTTGGTGAGGCCGTCTATGAACGCGCCGAGCAGGGCCATTCCGGCGCGGACGCGGCCATTTTCGCGACCCAGCTCGTGCTGAAGCCGCTCGTGGCCTCCGTGTTCGTCACCATGATCGCCTTCAGCCCGATGATGATGCTGGAAGGCGACGTCCGCCAGTTCACGCGCGCGATCTCGCTCGTGGTGATGTCGACGCTGGTGTTTTCGTTGATCGAGAGCCTCATCATTCTGCCGGCGCACCTCGCGCACGTCACCAAACCCAACCCTCAAGGCGACAGCCTTTCCGCCCGCCTCATGCGCGTGCAGCAGAAATGCGCGCACTCTGTGATTTGGGTCGCGCAGAACGTTCACGGCCCGCTGGTGCGCGCTGCGGTCAAGGCGCGCTACCTCACCTGGGCGATCTTCGCGGGCGTGATGGTCTTGTCGATCGGGCTTATGGTTTCGGGCCGCGTGAAACAGACCTTCATGCCGGAAGTCGAGGGCGACTTCATGCAGGCGACCATCACGTTGCCGCAAACTACGCCGTTCTCGCGCATGGAGCAGGTTGCAGAACAGCTCGACGCCGCGCGCCGCGCGCTTGAACAGGAAACAGCCGACGTCGCGGTCGAAGATCGCAACACAGGTCACATGTCGCGTGGGGTCGTGCGCTCCTGGAGCCAATCCATCGAGGAAAACTCGATCCGCGCCTACGTGGGCCTAACGCCCCCAGAAACGCGCTCGCACTTACGGTCGCGCCAGATCACCGAACGTCTAGAAGCGTTGCTCGGCGAAGTCCCGGACGCGGACGAGATCAGCTTCTCCCTGACCGGTTCGGGCGCGCCGAGCATCGACATCGCCCTCATGGGAGAAAACAAGGATGACCTCGAGGCCGCCGTCGAAGAGCTGAAGGCGCGCTTGCTGCAGTTCTCCGACGTGACCAGCGTGCGCGACAGCCAGGACGCCGCGAACGAGGAGCTGCAATTCCAATTACTGCCCGGCGCGGAGCAACTCGGCATCACCCTAGGCGATCTCACACGTCAGGTGCGCCAAGCCTACTTCGGCGAAGAAGTGCAACGGCTCCCGCGGGAAGGCGACGACGTTCGCGTCTATGTACGCTATCCGCGCGACGACCGGCGCACACTGGAAAGCCTCGGCTCCTTCCGTATCCGCACGAATGACGGCCGCGAAGTGCCCCTCGCCTCGGTCGCCACCTGGGAGTTCGCCCCAGGCGTAACGGGCCTCGATCGTCGCCAGCGCATGAGCTCCATCCTGGTCACCGCTGATCTCGTCAACGCCGAGGCGCGCCAAAACATCATGCGCACGCTCGACAACGAGTTCTGGCCGGGTTTCGAGTCGCGCTTCGCGACGGTATCGCGGAGGGCGATCGGCGAAGCGGAGGGCCAAGCGGAGTTCTTCGAGAACCTCATGCGGCTGATGATGCTGGCGTTCGCCGGCATTTACTTCCTGCTGGCGGTGACCTTCCGGTCGTATGCGCAGCCTGCGATGATCTTGTGCGTCATCCCGTTCGCCATCGTCGGCGCCTTGATCGGGCACTTGATCTTCGGCACGAGCTTCGCCCTCTTCTCGTGGCTTGGGATGATCGCCGCGATTGGCGTCGTCGTGAACGACAACGTCGTGCTCGTGGATCGCTGCAACCAGATCCGCGGCTACTTCGCGCTCCGGCGCAAGGGCGTCGGCGCGCCGCTGCTGACGGAGGAAGGCCAAGAGGTGGACCTCCACGAAATCGCCGGTCCAAACGGCGAAACCTATCAGATCCTCCCGCTGGCCGCGGACTATGAGGCGCATGAGGAGTTCATCAGAGAATCCGCGCGGTCGAATTTCGCCGCCGGCCCCATAGCGGTGCATCGCGCAGCCGACATGCGCTGGGACGCGCCCGATCAGCGCGAACGCGGCGAAGAGCTTGAGGGGCTGGGCTTCCAGATCATGCGGGTAAGACCGGACGTTGGCATTACCGAAGCCTCCGTCTCTCGGTTCCGCCAAATCTTTCTGACCTCAGTGACGGAATTTGTCGGCACCTCGCCGATGATCTTGGAGAAGGCCGCCATCGTGCAGTTCCTGAAGCCCATGGTGTTGAGCTTGGCCTTCGGGGTGCTGTTGTGTATGCCAGCCACCTTGATCCTGACCCCCGCCTTCTACATGATCGGCGTCGACCTGAAACGGATCGGGGGCGGCCTGTTCAGCTTCTACGCGCGCCTTTATGGCCGGCGTGGAAATAAGTTGGCGGCAGCCGAGTAACGACAAAAACTGGAGGGAATACCCATGATGCTTCTGACACGGCGCGCGATGGGCGCGTCCTCGTTGGCGTTGCTCGCCGGCTGCGCGACCCAAACCGCAAGCGCGCCGGCCGCGCCGCGCCCACCCGCCGCGATCGGCGCATGGGGCGTTGACCTTGCCGCGCGCAACACCGCCGTGAAAGCCGGCGACGACTTCTTCCAATACGCCAACGGTACATGGCTCGCCAACACCCCGATCCCCTCTGATCGCACGCGCTGGGGTACGTTCGATATCTTGCGCGACAAGGCGGATCGCGACGCGCGCACGATCATCGAGGAAGTGGCCCTGGCCGGCGGCCAACCCGGTTCGATCCAGCAAAAGATCGCCGACTACTACAATTCCTTCCTGAACCAGGAAGCGATCGACGCACGCGGCATGGCGCCGATTCAAGCTGAACTCGCGCAGATCGCGGCGTTGCGCACGCACGAGGAAACCATTCGCCTGATCTCCGCGCCGGGCATCGCCGTCGGTTCGCCGATCGCGATCTTCGTCGGCCTCGATGACCGCAACCCCGATCGCTACATCTGCAACATGACGCAAGCCGGCCTGGGCTTGCCTGAGCGCGAATACTATCGGCGCACGGACGGCGAGTTCCCCAATATCCGCGCCGCCTACACCGCCCACGTCGAACGTGTGCTCACCATGGGCGGCCTCAACAACGCACGCGCCCGCGCGCGCACCATCCTGGCGCTTGAAACGCAAATCGCGGAACGCCATTGGCCGATCGCGGATCGCCGCGACCGCGATCGCACTTACAACCTAAAGACCCGCGCCGACATCCGCGCGCTGGCGCCAAACTTCCCATGGGACGCCAGCTTCGACGCCGCTGGCCTCGGCAACGTGCAGGAAGTCGTGATCGCGGAACTCTCCGCGATGGGGCCGTTGGCGCAGCTGTTTATGGCGACGCCGGTTTCGACATGGCGTTCCTACCTCTCCTATCACCTCCTGAAGAACAACGCGGCGATCCTGCCCTCCTCACTCGACAACGAAGTGTTCGACTTCTACGGACGCACGTTGAACGGTCAGCCCCAACAGCGCGAGCGCTGGAAACGCGCGGTGCAAGCGGTCAACGGCGCGCTCGGCGAGGCGGTCGGGCAGATTTATGTGCAACGCCACTTCCCGCCGGAAGCGAAAGCCCAGATGCTCGAACTGGTCGAGAACCTGCGCACGGCGTATGGCCAACGGATTGACCAGCTGAGCTGGATGTCGGCGGAAACCAAGGTCGCCGCGCGCCAGAAACTCGCAACCTTCCGGCCCAAGATCGGCTACCCGGATCGCTGGAAGGATTACTCCGCGCTCGAAGTCGTCCCCGGCGATGCGTTCGGCAACGCCAAGCGCCAGCAGACTTTCGACTGGAACTTCGATCTCGCGCGGCTCTCGCGTCCGACCGACAAGGACGAGTGGTTCATGACGCCGCAGACCGTCAACGCTTACTATAATCCGACGTTCAACGAGATCGTGTTTCCAGCTGCGATCCTGCAGCCGCCATTCTTCGATCCGAACGCCGACCCGGCGGTGAACTACGGCGCCATCGGGGGCGTGATCGGCCACGAAATGGGTCACGGCTTCGACGACCAGGGCGCCAAATCCGACGCCAACGGCGTGCTGCGCGATTGGTGGAACGAGACTGACGTGGCCGCGTTCACGGCGGTGACCGATCGCCTGGTCGAGCAATACAACGGATTCTCGCCGCTAGAAGGCATCACTGTGAACGGCCGCCTTACACTCGGCGAGAACATTGGCGACAATGGCGGCCTGCAAGTCTCCTATCACGCCTACACGCTGTCACGGCACGGCGAAGAAGCGCCGGTTCTCGATGGCCTCACCGGCGATCAGCGCTTCTTCCTGGGCTGGGCGCAGGCTTGGCGGCAAAACATCCGCGACGCGGCGCTGCGCAACCAGATCTTGACCGACCCGCACTCGCCGGCGGTCTATCGCTGCAACGGCACGGTGCGGAACATGGACACATGGTACGCCGCGTTCAACGTGCAGCCAGGCGATGCGCTTTACCTGCCGCCGGATCAACGCGTCACGATCTGGTAGCACGGCACACAGGCGAATAAACGAAAGGGAGCGGTGAACGCCGCTCCCTTTCTTATTCGGGGTGTTTCTTGGCCATGTATTCCCAACCGCGCTTAATGATGTCTCGCAGCGCCGCTTCGTTCACATCCGCCAATTTGCCAAGGTAGAGACAGCTCTTGCCAGTTTTGTGTTTACCGAGCTTCCCAAGCAACGCCTCATAGTCCTTGAAGCCCGGCAGAATGTAGACGACGAGATTGGCCTTGCGTGGGCTGAACCCAGTGCGCGGCCAAGGGCCGCTTGGCGTTGTGTATTCGCCATAGCCGACAATCGAAGGCCCCCACATCGCTGGCCTCTCTCCAGTGATCTCGCGCATCATTTTGTCGATCGTTTTTGCGTCCTTACGGCGCGCTTCGTCCTCGACCGCGGCGATAAATTGCGCGACGGAAGCCTTGGTTTTCTGGGTTTTTGGCGCGGCTTTGGCCATTTAGGGCCTTCCTGATCAGGGCTTCGCGGGTTGGCGCACGCTATCGAGCGCTTGACAGAAAAAGGCAGGCGCGTTGCCTGCATCGCACGCCATGCCGCCCATGCTGAAAACGAAGATCATCAATGCGATAAGTGGAAAAATGATTCCAATGGCGCGCGTGATCGCCATGGGGAGCGAAAAGCCTGATCGGACGCGCGCCGGCGCATCAACCTCCGCGGGTTCGGGCGCGTCATCCTCCTCTTCCGCCTCATCGGCGACATCGCGACCACCGACGTGAATGTTCACGTTCTGCATGGTCACGCCCTGAAGCTTGATCCCCGGCGCCTCGAAATGCGTCGGCCGCGGCGCGACCGGGATCGGCTCGGCGCGCACGATCGCCTGCACAATGCCGAGAAAATGCTGAAAGCGCGGATCGTCCGCCGAGCCGCTCCACGCCGCCAAGTCGGCGTATTGCACTTCGCCGAAGCCAAGCGGCGGCGACACCAAATCAAGCCGCACTGGCGCCAGCACTTTGCGCGTGAGCCCGTGCGTCGCTTCCTCCATCACCCACGAGCCTTGCTCGTGATCGACGCTGTCTTGCGTCCACACCGCGACCACGCACTTTGCGGCGCTGAGCTGTTTGGCGATCTCTGCGCGCCACGAGGTGGACGGCTGAATACCCTCGTCCCACCAGACGTCGAGGCCGGCTGCGCGCAGATGCTCCACCAGTGGGCGCACACGGTCTGCGTCGGACTTTTTGTAGGAGATGAATACGTCGGGCATGGGGGCAAGCTAGCCGGTCGCCTCGGACCGGGCTAGTTTCTTAAAACTTGCACTCGGGACAGGCCAAGATGCCGCGCATCTCCTATTTTTCGCACCTGTTCGAAAAAGACGGGCCCATGGTGCAGCCGCTGAAGGACCCAGTCTTCTTCGCCCGTGTTTTCATCGAGGAAGGCGCGCCTACCTGGCCTAACGGCTTCGACCTCGATCCGATTGCCTTTATGTACGCTTGCGCGATGCCGGCGCGCTGCGGGCGGCGGGGGTGGCAGCGGAGTGGGTGACTATTCAACGCCCAACTCAACTTCGATGAAGCGCCTTGCAAGACATCGCAGGACCTCCACTGCATCTGACATGCGTCGAATCTCCAATATGTCGTCCGGGTCAATGCCTGAATTTGAACTGGTCGCGTGCGCCACTGCCACTCGACACCTAGCCATCAAATATTGGCTGAAACCCAGGCTCCTGCGAGCGTCATCCACACGGGTCAGCGTCTCCTTAAGCCACCGCAAGGATCGAATGCGCCCTTCTTCTGCGGCTATCCATTTGCGGGCGTCCTCCTGGCTACCCGACCCCTTCATCTCCAAGATTCTGTAGTAACCCAATACAGCAAACGTCGGAAGACACGCCTCCTCAGCGTTGAGCGCCTCCCGATACAATGAGAGTGCTCGCCTCTGAACGCTCGTTGACTGCGATCGGTTCGGAAACAGATTTGCCCAATTGCACGCCAAAGCGCGCCGCGCCGCAGGTACCGGATGCTCACTCTGATTTCCCGCCCAACCTCCATGATTTGCCGCCCCAGCATCCTCTTTCCACGCAACCGCGCTGAGGAATCTATTGACGGTAGTATAGGCATCGTCGACGGCCATTCGGTGCTTGGTGAGATCAATGTGTGCGCTAGCTTCTTGCTCATGCGTTTGAGGTAAGAGACAGATCTCGATGCCGTCAAAATTGACCACTCTGCGCTCAGATGGCCACCCTATGCTCCCGCCCACAACAACCGTTAGCCGCTCGAGCACTCACAGCCCCTTTACAATCTCATCCGTCATCTTCTTCGCGTCGCCGAAC
>DDSN01000003.1 GCA_002343395.1 Hyphomonadaceae bacterium UBA2389 | reverse complement strand
TTGAGAATGTCGTTCTGGATCGTGCCGGAGAGCTTGGCCGGCGGCACGCCCTGCTCCTCCGCCGCGACGATGTAGAGCGACAGGATCGGCAGCACTGCGCCGTTCATGGTCATCGACACGCTCATCTGATCGAGCGGAATGCCGTCGAATAGCGTGCGCATGTCGTAGATGCTGTCGATCGCCACGCCCGCCATGCCGACGTCGCCGACGACGCGCGGATGATCTGAGTCGTAACCGCGATGGGTGGCGAGGTCGAAGGCGACTGAGAGCCCTTTCTGGCCCGCCGCCAGATTGCGACGGTAGAAGGCGTTGGAATCCTCGGCTGTCGAGAAGCCCGCGTATTGGCGGATCGTCCACGGCTGTTGAACGTACATGGTCGGGTAGGGGCCGCGGCCGAAGGGGGGCAGGCCGGGAAAGCCGTCGACGAAATCGAGGCCAGCGCGATCCGCGCTCGTGTAGGCGCGCTTCACCGCGATGCCCTCGGGTGTGAGCCAGGGCTCGCCCGTGGGTGGGGCGGCGCCCTTTTCGAGATCGGCGGCGAGCGCGAGCTTGGAGAAATCAGGGAGGGTCATCGAGTGCGCTCACAAGTCTTTGTCATACTGATCCAATTCGTCATTCCGGATCGCGCTTCGCGCGTCCGGAATGACGATAAGCGGTGGCGAAAGGTCGGAGTCATGAAGGGGTGCTCGCAAACTCAGCCAACGCCTCTGCATCGCCGCGAAACGCGTTCAGATCGACCGCGCCTTGCACGCCGCGCTTGCGACCGCGATTGTGATGCTGCCAGATCACCCAATCATCACGGCGGAAGCGGGGTGCGACGCCAATGGACCTGATCCAGAAGCGTTCGCCCGTCACCCGGCGCAGATGCGCATCGTGAAACTCGCGCGTCGTGTAGATCAGCGGGCGTGCGCCGTAACGCGCTTCCACCATATCGAGCCAGATGCGCATCTCGCCCACAATATCCGTTATTGTCGGCCCCTCACGGCAAGGCCCCATGTGCTCCAAGTCGAGCGCGGGCGGCAGCGCTCCGGGGGAGACGGGAACAACCGCGATGAAGTTCGCCGCTTGGCGCGCGCCGGATTGGCAAAGCGTGAAGAAGTGGTAGGCGCCGCGGTAGAGGCCCGCGTCGCCCGCTTGCTCCCAGTTGACGGCGAAGCGCGTGTCAACGTGGTCGGCGCCTTCGCTCGCCTTGATGTAGGCGAAGGCCACGTTGTCAGCCGCGAGCGCGCGCCAATCGATCGCGCCTTGATGGTGTGAGACATCGACGCCTTGCGCGTAGCGGTGCGCCCATGGCGTCCAGAAGCCGAGCCCCACTGCAGCTAAGGTGAAGATAAGAATCGAGGCGCCCAAACCCAGCGCCAATACGACGGCGCGTTGACGCCCGCTCCGGCCGTCGCGGCAAACGTCCTTGGGCGCCCAGTCTGACATTTTACGCCAACCCCAGCGCCGCATGCAGCGTCTCAAGTTCCCGCAAGACATCAACGCCGACGAATATGAATTGGTCCACGCCTGCGTCGCGCAACGCCGGCTCTCTTTCTCCTGGCTTGCCCGCGAGCATCACCCAGCGCGCGCCGGCGCTCTTAAGCGCGCGCGCGGCGTCTATGGCTCGTTCGCCGTAAGCGGCGTCCGTGCCGGCGATGAGGGCGAGAGGCGAGCCGCTGCGCCTGAAAGCGGCGACCAGAGCATCCTGGGAGGCGTACGCCATATCCGGCGCATGCGAGGCGACGCCGCCGACCGCGAGCAGATTCTGCGCGAACACGGAGCGCGGCGCGAACTCCGCGAGCGCGCCGAGGTTGGCGAAGAACACGGCAGGCGACCTGCCTTCGGCCTTGGCGCGGAGGATTTCGAAAGGCGCAGCCCAGCGGATCGGCGTCAGAGCGTCGGCCCTGACCTCGACATCGGGCGCCGCCCTTTGCTGGGCGCTGTATTCGCGCACTACGGATTCGGGCGCTTTCCGGCCAAGTTGAGGAAAGTCGGTCACGCCCGTGATCGTCTCCTTGCGTCTCGCGAACGCGGCTTGGCGGCTGGCGCGCGCCTCGGCCACTTGCGTCTGCAATGCGCCGGTGGTGAGCGCCGCGATGACGCCGCCGCCGGCCTCGATCGCTTGCATCTTGTTCCAGGCCAGTTCAGCAAGGTCGCGCGTCAGTTTTTCAACAAACCAGGCGCCGCCGGCTGGATCGGCGACATGATCGAGACGGCACTCTTCCATCAGCACGAGTTGCGTGTTGCGCGCCACGCGGCGCGCGAACGGCGTTGGCAAGCCAAGTGCGTCCGTGAACGGCGCCGTTGTGATCGCGTCCGCGCCGCCGATCGCCGCCGCGAAAGCGGCGGTGGCGACGCGCAGAATGTTGGTCTCGGCGTCGTAGCGCGTCATCATGCGCTTGGAGGTGAAGGCATGAATGCGCGCTGCGCGCGCGTCTGGACGCACGCCGCTCGCCTCAAGCACGCGCGCCCAGCAAAACCGAAGCGCACGTAGTTTCGCGGCTTCAATCAGCGCATCCGGACCCACCGAACACGCGAACAGAATTGCGCGCGCCGCGTCGTCGACGCTCACGCTTGCTTCGGTCAAGGCGCGCAAATAGGCGATGCCGCATGAAAGCGCCGTGGCGATCTCTTGCGCCTCGGCGCCGCCGGCTTCGTGAACCGGACGGGAATCGACGCGCAGGAAGGTTGCGGCGGGCAGGTCAACGCCGTGGCGCGCCGTGAACGCCATGGCGCTCTGGAGTTCTTCGCGGCAGAGGACGCGGCCGCGCATCAACGCGCCGATCGGGTCGAGGTTGAACGCCGTGCCCGCAGCGGCGACGCCCTTCATTTTTTCTCGCAAGAGCTCGGCCGCCCATGCGCCGTGTTCTCCAGCGTCCAGAGCGATGGGCGCGGCTTCCAAGATTACGTCGGCGAGGGCGAGGTCGAGGTCGTTGGCGCTCTGGATGGCGACGCCGTCGGCGCCGGTTGGATCGATTTTGAGCTCGATGGCGGAAACCCCGCCTTGAAGGTCAGCGATGATGTCGCGATTGGTCCGCTCGGGGGAAGGGTGTTCGAATGTTTGCCTGACAAGCCACGCTCCGCGCCGTTCGCCACGTACGAACGGCGCCGCGCCCACGAAGCCGGCCTCGTCTTTTCCAGTCGGGACCTCGGTCTCGCGATAAAGCGGTTGGAGATCGATGCCGTCGGCGGTCTTGCCAATGAGTCTGCTCCAGGGCGCGCCCTTGAGCCCCTTCTCGACAAGGCTTCGCCAGGCGGCTTCGTCAGCCTCTTCTCCCAGTTGGAGGGTCGCCTCCGCCATTTCCGCTCCGCTTGACCTGAAGTGAGTATCGACGCCGTATTCGCCAGAAGCTAGGCAATGGCGCAAGAGGAGCACGTCATGGCCTTGCCAGCGATTTTCGACAAACTGCGCTTACCGATTGTGGGCGCCCCCCAGTTCATTATCGCCAATCCCGAACTGGTCACGGCGCAGTGCAAGGCCGGGATCGTGGGCTCCTTCCCAGCGCTGAACGCGCGCCCGCAATCGTTGTTGGACGAGTGGCTCACCCGTATCAAGGATGAGTTGGCGGCTTGGGACGAAGCCCATCCCGATACGCCCGCGGCGCCGTTCGCGGTCAATCAGATTGTTCACAAGACCAATGAACGCCTGCAACAGGACGTCGAGAGCTGCGTCAAACACAAAGTACCGATCGTGATCACGTCGCTCGGCGCGCGCCAGGACGTGAACGATGCGATCCATTCCTATGGCGGCATCGTGCTGCATGACATCATCAATGTCACATTCGCCAAGAAGGCTTTGGAGAAGGGCGCGGACGGCTTGATCGCGGTGTGCGCCGGGGCCGGCGGTCACGCGGGCGGCCTTTCGCCGTTCGCGCTTGTTCAAGAAATCCGCGCGTTCTTCGACGGACCTCTTTTGCTCTCAGGCGCCATCGCCCATGGACGCTCGATCCTGGCCGCTCAAGCGCTCGGCGCCGATTTGGCGTACATTGGCTCGGCGTTTATCGCGACCAAGGAAGCAAACGCCGCCGAGGGCTACAAACAGATGATCGTCGACAGCGCGGCGAGCGACATCGTGTATACAAATCTGTTTACCGGCGTCCTCGGCAATTATCTGAGAGGATCGATCGTCAAGGCGGGGCTCGATCCTGAAAATCTGCCGGTGAGCGATCCCTCGAAGATGAGCTTCGCGGGTGGCGAGGGCTCGAAGGCGAAGGCTTGGAAGGATATCTGGGGCGCGGGGCAGGGCGTGGGCGCCGTGCGCGAAGTCGTTTCAGCGGGCGAACTGGTGGCGCGCTTCAAGCGCGAGTACGACGAAGCGAAGCGGGAATTGTGCGCCGGATAATCCTCGGGCCATTCCGCGAAATGCTGGAAGACAAATGCTATTC
This sequence comes from Hyphomonadaceae bacterium UBA2389, assembly GCA_002343395.1. Classification (GTDB taxonomy): domain Bacteria; phylum Pseudomonadota; class Alphaproteobacteria; order Caulobacterales; family Aquidulcibacteraceae; genus Vitreimonas. Next base: position 5,357 of record DDSN01000003.1, on the reverse strand, counting down.
GCGGCAATCAATCCGACCGGGTTGCGCGTGGCCCTAGAGTTTCTCGCGAGACAGCGAGGAACATCATGGACAATGCAACCCCAGCCTATCAATCCCTCACGGTGCGGAGCGCGGTCGCGCTCGCGATAGCATTCGCGGCGCAGCGCGCGGGCGTCGCGCTGCCCGAAGGCTTGGCGCAGGACGCCGCATCGGCGCTCATTGATCTGATCGTCGCACTTGGCCTCATCGGCGTATCCATCGGCCGGGCGCGCGCGCGCGGCCCCATCATCTGACCCCATCGCCAAACAGAACAGAGGAGAATGCCCATGCGCCATCCGTTGCGCGTGTTGATGCTCGCGTCGGCGCTTATGCTCGCGCCCGCCTGCGCGTCGCTCAAACTCGGCCAGAGTGAAATCACCAGCCCGATGCAGGCCGCGCACACGCTCGATCAGCGCGCATACGCATTGTTGCATGCCTATGCCGCCGTTATCGAAGAAGCGACTGATATCGTTCGCGATCCGTCGGCGCCGGCCGCGTTCAAGCGCGTGCTTGGTCAAGCGGAGCGAGCGGCGACGCCCGCCGCGGAGACGTTGCAGATCGCGGTGACCGCGTACGTGCGGGCGCGCGCCGACTTCGAGGCCTCGGCGAGCGGGGGGCAAACGTCATTGGAGCGCGCCGCGCTCGCGCTCACGGTGGCCGCGCAGCGTCTCAGCGAAGCGACTGCGGCTGCTCAAGCGCCGGTTTCGGAACTCGAGGATTTGGTGCGGGCGCGGCGCGCTTAGGGAGACGACGATGCTCAACATGATGCTGCAATTGCAGATGCTTCTCGCCGCGCTCTCGGCGTTCTTGCCGCTGGCGCCGGAGGACTATCGCGGCCGCGCCGCGGAGATTTTGGATGCGGCGGCCAAGGCGTTGAGCCTCGGCGCTTCCGTGGCCGTCAATCTCGACGATCTCGCCGCCAAGCTCGCTTTGGTGCGCGCCGAAGTGGAGGCGATGGCGGCGGCGGGCCGTGATGTCACCCCGGGCGAGTTTGACGCCGCGATCGCGCGTGTGCGCGCCGCCTCGGCCGCTTTTCGCGCCGCGCTTGAGACTGCGGAGGCGGGCGCTCCCCCGCTCTAAGCCCGCCCGCAGAGGGGAGGCGCGGACCAACGGGGCGGCCGTCCCTGCCGCTCGCCGGTCTGGTCATGGATTGACCGCCGCGCCTCCCCGCCCTTTTGTGTGGCGATGACCACGCACATTCTCGCGATCGACCAAGGGACCACCTCAACACGCGCCATCGCGTTTGACCTCGCGTTCAAACCCTGCGCCACGGCGCAAGTCGCTCTAACCCAGCACTTCCCACAACCTGGGTGGGTGGAGCACGACGCGGACGAGATCTGGGCGGCGACGATTGACGTTTGTCGCCAGGTCATCGCCGCGGTTGGCGGCGCCGACAAGATCGCCTGCATCGGCATAACGAACCAGCGCGAGACGACGATCGTGTGGGATCGCGAAACCGGACGCCCCCTGCATCGCGCCATCGTCTGGCAAGACCGACGCACAGCCGATGTCTGCGCCCGCATGCGCGGGGACGGCATCGAACCGCGCGTGCAAGAAAAGACGGGTCTGTTGCTCGACCCTTACTTCTCCGCAACCAAGCTGAAGTGGATATTGGATCATCTTGACGCGCGCGACGTAGAGCGGGCGTGCTTCGGCACGGTCGATAGTCATCTTCTCTTTCGACTGACTGGCGGGAGAGTTCACGCGACGGACGCGACCAACGCCTCGCGCACCATGTTGTACGATATCAACGCGCGGCGCTGGGATGAGGGATTGTGCGCGATCTTTGATGCGCCGCGGGCGATGCTGCCCACGGTGCGCGCTTCCGCGGGAGAGTTTGGCGAAACCGAGCCAAACCTCTTCGGGCGCTCGATCCCCATTACCGGCGTGGCCGGCGATCAGCAGGCGGCGCTGTTCGGCCACGGTTGCTTCCGGCCGGGCATGGCGAAAGCGACCTACGGCACGGGCTGTTTTCTTATGATGAACATGGGCCGGGCGCCGCCGCGGTCGCGCAACCGGCTGTTGGCGACGGTCGGCTATGCTGTTGGCGATGACTTTGCTTACGCGCTTGAAGGGTCGATTTTTTCGGCCGGCGCCACGATGCAATGGCTACGCGACGGCCTGCGGCTGATCAAGGACTCGGCGGAATCGGAAGCGATGGCGGCGTCCCTGCCAGACAATGGCGGGGTCTACTTGGTTCCCGCGTTCGCCGGTCTCGGCGCGCCGCAATGGAACGCGCAAGCAAGAGGCGCGATTGTGGGGCTCACGCGCGATTCACGCGCCGAGCATGTCGTGCGCGCGGGCCTGGAGGCGGTGGCGTACCAAACGGCGGACTTGATCGCCGCGCTGCGGGCCGATGGCGCGCCGCCGATTTCGTCGCTGCTTGTCGATGGCGGGCTCACCGCGAACGCGTGGGCGATGCAGTTTCTCTCAGACGTCTGCGATGTGGAGGTCGTGCGGCCTGCGTTCCAGGAGGTCACCGCATTGGGCGCGGCGCGTCTGGCGGCGACCGGGGCGGGGCTGTCCAGTGACGTGCCTGCCGCAATCGGGAACAGGACTTGGCGTCCGTCGATGCCGAACGAGAAACGGGGTGAGCTCATGGAGCGCTGGCGCGCGGCGGTCGCTGGCGTTGAGGCCGCGGGTAGCTAACACGCAAACGCTCCGCCATTCGAACGAATGGCGGAGCATCTGTCGCGGTGGGGCTAGCGCATTCGCTCGCCGCGTCCGCCTTCGAGGTAATTGTCCCAGCGATCGTCGTCGCCTTCCCAGCGGTCGTCATCACGATAGCGCCATTGATCGTCGAAACGGCGATCGTCACGGTCGTAGTAGCCGTACTGGCGATACCCCTGGTCAAAACCGCGATAGTCGCGCCACGCCCAGTTCCGGAGAGGCAGATGCGGCGCGAAAATGCGGTCGATCGGCCTGCGGCTGAAGCGGTCGTAGACGAACACGACGCAGCCGTTCCGATTGCAGCGGTCAGTGTACTGGTACGTCAGACCGGGAACGAAACGATAGGGTCGTTCGAGCAGGCGATAGAACAGGCGATCGTCGCGATCGAAGGCGAACGTCCGGCCGTCTTTGCGGATTGTAATCTCCGCGAACCGCCAACGGCCGCCGCGATGGTCGTCGCGGTTCCACTCGCGATGTGAGTCGCCGCGATAGGTATCCACATAACCGTCGTGTCCGCGATAGCGATCCTGCGCCGCCGCCGGCAGAGCCGCGCCAAGCGCCAAAGCCGCCATGGCCGCTGCCAACACTTTGTTTTTCATAGCACTCGCTCCCAAGCCGCACGGGCGGCCTCACTGTCGCCTCGCGCCGTTTGTAGGGGGCGGGGGCTGAACTGCGGCTGAGCCTGTGCTTTAGGTTGCAGTGGATCACGCTGCGCACGCGTCTTGATCCTCATTCACCAAAAACTAACCCTCCGGCCCGACCGTCCCCAGTTCGGAGACGGACCATCAGAAAGAGGCTCGCATGCCCGCGCGTTTGGTGTCGGTGATCAACATGAAGGGCGGCGTCGGCAAATCGACGACGACGGTATCGCTTGCGGAGACGCTGGCGCTGCACCAGCGGCGGCGCGTGCTGATTATCGATCTCGATCCGCAAACCAACGCCTCGATCATGGTGGCGGGACCGGAGAAGTGGAACAGCTTGCGCGAAGCGGAGCGCACGCTCGACTTCTACTTCGAGGCCTACATTGTTCAGCAGAAGGCCAAGCCGTTCAAACAGCTCATCGAGAAGAACGTCAGCGATCTGAAGGGCAAGCCCGATATCGGTCTTTGCGCTTCGGCGCCTGAGTTCCGCATCGTCGAGCGCGACATGATCGAGAGCTTTGTGAAGCGCGGCTTCCAGATCGACATGATCCAGAAATGGATTTGCGAACGCTTCGCCAACGGCATCAAGAACATCGTCAACGAGTACGACTACATCCTGATCGACTGCCCGCCCGGCATATCCCTGTTCGCGGAGGCGGCGCTGATCGCCGCGGACGCGATCCTGGTGCCGTCAATTCCAGATTATGTTTCGCGGCTTGGCCTGATCACGTTCCGCAAGCGCGCGCTGCGCCTGATCAACGAGCGCCGCGGCGGCGCCTCACAGCTGATGGTGTTGGCCACCAAGTATGAGGAAGGCTTTTCCCTGCACCGCTCGGAAGCGCAGCTGCTGAAGGATAATCTTGGCGACGCCATGTTCGATGTCCGCATTCCACAGCATGTCGATATCGCCAAGGCGGCCGAATGGTCGGAAACGCCGCGCACGTTCGAACAGAAATACGGAGCCATGGCGCCGATCGTGAAGAAGCTTGGCGAGGAGTTCCAAGCCAAGGTGGAGATGGCGCCCGCTCTATGAGCCTCAACAAAACGCTCGACCGCTTCTTCGACGAAATCCGCCGCGAGGCGAAGCGCAATGCAGCTTTCGCCGATAGGCTGGATGCGGTGTTGCGCGTGCATGGCTCACGGCGCGATGTCGCCGACGACGTGATGCACGCAGCGACGGAGAGCGAAACGGCGCCGCCGGAAACGAAGGGTGAGGCGCCGGTCGAGCCGGCGCCCGCCTCCAAACCCCGGAAGGCCAAGGCGGCGCCTGATCTCAATCCAGCGGGCCTCTTCAAGAAGGAGGGCGCGGAGGCGCTTGTGGCCGCGCTCGGCGGCTTTGATCTTGGGTCGTTGCGTGCGCTTGTGGCGGAGCACAACCTCGATCCAAGCGGCGTCACCGCCACGCTCACCCGCGCCGAACTCGCCGAGCACATTGTCGCCCAGGCGAAGCGCCGCGCCGAGCGCGACGAAAAAATGTTCGATTACTGAACGCGGTTGGGATTCGAATGCCCCAAGCGTGGGGCAAGCAAGGGCTTGCGGGGGCGAAATTTCCCGCTAACACCGCGTCCATGTTCGACAAAATCCTGATCGCCAACCGCGGCGAGATCGCCGTCCGCGTCATTCGCACGGCCCGCAGGCTCGGCATCAAGACGGTGGTGGTGTTTTCGGAGGCCGACCGCGACAGCCTTGCGGTTGAGATGGCGGACGAGAGCATGTTCATCGGCCCCTCGCCAGCCGCGCAATCCTACCTCGTGATCGACAAGATCGTGGAGGCGGCCAAAAAAACCGGCGCGCAGGCGATCCACCCCGGTTTCGGATTCCTGTCCGAAAAGGCGGAGTTCGCGGACCGGCTGCTGGCGGAGGAGATCGTTTTTATCGGGCCCAATCCCGGCGCGATCCGCGCCATGGGCGACAAGATCGAGTCCAAGAAGACAGCGGCGGATGCGGGCGTATCTTGCGTGCCTGGATTCATCGGTGAAATTGAGGGCGTCGACCATGCGATCCAGATCGCCGAGGAGATCGGCTATC
>DDSN01000074.1 GCA_002343395.1 Hyphomonadaceae bacterium UBA2389 | reverse complement strand
CCCCCCCCTCACCCTGCCCTCTCCCCCAAATGGGGGAGAGGGTTCAGTGCGCGAGTGCTTGTTTGATCCGCGCTAGCACTGCCGGCAGGTCTGAAAGCACATCCTTGTCGCGCACACGCAAGACACGCCAGCCAGCTTCGTTCAAAAACCGCGAGCGCGTTTCGTCATGGACGATCTGTTGGTCAACGCCATGCGACAGCCCGTCGAGTTCAACGATCAGCACCCTTTCGACGCAGGCAAAATCCGCTGTGTAGGGCGCGACCGGATGTTGACGACGAACTTGGCGCCCAGCGCGCGATCGCGCAGCGCCTTCCACAATTCACGCTCGGCGCGGCTCTGCTTGCGACGCAGCGAGCGCGCGAAATCGCGTGGGGACATCATGCACCGAGCGTAGCACGACACGCATCAAGCGCCAGCGCACCCCCTCACCGGCCCTCTCCCAAGAAGCGCGGATAAAGTCCGCGCTATCCGACCGGCCTCGCCCCGCGCTCATACTGGCGCGCCCATGTCGCTTGCAGAACCCCCCGCCCCGATCCGCCACGCGCCCATCGCGCTGTGGCGGATCGCGCAAACGTTTCTCGCCACCTTGCACGCCCTGTTCGGCGCGCCGGAAGACGTTGCGCGGCGCGGTGCGCTGACGCGCGAGGCGCATGGTGTGCTGGCGTCGTGGTTGCGCGTCGGCGAGGCGCTGTTGCGCAAATTGTTGCTTATCGAGGCGGCGGCGTATCCAAAGCCGGCGAAGCCGCCCCGTTCGCGCCCAAGCCGCGTGCGAACGCGCCAAACCTACACCTTCACGCACGACGCGCCGGAGAAATGGCGCGTGTGCTTTCGCTGCTTCCCCGCCCCAGCCCCCGCCTCCACCTCCGCGTCGCCCGCTGCGTCGCGAAGCAAAGCGCCCGCGCAGCGATGCCGTTCAGCATGGCCGCTGGCCGAGCGCTATGAAGCGATCCTTCGCGCGTTCAACGATCCGGTCGCGGCGGCGCGGCGATTGGCGGCGCGCTTGTTCGCGCGGCCGCGCGAAGGCGCGCGCCTGTTGAGCGAACCGCCCGACGCTTGCCATCGCATCGATCGGCACGAAGAGCTGCAAGCCGCCGCGCACGAAGCGGCGCGCGTCTTCAACTCAGGCTAATCGCGGGCGTATCCGTAACGCTCCGCCCACGGCGCCAGCACCGCGAGCGCCGGCGCCAGCGCACGCGCATAGGCGCGCCAGCGCCCGACGGACCGATTGTACAAGGGTTCGATCACTTGACGCGCTGACGGCGTATTGATCTCCCGCTTCAACGCGGTTTCCCGAAACGCCAGCATGGAAGGCTCGTAAGGCACGCCCAGAAACGCCGAAAGTCCGCGCGCGGCGCCTTCGAGATCGGCGACGACATCCTCATAGCGCACCTGATGCAGGTCGAAATCGAAGCGCGCGCGGCAGACTTCGAACAAGCTCATCATCTTATCGTAATAGGCGGCGGCGCTGTTCAGGTCGAGAAATTGCGCCATCGCCGCGTTCATGCCGAAGCGCTGTTGATAGCAGGAGAGGATCACGTCGCGCGGGTCGCGCAAGGCGAAGATGATTTTCGAGTCCGGGAACACGCGCTTGATCAGCGGCAGCACGACGATGTTGAGCGGCAGCTTATCGATCACGATTTTTTCGCCGATGTCGTTTTCGGCCCGGACGCGGCGCCAATAATCGGCTCGGGCTGCGGCGATTTCCGCTTCGCCCAGATTGGCGAAGTCCGCGAGCTTGGCCTTGTCGCCGATCACGCCGGCGAGCGCGTTGGCGAAGTGCTCCCGCTCCTCGATGCAGAAAATCGCGGAGTGCGAGGATAGAATCTGGTCCAGCAGCGTCGTGCCGGAGCGCGGAAAGCCGACCAGAAACACCGGCGCCGGCGTGTCGAGTCGCGCATGCCGCCAAGACGAAGGCGCCGCGTGCTCCGCAAGCGCGGTCATGAACGCGACGCCGTCTGGGTGATAGAGCAGATGCGAAGCCGAAAGCAGCGGCGCATGCACCTGCATCAGAATGCGGTTGGCGCTGGTGAACGCCGCGAAGGCGCCCTCGGCGTCGCCGGCCTTGTCGCGGGCTTCGCCGATATGCCCCCAGGCCAGCGCCTGGTTGGTCAGCGATGCGGCCGGGTTTTGCGTCACGGGAGTCACGACGGTTTCGGCGGCGGCGAAATTCGTCTCGCGCAGCAGAATCTGCGCGAGGGCCAGGCGCGCGTTTTCGTTGCCGGGATCGCTGGCGAGAGACTGTTCGGCGTGCGCCTTTGCCTGGCTCAAATCGTGCTTGCGCTCGAAGGCGCGCGCCAGGGCCGCATGTGAAGCTGCGTCGCGAGGCGCGATCCTCAGCGCCTTCTGATAGGCCGCCACGCTCGCCTCAAAACGCAGCGCCAGTTCCTCAAGGTTGCCGAGATTGCGCCAACCGTCGATCAAGCCCAGTTCGCCAGCGCGCTGAAAAGCCGCGCGTGCCGCATCAATCTCGCCGAGCCGACGCAAGGCCACCCCGAGCGAATTCAGGATCGGCGCCTGATTGGGCGCCGCGGCGTTGGCGGCGCTCAGATGTTTTTTGGCGCCGGCGGCGTCGCCGATCTCCAGCCCGATGACGCCCAGAACCTGATGCGCGTTGGCGTCCAACGGCCGCAGCAGCAGCGCCTGGCGCGCGAGCGTCCGCGCGCTCTCGAAATCCCGTCGCGAGAGCGCCGCGAAAGCGGCTTGCGATAACCGCGCGATCTCCGGAGGGGTCGCCATCTAGGCCGGCGCGTTCGGGTAGGCGTCGAGCACTGGACCAAGCGCGTCGCGAAGCGGCGTCAGCCATTGCTCAAATGCGCGCCAATCATCAAGCCCGGCAGCGCTGATCGGGCGGCGGACTTGCTCCGAACTGGCGGTTTTTATCGCGCGCGCAGTTTCATGCGGCCGCAAACAAGCCTCCTCGAAAGGAAGGTCGCAATAATCGAGCAGCGCACGGATGTGGGTCTCAGGATCGGCGACGAGCGCTTCATGAACGACCCGGTGAACCCGCCCAGGCAGCACGTCGTCATAGTGGGCCATGAGCCTGACATAAACCGCATAGTAGCGACCGATGTCAGCCAAATCGTAGCTAAAACTCTGCCCCAGCGCGAAGTGTTGTTTGAAACAGGACCAGCCACACGCCATCGGATGGCGGCGCGCATCGATGATCTTGGCGTTCGGCAAGATCAGGTGCAGCAGACCCACGTGCTGAAAGTTATTTGGCATCTTGTCGATGAAAAATGGCCGCCCCAGCTTTCGCTGCACCCGCGTGGTTTGAAGATAGCGCGCGCCTAACGCCGCAAGCGCTTCGCGCTCCAGCGTCTTGAGGACCGGAATGTAGGATGAAAACTCGGAATCCGTCGCGAGAGACTGAGAAATCGCCTGCAGGTCGGGCAATTCCATTGTCCCTTCGACCGCGGAGTGCGACGCCAATATTTGTTCTACCAACGTTGAGCCAGCACGCGGCAAGCCCACTACAAAAATGGGATCCGCGGCCGTTTCTCCGCAACCCTTGCGCTCCTCAAAGAACTCGCGCGTGAGGCTCGACACGCTCTGTTGAACAAAACTGGTGAGACGGTCGGCGTCGTAAGGCGTTTCGCGCCGCTGCAAGGCCGCCCCGGCGCTGTAGCGCGCGAACGCTTCCACATAGTCATGCCGCCCCTCAAGCGCTTTGCCGAGTGCAAAGCTCATGTTGATGCGATCGGTCGTGGATAGATCTCCACCGCTTAGCGCGCTTCGCATGCGCGCGATGTCTTCATCGGAGAAACTCACCGTCTTCAGATTGGCTAGACTCCACCAAGACTCGCCGAGGTTTGGCGCCAACGCCAGACTCCGGCGATAGGCTGCTATCCCTTCATCCGTACGCCCCACCGTCTTCAGAACGTGACCGAGACTCATCCAACTCCGCGCGTTGGTTGGATCACTGTCGAGGACACTCTCATACAGCCGCGCGGCCTCGTTGTATTCGCCGAGTCCGTTGAGAACAGCCGCAAGCAATCGCTTCGAACCACGGTTGTCAGGGTCTTGCCTCAACAATATCGACGCCTGTTCCCGCGCCTCCTCAAGGCGACCAAGACCCATAAGGAGCTGCCCGAGCCCATGTCGGGCTATCCCATAACGCGGCGCCAACTCCAGGCAACGTCGCAAATCCTTTTCCGCAAGCACTGGCCGATCGGCGCGGGCATGCGCCTCCGCGCGCATCCGCAGCGCCGATATGTCGGCAGGGAATTCTTGCAGGAAGGCCTCGATCAACGGAAGCGCTTTCGCATGCTCGTTCACCCTGAGCGCCTCGGCTGCTTGCACAAGCCGCGCATCAACCGGTGGGATCACAGCGTGGCGGGCGTATGCCTCTTGAGCGCCCGTGACGTCGCCGACAAGAGTCAATTGATCGCCGAGTTCTCGCCAAATGGTGGGGTGCAAGGCATTTAGCTGCGCCGCCTGTTCCAGCGCCGCGCTTGCCGCCACCGGCTCGCCGAGGTCACCCATGATCACCCCAAGTTGGCGGTGAGCGCCGAACCACCCAGGCCGCGCCTGCGCATCTTGGAGCGCGAGGTCGCGCGCCTCCTTGAGCCGGCCCAGGCGGCGCAAAGCCTCGCTCAGCACCAGCTTTGCGTCGCCGTTCGCTGGCTCCGCATCAAGCAATGCGCGCAACGCCACGACCGCGCGCGCAGGGTCGTTGGCGGAAAGCGCGGCGATGCCTTCCTGGAGAAGCCTCGCGGTCAGCATGCTAACGCGCCGCAACCCGCGCGGCTCTCTCGGCGACAGCCGCGATCTTGGGCCAAGCCGCCTCGATCTCCGCTTCTCGCGATTTCCATTTGTCATCGCGGGGCTTTGAGACCGTATGCGTTGCAACCGGCAGCTGAGCGCCTAGTTCGCGATCCCAACCCAGGTCCAGCTGACGGCAAAGGCGCGCGATCTCGTGGCTCGGATTGGCGAGCAACGCGTCATATCTCGCCACGGTCCAGGCTTCGTTCGGCAGGGTCTCCAACGCGTCTAAGAGCGTCGTGGTGGTGATCGCCCACTGTGAAGCCACCAATTCGTTCAACGGCGACGCCGCGAGGTCGCGCCAACCTGGCGTGAGGAGAAATGACCAGGGCAACGCACCGCGCCAGCCAGGAAGATTCGGATAAGTTCTAAACCGCCCGCTCACCCACCCTTCCATCATCGACGCTAGGACCTGACGCGGATCGCGATAGAGAAACACAAACCGCGCTTCCGGAAACACCTCCGCCAGAAACGCCACGCGCAGCGCATTCTTCGGCGTTTTCTCAAGCATGCGCACCCGCCCCTGCCGCGCTCGTCCATCGCGATCGCGCAACGCGGCCACAAACCTGGCGCGAAGCTCCGCGGCTACCGCGTCGTTGGCTTGCTCGGCGCCGAGCACATTTGATTCAAATCCGCGCAACGCCGGGTCTAGACCGTGCACGCCTTCAATCACGCCATGACTCTCACCACCCACGGTCACGAGGTCGGGCGACTGGAGCAGAGTTTCAAACAACAGCGTCGATCCAGATCGCGGTGGATTCACGATAAAGATGGGTCTATCGAAAATTGGGTCCGGCGCGCCGCGCGCCGGTCTGGCGAACGAAGCCGGAGCGCTCGGCGCGACATCGACGCGCTGCTCGCCCGCGCCAGATTCACGCTCGACATCGGCCAGCGCGCGCGCGATCACCAAGCTCATCATCGGCGCGAACAGGTCGATGCCGTTGCTAAGCTTGATCTGTTGCGCCCCACTCGCACGCAGTTGCACGGAGAACTGGTTGAGCGCCTGCCGGTAGCGCGGCCACCCGGCGCGGTCCTCGCCATACGTCGCCCAAAGGCTGCGCCACGCATGTTTGAAACGCGCAGCGGCTTGCGCCGCCTGTCCGAAGTTCGGCGCCCCTGGCTGAGCTTCCGAAAGCAAGAAATCGACGTGATTGGAGATTTCCCAGGGCGTCATCACGACCGGAAGGTTTTGAGACTCCAGATCGAGCTCGGACAGCTTCGATCCACGCGGTTCGAAAGGGCTCGCCCGCCATTCTGGGTGCGGCGCATCACCCGCGACGCGTGCTCCCATCGCAAGCGACCAAAACCCTTCGCCCCCCACAGTGTCGACGACAAGGTGAACGCGCGACCGCTCAGCGTCATTGATGACACGATGCCGGCTCCACGTGTCGAAAATCCAGCATTCGCCCGCAGCCATGTGCACTTGCTGGCCCGCGCAATGAAAGCTCACGGTCGGCTGCGTGATGACGGGAACGTGCACGCGCATGCGATCACGCCAATAATAGTTTATGTCGACGTGCGGGATGACTTCAGCGCCCCCCGAGAGCCGCATGAGGCGAGTGCGGCCAAGGGATGCGCCCAGGCTCGCCAGCACATCAATCAGGTACGGGCAACGTTCGAGGTAAGGCGTTGGCAGCATGCGCCCGGAGAACGCCTCATTCGCAGGGTCGCCGCCGCTCGAGATCAGCGGCAGGAAGTCGTTACCGGCGAATTTCTCTGGGTGCGGGCGCCATGCATCCTCGCCGATCGCCGCGATCTCGGCGGCGAGGCGTTCCGCGTCATACTTAACGGGCAGCTGAAGAAAGCGCGCCTGCAGTTTCATTGGGTCGGGAAATCGCTAACGACTAAGACAACTTTGTCGCTTAGCCGTGCCTTGGCGCAGTCGGCAACACAATACCCCGCAAGCAGAACGGCCGCCGTGTTAACGGNNCCGCCCTTACATTACTTGGCTCAACGTTAGAAGCGATAGCCGACCGAGGTCGACACCACCCAGGGATTAACGTCGACCGAATCGGTGACCGGCGTCGGGCCCAGGCCCGTGATCGTCACATCCGTGCTGATCCAAATCCGGCGCACATCGAGGTTCAGCGCCCAATGGTCATCCAGGCGATAGTCGAAACCTGCCTGCAGCGCGCCGCCAAACGACTGATCATAGTCGATGCTGAGCGGCGCCGGCGGCTCGTCGTCGATAAACGCGGTGAAGTTCACCCCGGCGCCAACGTAGGGCTGGAATTGGCCAAAATCAGTCCAACGGTACTTCAGCGTCACCGTCGGCGGAAAGTGCGTGACTTCGCCAAGATCGACCGCGCCATCGGCGGCAGTGACGTCGTGCGTAGCGACGCAGCACAGCAATTCCGCCGAGATATTATCGGTGAAGAAATACTCAAGCTGCAGCGACGGCACCCACTCGTCCGAGATTTCCGCCGGGATGGGGTCGCCGGATTCGTTCGGCAGAACGCCCGACACGCCAACCTTGATCTGCAGGTTCTCAAGGACGCCCGCGCTGGCCGGCGTCGCAAGCGCCAGCGCCGCTACCGCCGCTACCGCTGCCCCTAACTTCTTCATGGTTATTCCCCTCAAATCCTGTCTGTGAGCTTTTTCACAGCGGGCAAATCGTGACGCGCCCGTCAAATTTCGTCTTGATCAGGATCAAACGGAGGCGCTGGGCGCCTCTGACAAACGGTCGCGGTCCGGAGCCGCCCTTGGGGAAATCGCCCGGCCGAGGCCTCCCAAACCGGGCATTCACGCCAACGTTATGACGCCGTGACTTAAGAGGCTGCAATGTTGCTTGCGCGCGCTTGACGGAGCCGCAAGCGGTCCGTTTCAACGGATTACTAAAGGGACAAAGCACGCAATGGCGGAAGTCTTGATCGCTGCGGCTCCAGGCGAGGACGCGCGCGCGCGCGGCCTCGCCGAGGCGTTGGCCGCGCTGGGCTTCGACGCAGCCGCCGGCGCGCCGGCGGAAGCGGAGATCGCCGGCGCCGTCGACGGCGCCAAGTGCATATTAACACTCTGGTCAGGGACCGATCCGCCGGCCAGCCTCGCCGTGCTCGCCACATTGGCGCTTGAGCGCAAGAAGCTGATCAGCGCCGAGACCGCCGTTGACGCAACGCCTACGCCGTTTCGCGGCGGCCCCCGTATCGCGCTGGCGCCGCGCGACCGGAACGCGTTTCGCGACAAGTTTCGCGAACTGGTGACCGAGCTCGACAAATTCTCCACCAACAAGGGCAACATGGATGCGCTGCCCGCGGCGCTGGCCACGGCGCGCGCCGCGCTCGTGCAAAAGCAAACCGCCTCCGGTCCCAAGCCGTGGCGCACGCTTGGCGTGTTCGCCGGGGCGGTCGCGATCTTGTTCATCGTGGGCTTTGGCGCCGGACGCGTTATCGATGCGGCGCGGCGGGGCGAACTCCACTTTTCGCTGCCGACGTTTCCAAGGGCGGCGCCAACGGCCGCGCGGACGCCTGAAACTGCGCCGCCGACGCCAACCCAGCCGGATGTACTGGCGACCCTGGAGACAGCGCCATGGCGCGACTCCGCGGCGCGACTCGGAGACGCCGCTCCGATCAAGGCTGGCGCCGAGCGCGGCGAAGCGCGCGCCCAAGCGCTCGCGTGCCTGGGGCACCTCGCCGGTGTCGAGGGTTTCCTGCCAAGCCCGACCGCGGCCCGCGAATTCTGCGACGCGTCGGCGGCGCAGAACGATCCAGCGGGATTGTATTTCTCGTGGATTCTGCGGCGCACCGCGCCACATTCCGGCATCCCCGAAACGGTTGCGAGAGAGAGATTGGCGCAAGCGGCGGCGCGCGGCTGGCTGCCGGCGATCATCGACTACGGCGAGGTGCTTTCGGAGCCAGGCTCAAGCCTGCAGGCGCATGCGGAAGCGGGCCGCTTGTTCTTGGCGGCGGCCGAACGCGGCGACGCCCGCGGCCAGTTCTTCTATGCGCGCTGGTTGCGCGACAGCCCCGCGGGCCCGCGCGATCCTTCCGCAGCCATCCCGTTTTTGCAGCGCGCCGCCGATCAGAACCAGCGCGACGCACTGCACATGCTGGCCACTCTCTACCGGGATGGCGTCGGCGTCACCGCAGATGCGTCGCGAGCGCGCGCGCTCTATGATCGCGCGGCGCAGCAGAATTACCCGCCTTCGATGTTCAACCTCGCCGACCTGCTCCGTGACGGCTCCGAACAGGATCGCGCACGCGCCATCGCGCTCTATCGCCAGCTCGCCTGCATGCGCGACGAGCGTCAGATCGCGCCAATGGCGTCGCGTCGTCTCGCTGCGTTGCGCGAAACGGCGCAGTGCCCCTAAAAACGCCTGCAATGGGATGGCGAAAGCTCTACGGCGGCGCCGAGCCGCAGCGCGTGAACAAATGGCTCGCCAGTGAGGGCGTTTGCTCACGGCGGGAAGCGGAGGACCTGATCGCCCAAGGTCTGGTGTTCATTGACGGCGCCAGGGTTGAAGACGCCGGTCGCAAGATCGCGCCCGGCCAAACGCTGGAGCTGAACCAGGCGGCGCGGCGCGCGCCGATCAGCGTCGTGCTGAACAAGCCAATGGGCTTTGTGTCGGCGCAGCCAGAGGGCGCGCAAATTCCTGCGGTGCGGTTGCTGACCCGAGAAAACCTGGTTGGGACCGCCGAGGTTCCCAGTAAACGCGCTTCGCTGGCGCCGCTTGGCCGGCTGGATCAGGACTCGCGAGGGTTGCTTCTGCTCAGCGACGACGGCGTGCTGGCCAAGGCGGTGATTGGACCGCAATCGGGGCTTGATAAGGAATATCTGGTGCGCGTGTCCGGGCGCATCAGCGATCAGGCGCTCACCCTGCTTCGACACGGGCTGATATTGGACGCCCGCACGCTCAAGCCCGCCAAGGTGAATCTGGCGGAACCCCAGCTGCTGCGCTTCGTGCTGCACGAGGGCCGCAAACGGCAGATCCGGCGCATGTGTGATTTGGTTGGGCTAGAGGTCGTGGACTTGCAGCGGGTCCGGATCGGGCCGCTCGCCTTGGGCGACTTGCCGGAGGGCCGCTGGCGGGCGCTGACCGCGCCTGAGCGCGACGCGCTCATCAGCGCTGCCCGACTTTGATCGTGATCAAAGCTCGGCGCGCGCCGCCGCCGACTCTCTTCGCGGGAGGACGAAGAGATGGAACTTCACTGGTTCGTTTGGTTTGTCGTTGGCGCGATGAGCGCCTTCGTCGTCGTGCTTGGGGTGACCGCGGCGTTGACGGCGAGCAAAGGCTAAGGCGTCCGCCGCCGTCGCAATTCCGACAGGATCAACGCATCGAACTCCTCTGCTGAGGCGCCATTGTGCGCCCTTATGAAGGCGGTGACGTCGGAGCGCGCATGCGCATCGCTGAAGCTTGCGCCGGGTATGATGCCGCGTTCAAATAGATATTCATCGGATCGTCCCGTCAGCACAAATGCCGGCGCCCAATGAAACCCGGCGGCCTTGGCGAGTTCATTGGTGCAGTTCGACAAGATGGTGTTGTAGTAGCGCGGCCTGGTTTCGAGAAATTCGGTTCGCTCCAATAGATTCCGCAGCAACGTTCGCTTTTGCTCGTCCGTGATCGCGACGGGGTAGATGAACACGTCGTGGCCGAGCATGACGGCGCGACGCGTGAGCAAATCGCGCGAGCGCGCCCAAACGTAGGAGAGCTCGAACGCATTGAAGAGGCCGTTGACGGCGGAATATTCTTCATCTCGCTCGCGCCGCGCCTCGATCGTGACGCCGAGAATTCGATCGTTCGGAAACTCAAACAGCAGCAGCGTATGGGCTGCGAGTTGCGAGCCCGGTTGCGGTTCTAGTAGGAACCAAACCTCGCGCAGATCCTCGATCCGATGCTCGGCGCTCCCATACGTTTCGGCCACGGGGCCATCGGGCGTGTACGTCCAGTCACTTACGGGCGAGACCGAAAAGCGGTCGCCATCTGATGTGACATCGGCTGTGCGGGCGAGGTAAGGGTACCAATCGCGGTCCGCGCGCGGCGGTCCTGAATATTTCGCGGCCGCGCCCAACATCAGGATTGCGGCCAGCGCCGCCAAAGCGGGTCGCAGCGGGTGCGCGCCAAACCATGCCGCGATGTGCTTCACAATGGGCTCCGAATCTTGTCGTCGGCCCACGCCATAGCACGGCGCCCCGGAAGAACACGTAGTCGATCTTGAACGGCGCCGCGTCGCCGCCAAATCGAGCACATCAAACCAATGGAGGCCACAATGCGTGATCAAAGCGACAACGCGCCGGTCGCCCGGCGTTCACAAACCCCAGCGCCGCTCGGACGCGATCCTTTCTGGGCGTTCCGAAGCGAAATGGACCGCCTTTTCGACGACTTCTTCACGCCGAGGCGCTTCGATCGGATGAGCGGATTCCCGTTCACGCCCGCGCTAGACATTACCGAGAGCGACAAAGCCGTGCGCCTGCGCGCCGAACTTCCTGGTGTTGACGAGAAGGATTTGGAGATCAACCTCGACGGCGATCTGCTCACAATTCGTGGGGAGAAGCGCGAAGAGCGGACGGAGGAAAAGGATCAGCGCCGTGTCGTTGAACGTGGCTACGGCTCGTTTGAACGTAGCGTCCGGCTGCCCTTTGCGCCCAATGAGAAAGATGTGACGGCGGACTTCAAGAACGGGGTGCTGACGATCACCACGCCAAAGCCGCCTGAGTTCGCCAAGCAAGCCAAGCGCATCCGTATCGGCGAAGCACGCTAGGCGAGAACGTCGCTCGCGTCAGGCTTACGCTCGAAATACGCGACCGCATAGGAACACACGGGGCTAACTCGTATTGCGTGCTCTCGAGCGTAGACGACGATCTGGTCCATCAAGGCCCCGGCGCGCCCTCTCCCGCGCGCTGCGGGCGGCGTTTCGACGTGGGTGATGATGCGCACCCCGTTTCGCTCACGGTACGCGGCATAAACGACGCCTTCGGAAAGGTCGAGTTCGAACCGGCCGGCTTCAGCATTGTCGCGAAACATCCCGCTTCCTTTAGTTCGCGCCTGCGGCTACCCAGGCGGCGTGAATTATCGACACGCCTTTCACGCAGGCAACCATGCGGATGTTCTAAAGCACGCCATCCTGGTTTTTTGCCTCGACGCTTTGCTGCGCAAACCCACGCCATTCGCCGTGCTCGACACCCACGCTGGGCGCGGGCTCTACAATCTCGAAGGCGACGAAGCGACGCGAAGCCCTGAATGGCGCGACGGCGTGGGCAAGCTGTGGCCGGCAAAGGAGCCGCCGGCTATCCTCCAGCGCTATCTCGGAGCGATCCGCGCATTCAACGCGGACGGCGCTCTGAGAACCTACCCTGGGTCGCCCGCGCTGATCGCACGCGCGCTGCGCGCCGACGATGTTTTCATGGCGTGCGAGCTTCATCCAGAAGAGCACGCCGCGCTGCGCCGAACGCTGCCGCGTCTGCCCGGCGTTCAACTCCACCTCCGCGACGGATGGGAAGCTTTGACCGCGCTGTTGCCGCCGCCGCAAAGACGCGGATTGGTCTTGATCGATCCGCCCTACGAAGCGCCCGACGATCTTGATCGGGCTGTGCGATCCTTGGCCGCCGCCCTCAAGCGCTTCGCGCACGGCGTGTTCCTGTGGTGGCGGCCGCTGAAGAGCGGCGCCGATCTCGATGCGGCGGACGCCGAGCTGTGCATGCACACGCATGGATCAGGAGTCCGCCCGACGCTGCGCGCGGATTTGTGGGCCGCCCCCGCTCAAGCGACCGGCAAACTGACGGCCTCTTCGATGTTTGTCGTGAACCCGCCGTTCGGATTGGAGGACGCCTTGCGAGAAGGCCTTCCGGCGATCACGGCGGCGTTCGGCGAGGGCGCCGGCTGGCGGATAAGCTGAGGGCGCGGATCGCTCCGCGCCCTCCCCCCTGACCACGCGCCATCGCACACTCGGGCGACGGTTCATCGCGGCTTGGTTCAATACCGCCCTCTCGACCGGCGCAGACATTTCTGGTCGGCCCAAGGTTGGAGTCAATCGCCCCCTGACAGAGACCAAGCGGGTATGGCGCGAGAGCGACAGTCCCTGCCCTAGACGCATCCCTCGGTTACCGGCATGAGGGGGTGTGCGTTTCTCCGAGATTTTTGCGTTCCTGCAGCAATGGCAGGTGGCGTTGCCCATCGTTTTGGCGGCGATGGCGTTCTTCTTCTTCGCCGGGAAGCGCTGGAGCGCGCTTTATGTAGGGCTGATGCCCTTCATCAATTGGTCGTTCGCGGCGGTGCCGACTGCAGCCATCCCACCGGCTCTGGGCGGAGGACAATTCCAACCCCTGGCTATCGTCACCGGCCTCGTCCTTGTCGTGCGCGATTTCGCTCAACGCGAACTCAAGCACTGGATTTGGGGCGCGATGATCGTGGGGCTGCTGCTCTCCACGCTTACCTCGTGGATCACAGTCGTGGTGGCGAGCGGCTTGGCGTTCCTCGTCAGCGAAACCGTCGACTGGGCGGTTTACACCTTTAGCAACAAGCCGCTTTCGCAGCGCATCATGCTCTCAAGCCTCGCGTCCGCGCCTCTCGACCAGGCGGTGTTCATCGGCTTGGCGTCGCTGGTGGTGCCAGGGATATTCGCCTGGGGAACCATCCTCACGGGCGTTTTTTCCAAATTGCTCGGCGCTTGGGTCGTCGCGCGTATTGTGGCAGCGCAGGAACGGCGGACGGTTTCAGAGATGAAACCCGCGTAAATTCACACTTGGCGCTTGCC
This sequence comes from Hyphomonadaceae bacterium UBA2389, assembly GCA_002343395.1. Classification (GTDB taxonomy): domain Bacteria; phylum Pseudomonadota; class Alphaproteobacteria; order Caulobacterales; family Aquidulcibacteraceae; genus Vitreimonas. The sequence continues at coordinate 304 of DDSN01000074.1, read as the reverse complement.
TCGGCTGACCCCCTCGCTCATAAGCGAGAGCGTGAAGCGGTCGGCGTCTGGGCCGGCGAAGGTGCGAAGTTCCGCGAAGTGCGGCAGAGTTCAGTTCCCCAAACAAGCAGAAATTCGCGAGTAGCGCGCTTACGCATGGGCGTAGGCGCGGCCGAGGGCGTGCGCCACGGCGTGTAACAGGAAAGTGGAAATGAGTTTCGACGACGAGTTCAGTGACGACGACGAGAGCGGCCGTAAGAAGGAAAAGAAGCGCGGTCGTGAACGCGGCGACTCCAACCCCGAATTCGGTGGTGGGGAGTTTGGC
>DDSN01000138.1 GCA_002343395.1 Hyphomonadaceae bacterium UBA2389 | reverse complement strand
GAGGTTGCCGTTGTCCGGCCAGGAATTCAGCGGCGCGAAGCGCTGTTGGCCGCGTCCGCCGCCGCCGCGTCCGTCGCCGGTTCTGTAGGTGCCCGCCGCGTGCCACGCCATGCGAATGAAAAGAGGGCCGTAATGGCCGTAGTCCGCCGGCCACCAATCTTGGCTGTCGGTCATCAAGGCGGTGAGATCATTCCTCACCGCGTCGAGATCGAGCGTCTCGAACGCCTTGGCATAATTGAAGTCGGCGCCCATCGGATCGGACGCTGGCGAGAATTGGTGCAGCACGTTGACGTTGACCTGGTTTGGCCACCAGTCGCGGTTGGTGCGGGGGCGCGCGTGCGCCACGGGGCATTTGCGATCGTTGCCGTCTGCCATGGGTGAGACCTCCAAAACCCATGGCTACGCCGATCCCGCGCGCGCGCCCAATCGATTTGACGGAAAGCTCCTATAGAGCGCGTCTCTGGGCGGCGCTGGCGACTTGCTCAGTCGCTTACGTTGCCTTACAATACGCCTTACAAGTTGTAAGGAGAGGCGATGAGCGGCGCGACCATCACTTCGAAGGGGCAGATCACGCTGCCGAAAGCGGTACGGACGGCGTTGAGCCTGGGTCCGGGAGACCGTGTCGATTTTGTTCTGATGGACGACGGCAATTTCGCGATGCTGCCGGCGACGCGCTCCGTAAAGCGTTTGAAGGGCATCATTCCAAAACCTAGGAAGCCGGTTTCCCTGGACGAGATGGATCGCGCGATCGCGGGGGGCGCGAAAGGCGAATGATCGGCTTGGATACAAACGTCGTCGTTCGCTTCCTCACGCAGGACGATAGCGTGCAGTCGCCGATTGCGTCGCGGCTCATGGCGCGGCTTACACGCGAGCGGCCTGGCTTCATTAGCGCTATCGTGCTGGCGGAGATCGCTTGGGTGCTTTCCAGGGCCTACAAGGCGTCACGCGAGGATATTGCTCGCGCGGTGGAGGGGTTGCTGCGTTCCGCCGAACTGATTGTGGAAAATGCGCCCGCGGCTTATCGCGCCCTTGGCCTCTACACGGCGTCCGCTTCAGCGGAATTCGCGGATGCGCTCATCGCGGAGACAGCCATGCTCGCCGGGGCAAGCGAAGTGGCCACGTTTGACAAATCAGCGGCCACTGAGCTGGGCATGCGCCTACTGCGCTAGCACTACGCAAACACCACGCCGGTCAGCACCGCCGCGTAATGCACCGCCGCCGCCGCCATGACGAAGCCGTGCCAGATCGCGCGGCGAAAGGGCAGGCGCTCCCAGACATAGAAAGGAATGCCGATGGTGTAGAGCGCGCCGCCCACCGCGAGCAGGATGAGCCCCGCCAGCGGCACGCCGTTCAGCATCGGGCCCAGCGCGGCGACGATCAGCCAGCCCAGCAACACATAGAACCCAATCCAGATGCGTTTTCCGATGCCTGGCAAAAACAGCTTCCCCGCGGCCCCGATCAGGGCCAGGCTCCACACGACGGTGGTCATGGAGATCGCCCACGCGCCGTCGAAGCGGATGGTTGTGAACGGGGTGTAGGTGCCGGCGATCATCAGGAAGATCGCGGCGTGATCGAAGCGGCGCAGCAACGCCTTGCGCCTCGGCTCCTCGGTCAGATTGTAAGCCATCGAGCAGCCGATCATGGTCATGACGCACACGCCATAGACGGCCACGGCGCTCGCCATCGAAAGCCCGCCCTGCCAGATCGCAAGCCCAAGCCCCACGCCGACGGCGAACGTGAGCAACACCGCCGCGACCCCATGCACCCAGCCGTCGACCAGCTTTTCCAGGCGGGTTGGATAGTGCAGTTTCGGAAGGAGATCGGTGAGCGTCATCGCGCGCGACCATGCCGTGCGCCGCGGCGCTTGTCAGCGGCGGCGCAGCTCACACTTCGAGACCAAGTGTTTCAGCCGCGGGCATGCTAAGCATACCCTTCGGAGAATCACATGCGCCGTCGCCTTGTCCTTGCTGGGCTTCTCGCCGCTGCCGCGTCCCCTGCATCCGGGCAGCAATTGCTTGATGCGCTGACCCAGCGTGACGCCAGCCGCGGCGTACGCGAGGCGCTCGGCCTCGCCGCCATGAACGCCACGACGCGCCTGGGCCAACGCAACGGGTTCTGGAGCGACGGGCGGGTGCGCATTCCGCTGCCCGGCGTGCTCGGCCAAACCCAGCGAACGCTGGCGGGGTTCGGCATGTCGCGCCCGCTGGACGACCTGCAGGAAAATCTCAACCACGCCGCCGAAACCACGATGCCGGAGGCTGGGCGTCTTTTCCTCAACGCGGTGCGTGACATCACCATCGCCGACGCGATCGACATCGTGCGCGGTCCAGAGGACTCGGCCACGCGCTACCTGCGCGGGCGAACACAGGATCGGCTTACCACCTTGTTGCGTCCGCCGATGACGCGCGCGCTCACGGAGTCGGGCGCGTTTACCTTGATGCGCTCGGCGTTGCGCGAAGTCGGTCTCGCCAGCATGACCGGAAATCTGCGCACCGAGGTCATCAATTTCTCGACGACGAAGGCGCTCGACGGCGCTTTCTTTTTCATAGGCGAGGAGGAACGCGCCATCCGCCGCGATCCCCTGCGGCGCACCAGCGACATTCTTCGGCGTGTCTTCGGGTCTTGACCGCACCCGGTTGGGGTATCCCTCGCGGGCAGGGCGACCGTGCTTGGCGCCGTTTGCCGCGCGCCACTAGGGATGCGTCATGAGTGAAGCGGACGAGCCGTTCCGGAGGGTTTGGTACGACGTCCCGGGCGGGCGTATGGCCGGCATCGCCTTCGGCGCGCAAACGCCCAATCCGGACATCGTATTTCTGCACGCCACCGGCTTCAACGCGCGCACCTATCGCGCGCTCCTGCAGCCGCTAAGCGAGAAGTTCCACGTATTGGCGCTCGACTTGCGCGGCCATGGGCGCACCGAGTTGCCGGCTCGATTGTTCGGCTATGCGTCATGGCGCCCGCACCGCGACGATGTCATCGCGTTGATCGAGCGCCATTTCTCAGCCCCGGTGACGTTGGCGGGGCATTCCATGGGCGCGACCGTGAGCTTGCTGATCGCCGGACGCCGCAACGATCTGGTGAGCGGCCTTGCACTGGTCGACCCTGTTATTCTGCCTGCCGCTGGTTATGCCATGGCGCAAGCGCCGCTGGGACCGCTGCTGCAACGCCATACGCTTCCGATCGCGCGCGCCGCGCGCAAACGGCGGTCCCGTTTTCCCGATCGCGCCGCCGCGCTCGAAGCGTATCGCGGGCGCGGCGTGTTCAAGAGCTTCTCCGACGACGTCCTGGTGGATTATCTGGCGGACGGCCTGATCGACGATCCCGCGGGCGGCGTGAAGCTGTCCTGCACGCCCATTTATGAAGCCGCCACGTTCGCGGCGCACCGCCACGATCCGTGGACCGCGTTGCGCAGGGTCACGGATCCGCTCGTGCTTCTGCGCGCGGAACGTCACTCCACGATCAGCGTCGCTTCCATGCATCGCTTGTGCGCGATAAAGCCGGACGCCCGCGCCGCGACCGTCGAGGGTGCGGGCCACATGCTTCCGATGGAGCGGCCAGATCGCGTGCGCGCCGCGATCGAAAGCGCGGCGCTGCTCGCGCGCGCCGGCCGCAAATACAATCACGGGCTTGACTAAACCGCCATCGCGATCACCCGCGCCCGCATCCGCTGCAGCGCCTCGGGTGGGGGAGCGATGGCCTTGCGCGTCGCGACGTCGAACGTCAGCGCGATCGCTTCCATGCTCGCCCAGGCGCCGCCGCTTTCGGCATCGCACATCCAGTGAACGAGATGGTTGGTTTTCTCGGCGACCCCGGCGACGCCGCTGAATATCTCGATGAGCTCTCCCGCGCGCGGCCAGCGCCGGAAAACCAACCGCGCCTCGACAACCGCGCCCGCGGGCTCCACGCCGCTTTGCGCGGCCGCCTCCCTGCGCCATCCCGCGAGGAGATTGGGAACCGAGTCCGAGGTGCGGCCAATGAAATGTTCGCCGCGCAAGCGGCCGAAGGCGTCGCATTGATCCGGCGAAACCGCGGAAGCGCCGATGCGCGTCGCGCCGAGCGCAAGCGCTGCGTCGCGCGATGCATTCGCGGGCGCGCGTGAGAGATCGATCGATCGCGGTTGTGCATGAGCGGGGAGCGCGGCCTTCATGCGGTCCGCGGCGGCGCGCGTCCGCTTTGACCATGGAAAGGCGCGGAAATCGCGTGTTTCCGTATGCGCGACAACGACTGTGAAACAGGACGCGGGCGCGCCGTCGGCGTGGCGTGTATCAAGGCAAAGGGTCGCGTCGGAGTCGCGCAGCTCGACGACGGCGCCGTGCATGACAAGCGGCGCGCCCGGGCGCGCCTCCTTCAGAAAGCGGATATGCATGTCGCGCGCCGTGAGCGTTGCGCCCGCGGCC
>DDSN01000053.1:46671-66670 GCA_002343395.1 Hyphomonadaceae bacterium UBA2389 | reverse complement strand
GCGCGAGCCGCCGCTTCCTGCGTCGCGATCTCGGCCTCGAGGTCGCGCAGGCGGCTCATCTGAAGGAGCTGCGTCACCTCGGCGGCCGGCGCGTCGGCCGATTTGCGGAGGCCGTCCCAGCGCCAGAGCGCGCCCGTCTTCGTCACGAGGCGCTGGCCTTGCGCGAGCAGCGGGATCAGCGGCAGCGCCGCGGCTTCGTCGGCGACGACGCCGATCTGCGCGAGGCGGCGCGCCAGGGCCGGCGGCGCCACGACGAACGTGCCCAGCGGCTCCGCGCCCTCGGGCAGCGGCGGCTGCGGCTGGTCCGGCGGCGCTTGCCAGCTGCGCGGCGCGTCGGCGTCGAGCGACGCTTTCAAATCTTCGCCGAGGGCAGCGCCCAGCGCCGCCTCGTAACCGCCCTCCACTGCGATGCGGTCGAGCACCGGCGGATGCTGGCCCTGCGGCGTCTGCGCCATCGCCGCGCGCAGCCCCTGTTCCTCGGCGCGCAGCCGCGTCAGCGTTTCGCCGGCGGCGTCGGCCGCCCGCCGCGTCTCGGCCGCGTCGCCCTCGGCGGCGGTGCGCGCCTGCTCGGCAGCTTCCATGTCGGCCTGGGCGCCGTCGTAGTTCGCCTGGGCCGCGGCGACGGCTTCGTCCTCGCCGCCGCCGGCAGCAGCGCGCAGCTGATCCTCGATCGCCGCCACCTCGCGGGCGATGTCCGCGCCGCGCCGCGCGATCTCGGCCAACCGGCGCTCGGCCGCTTCAATGCGGCGCGCGAGTTCGGCGCGCTTCGCGTCGTCCGACGCGATCTTCCGCGTGAGTTCGGTCACGGCGCCGTCGAGCGTCTCCACCTCGGCGCGCGTCGCGGCGGCCCGGGCGCCGGCTTCGCGCAATTCCTCGGCCGCGCCGGCGGCGACGGCTTCGAGCTCGGCCCGCTCGGCGGCGAGCTTCTCGAGCGCGGCGGCGGCGTCGGCCAGCAGCGTCTCTTCGCGCGCGCGGTCGGCGCCGTTCTGGGCGAGCCGCGCCTCGGCGTCGCGTGTCGCTTGCGCCACGCGCTGCTCCTCGGCGGCGACCGCATCGCCCTCGACGACGGCGCGATGGCGCTCGGCGGCGGCGGCGGCCTCGTCCTGGCGCAATCCCGGCAGCACCGCGCCGGCTTCTGCCAGCGCCGTCGAAGCCTGCGCCGCTTCGAGCGTCAGCGCCTGGATGTCGGCCTCGATCTCGGCGAGCCGCACGCCGGCGGCCACGCCCTCCATCGTCGTCTTCTGCCAGCGCAGGTGATAGGCGAGCGCCTCGGCGCGGCGGATGTGGTCCGAGAGGTTGCGGTAGCGCGAGGCCTGGCGCGCCTGCCGCTTCAGGCCCTGAAGCTGGTTCTGGAGCGCGAGGATCACGTCGTCGAGGCGCGCGAGGTTCTGCTCGGCCGCGCGCAGCTTCAGCTCTGCCTCGTGCCGGCGCGAATGCAGGCCGGTGATGCCGGCCGCCTCTTCCAGCAGCAGGCGGCGCTCTGGCGGCTTGGCCTGGATGATCGCGCTGACCCGCCCCTGGCTCACGATCGCCGTCGAGCGCGCGCCCGAGGAGAGATCGGCAAAAAGCAGCTGAACGTCGCGCGCGCGCACGTCTTTCCCGTTCACGCTGTAGGCCGAGCCGCTCTCGCGCTCGATGCGCCGGCAGATCTCGATCTCTTCGAGTTCGTTGAACGCCGCCGGCGCGGTGCGGTCGCGGTTGTCGAGGTGCAGGATCACCTCGGCCACGTTGCGCGCGGGGCGCTCCGACGTGCCGTTGAAGATCACGTCGTCCATGCCGCCGCCGCGCATCTGGCGCGCCGAGCTTTCGCCCATGCACCAGCGCAGGCCTTCGAGCAGGTTGGACTTTCCGCAGCCGTTGGGACCGACGATGCCGGTCAAGCCCTTCTGGATCTCGAACTCCGTCGCATCGACGAAGGACTTGAAACCGGCGAGGCGGAGCTTCGTGAAATGGACCACTGCTGCGTTTCGTCCCAAGTTGCTTCGCTATTTCTTCGGCAGCTTCTCGACGAGGGGTTTCAGCACCCGGTCGAATTCCTCGATCGGGCGGTTGCCCGAGATGCGCGCGTCGCCGATCGCGAAGTGCGGCGTGCCTTCGACGCCGTGCTTCTCCACGCCCTCGCGCCAGCGCTCGGCCATCGCGCGCAGCATCTTCTCGTTCTTCATGCAGGCGTCGAACTGCTCCTTCGTCATGCCGGCGAGGCGGCCGTAGGCGGCGACGTTGTCGAGCAGTTGCTGGCCGGTCTCGGCCTTCGTCCACTTCTCCTGGTCCTTGAACATCAGGTCGAGCATCGAGAAGTAGCGGTCGGGGCCGAGGCAGCGCGCCATCATCGCCGGAATGCGCGCCCAGGGCTCGCGCGACGTGCCCGGATATTCGCGGAAGACGATCTTCACGAGGCCCTTGTCGACGTATTGCTCCTTGAGCTTCGGCAGGGTGCCGGCGTGGAACGACGCGCAGTGCGGGCACAGCAGCGATTCGTAGGCGATGATCGTGATCGGCGCATCGGCCTTGCCGATGAACATGTCGCCCGTGCCGTCGTTGGCTGCCGGCGTTTCCGCCAGAGCCGGGCTGCCCAGCGCGAGCGCGAGGCCAAAGCCGAGAGTTAACAAGATGTTGCGGCGGTTCATGAGGTCACCACTATGGTTGGGATGCTAGACCGTCGAAGGCGGAATTCGCAAGGGAGACGGCGCGGCTTTTACACAGGTTTTCGGGCCGGGCCAGACAACTTGTTCGCGACCGGTTTGGAGACGCGCGCGGCGCGCCGTTCCAGCGCGCGGCCGAGCGCCAGAACCCGCGCGCGCAGCTCGGGATCGTCGATCTTGGCCGTCATCGCGGCGAGGCGCGCCTCGGCCGCCGGCGGCAACGGCGCGGGCGGGGCGGGCGCGCGTTTCGCGGCCGGCAGCGGCGCCTGGACGAACTGGATGCGCGCGACGGCCGGGTAGCCGAAGAAGCCGTTGATGCGCTCGATGAGGCCGGGCGCCATATGCTGGAACTCCAGCGCCCAGACGCCGGCCACGCGCAGGCGTAGCGTTCCGCCGGGCACGGCGCCCGGCGCCGCCCGCCCGCGCAGGAGCCGTTCCGGCGCCGATCGTTCGGCGACGGTATCGCCCACGATCGCGCGCCACTCGGTCACGATGCGCGCCTCGGCAAGGCCGCGCTTTTTGAGGATCGGCGCCGCCACGCGCGCCGCCGCCGCTGCCGCCGGCGCGAGGCCGCGCCGCTGTACTTCGGTTTTCGCGCGTTTTGGCGTTGCCGTGGGCGGCATCTCTCGCTAGAGCGGGACGAGGGGAGAAAGCCTTGTGCCGAGCGATCGTGGCATAAAGAAGAGGCGTCTGGATAGCGCCGACTCCAAGGCTGCCGCATCGCGCGACGGCGCCGCGCTCGCCGCTTCGCTGCTCGCCTGGTACGACCGCCATCGCCGCCGGATGCCATGGCGCGCCTTGCCCGGCGAGCGCGCCGATCCCTACAAGGTGTGGCTCAGCGAGATCATGCTGCAGCAGACGACCGTCGCCGCGGTCGGCCCCTATTTCGCGCGCTTCCTCGCGCGCTTCCCGTCGGTCCGGGCGCTCGCCGCGGCGACGCTCGACGAGGTTCTCGCGCTCTGGCAGGGCCTCGGCTACTACGCGCGGGCGCGCAACATGCACCGCGCCGCGCGCATCGTCGCGCACGAGCACGGCGGGCGATTCCCCGACACCGCCGAGGCGCTGCGCAAGCTGCCTGGCATCGGCGACTACACCGGCGCCGCGATCGCGGCGATCGCGTTCGGCCGGCCGGAGGCCGCGGTCGACGGCAACGTCGAGCGGGTGATGGCGCGGCTGCACGCAGTCGAGACGCCGCTGCCAGGGGCCAAGGCTGAGTTGCGCGCGTTGGCCGCGGGTCTCGTTACCACCGATCGCCCGGGCGATTGGGCGCAGGCGCTGATGGATCTGGGCGCGACGGTGTGTACGCCTAAAGCGCCGCGTTGCGACGCCTGTCCGCTGTCGAAAACTTGCGCGGCGTTCGCGGCCGGTGCGTCGGAGCGCTATCCGCGCCGTTTGGCGAAAGCGGAGCGCCCGCGGCGTTACGGCGTGGTCTACAGGATTGAGCGTGATGGCGCGATCTGGCTCGTGCGTCGTCCCGAGAAAGGTCTGCTCGCTGGCATGGCGGCGCTACCGACGAGCGATTGGCGCGACAGCCCATGGGGCGCGGCGGAAGCGCTTGCCCAAGCGCCCGCGCACGGCGCTTGGCGAAAGCTCGGCGCGGTGCGTCATGTGTTTACGCATTTTGCGCTTACGCTTGATGTCTATGCGGCCGCCGTTGAACCCAGTGGCGAAGGTTGGTGGGGTGATGCGGACGCCTTGCCGACGGTGTTCAAAAAAGCCGCGCTAGCTGTGGATTGACGTGCTGTTCAGGTTCTCACGTTGACCCGCCGCCCGCGCGGCATGGTCGGTGACGGCGCATACGCACGTGCTGGTGCGAACGCTGGGATCATCTCGACCTGGTTAATCAGCAACGCGGCGAAAAGCGTATCCAGCCGTTGGCGCGGCGCGCGGCGATCGCTGTGGCGCCGGTCGGCGCGGCGCTGATCGGCGACTTCCGCGAAGTCTGCGTCCACTTCGGGCGGGGTTTGCGGCTTGCCCATAGGGCAGGCGCTGCATGGGTTATGCCAAACGGAAATTAACCGCTATCGTACGGAGGTGGAGGAAACCATGCGCGAATATGCGGCTTATGACGGTCTTGGACTCGCGGAGCTGGTGAAGAAACGCGCGGTTTCGCCTGTGGAGCTACTCGACGCTGCGATCGAGCGCATTGAGCGACACAACGGCGCGCTGAACGCGGTGGTTTACAAGGCCTATGACGAAGCGCGCGCTTCGGCGTCGGCGGCGCTGTCGGATGGGCCGTTTCAGGGCGTGCCGTTTTTGATCAAGGATCTGGGCCTCAAGGTTAAGGGCTGGCCGCGCACCTCGGGCAGCCGGTTCGCTGAAGTCACGGCCGATGATCACGATAGCGAACTGGTGAAGCGGTATCGAGCGGCTGGGGTCGTCCTCGCAGGCAAAACCAATACCCCTGAGTTTGGCATTCCCGGCGTCACCACTTCGGCGCGTTTGGGGCCCTGCCGCAATCCTTGGAACGCCGATCACATTTCGGGCGGTTCTTCGGGTGGTGCGGCGAGCGCGGTGGCGGCGGGCATGGCGCCGCTCGCGCACGCAAGCGACGGCCTGGGTTCAATTCGGATCCCGGCGGCTTGCTGCGGTCTGGTTGGTTTGAAAACCACGCGTGACCGCAACCCCAACGGCGCCGATGATGCGGATCGCGCCATCGGATTCTCAGTGGACCATGTTGTTTCGCGCACGGTGCGCGATAGCGCAGCGATGCTTGACGCGACGGGCTATCCCGAGCCGGGAAGTCCCTTCGCGTATCCTCAAAAAGAGCGGCCCTATCTTGAGGATGTGGCGCGCGGACCCGGCAAGCTGCGCATCGCGTGGTCCAGCGAGACCGCGTCTGGCGTCCCTCTCGACGCCGATGTGCAGACAGCGCTTGAACGCACAGCGGAAACTTTGCGTGCGCTCGGCCACGATGTGCGCGAAGAAGGATTGGGTATCGACTACCGCTTGCTGTATCGAGCGCAGGGATTGGTCTCGGCGGGAAACTTCGCGGCGGGCATGAAGCGCTGGATCGAGCGCAAGGGGCGTGAACCCGGCGACGACATCGAAGGGTTGGCGCGCCGCGCCTATGAAGCCGGAAAGAAGATCAGTGGCCAGGAAGCTATGTGGGGCTGGCAGCAATTGCGGCTGATGAACCGGCAGATTTTGCAGCGGTTCGAAACCTGGGACGTTTGGCTGACGCCGGTGATGATCACGCCGCCACCGCGCGTCGACTACCTCGACACGTTGATGGAGGACCTTAAGGAGTTCGACAAGCGCCAGTCGCGCACCTTTGGCTTCACCCCGCCGTTCAACATGACTGGGCAACCCTCGATGGCGCTGCCCCTTGCGCAAAGCAGCGCCGGCCTTCCCATCGGTATGATGTTCACGGGCCGCTATGGCGACGAAGGCACGCTGTTTCGGCTCGCGGGGCAGCTCGAGAAAGAAATGCCCTGGACGCAGCGCAAACCCAAGCATTGGGACTAAGCTCATCCTACCCAAATGGGTAGCGCGCTCAGCGCGCTTCGCTGTCAAGAACATGGCGAGGGCGCGTGGAGGCGAGAATGTCGAAAACTTTGATCAAGCGGATTGTCGCGACGCTAGTCGTGAGCGTGGCGCTGGCGGGCGCCGCGACAGCGCAGGGGTATCGCGTGCCGACCGAGATTGCGCCGGGCGCGCTGCAGGGGGCCCGCGGAACGGCGCAAACGTACACCGTCAACTGCCAAGGCAGCGACCCTTCGCCCTTCGGCGACGCCCTCGTGTGCCGCGGCTTTGCGGAAATCACGCTGAACTCGGACGGCCCTGGCGCGCAGATCGCGGTGCGCCTCACCGCGCCACCGACGCACTGCACCGCCGTGCAATACGTGGTCCAAAACGTCAGCACTGAGCGCGGCGTGATGTCTGGATGGCTTGAACCCGGCGCCAGCGAGTTGGTGCCGGTGGCTGACGACTTGCCGCGTGGCGCGCATCGCTACCGCATTTGGGCTTGGGGTCGGATCGGCGGCTGCCTCCGTGACACCGTCCATTCCTTCGCGGTGACGGTGGAGCCTACGATCATACCGTAACGCCGACGCCTCGCGCGCGAGCGGCCAGTCCCTCGCGCGCGGGCCTCTTGTCGCCGCCGCCCGGCCGCCGTAGCCAAGCTTCCGCATGCGTTGTGCGGACTGGCCGGGATGACCACGGAACTCGATGTTTTCAACGATGTGGTGAGCTGCATCTACCAGGCGGCGCTTGATGCCGCGACCTGGGATGAAGCGATGGTGCGTTTTGTCAACGCCTATTCGCCGCCGCACTGGGATGTGTCGTTTCTATTGTGGGAGCGCGCGCCGTATCGGGGCGCACGCTTCGTGGCGGCTGCGAACCTGGCGCCGCACGCGCGTGACATTTACGCCTCCACCTTCGCGGGCGTGCAGCCGTGGAGCCGCCGTATCGCGCCGCTTCCGATTGGACAGATCGTGGATACCGACGACATCTGTCCGCGCGACGAATTGAAGGACAGCGAGTTCTACAAACACTTTTTGTCCAATTGGCAGATCGTGCGCGCGCTAGCCGCGATCTTGGATCGCGACGACGAATACCGCTTGGCTTGGGTGTTTCCCGGTCCCGAGGGATACGACATATCGCGTTTGCATCGGGGCATGCATTTGGTGGCGCCGCACATCCAACGCGCCGTGCGCATCAGCAAACGTATTGCCGAGACGGATTTGCGCGCGGGCGCGGCGGAGGCGGCGTTGGCGATGAGCGCGGCGGGCGTTCTGGCGTTGCGCGCGGATTTCAGCGTGGTCAATGCAAATCCGCGCGTTGAGGCCTTTGTGAGCGATGGAACCGGCCGCGTCGTCGATGGGGGTTGGCGCTTTGCGAGCGTCGCCGCGAACGCGGAGCTTGAGCGGCTCGCTGCGGCAGACCCGCCGGCAAGCGCCGCCTTCACCGCGACGAACGCAGATGGCGGCGAGCACGCTGTGCTGGCGATCCGGATTGCGCCTCAATCGGCGCTGGCGCTCGACGGCTATGTCGAAGGTGCGTCCATGTTGGTCACGATCGGGCCGCGCAGCAAGGCGCCGTCTATTCCCGTCGACCACCTTGCCGCGTGGTACGGGCTAACGCCGAGCGAAGCGTTTCTCGCTGCATCGCTGGCCGATGGCGAGACCATTCGCGAGTTCGCAATCCGGCGTGGCGTCACCGAAAACGCAGTTCGCTTTTTGATGAAGGGCGTCTTGCGAAAAACCGGCGCTTCCGATCAAGCGCGACTTGTCGCGATCTTGCGCGGGCTGCCCCTCGCGTTGCGCGATGGCGGCGACCCGGGCCCCGAAGCTCAGTAGGGGCTGCGGCTAGCCATTGGCGCGTTGGCGATAGTGTTCGGACAATACCGCGAAAGCCTGCTTGCGAACGCCCGTTTGCGAAATAAGCCCCTTACGATTCCAACCCTCCTGGTAGATCGGGTGCTGGCGCCGCGGCGATCGAAAGTCCTTCAATATCCATGGCGAGAGTCCGCGCAGGAACCCGATGCTCTCGCTCATGGCCAGGGTCTGACGATAGTAATCCGCTTGAAACTCCTCGGAGAACTTGCGCATTAGGTCGGGGTCGTGAAAACCAGCGAGCGCGTCGGCGCCAAACTCCGAGAACACCATCGGCTTGCCCAGGCGTGACCGCCACGCGATGCTCGGCAACGCCGAAAGCGCGTCGTCGCTGTACCAACCGTTGTAAGTGTTGACGCCCAGGACATCGAGGCTCTGGGCGAGAGGGTCGTCGATAGTGATCAGCGGGCGGCCGTGCTCTTCCGTGCGGTTCGTAAGCAGAGCAGCAGTAATAAGCCGGCTATCGTCAAGGCGTCTTGCGTCGGCGACCAGCGTTTGCATGAACGAGTTGCGCGCCTCGCTCAGAGGCGTCTCGTTGCCGACGCTCCACAAAATGATCGCCGCGCGATTGCGGTCGCGCTGAATGTTCTCGGCCAACATGCGCCGGGCTGTGGTCAGCGTTTCAGCGCTTTCCCAGTCGATACGCCAGTACACGGGGATCTCGCTCCAGACCATCAGCCCGATTTCGTCGGCGAGGCGGACCGTGGTTTCGGTGTGCGGATAGTGGGCTAGGCGCACGAAGTTGCAGTGGAGATCGTCCTTGGCGATGCGAAGCAATCGCTCGGCGGCCTCGGGCGTCATGTTCCGAACCGGGGCCTCGCCAATTTCTTCCTCGTGCAGACAAATCCCGCGCAAGAAGATCGGCTCGCCATTCAACAGAATATCTTCGCCGCGCGTTTCAACGGTGCGAAAGCCGACGCGGTCGCTGAGCGCATCGTCGGTAGTCTCGAAGACAACTTGATACAATGTCGGCGATTGAGGCGACCAACGCCGGAGTTCTGGAGGCGCCGGCGTCTCGGCGTGCCAGCACCCATCCTCGCCGGTGCGGCCCCGGACCGTGACGCCCAGCGCCGGAATCCGCGCCCGTACTCGCCGACCGCGCACACGCGGTCCGTTCAGGCGCATGCTGAAGGCGAGGGCGCCGTCACGCGTAAGCCGCGCCCAGGCGTCATCGATGAAAGTCTCCGGGGTAAGCACGACGCGCAGAGGACGCGTAACGCCGCCATAGTTTTCCCAGTCCGTGACCGGTGGCGGAATGGTCTCCGGCGACGGTTCGGAGTCGACGGCGAGCGTAATCTGGTTTTCGCCCGTGCGCAGGTGCGTCGTCGCTTCGCAGGCAAACGGCGTGAAGCCGCCTTCGTGGCCGCCCACGCGCGCGCCGTTCACGTAAACGACCGTGCGATAGTTCGCGCCTTCGACGTGGATGAACGCGCGCCCGCGCACCGGCCCCTCAACGGTGAACGTGCGCTGATACCACATCAGTCCGACATAACGGCGCAATTCCGGAGCATGCCCCATCCATGCCGAAGGGAGACGCGCGCGCGCCGCGCGCGCCATGTCGTACTCGAACAAGGCATTGGGGTGCGCTTGGGTGTAGGCGTCGACATCGATGTCGTCGAAGCGGCGATGGCCGAGGCCCGCCGACGCGCCGTGGAAACCGTTCAGACCGTCGCGATAAGGATCAACGGAGTACGCCCAGTCTCCGGAGAGTTCGATTCCTGCGCGGTCCCGCGCGCCGATGAGGGTCGCGCCGTTGTCGATGCCGTGTAGCGACGATTCCGCCGTCGCTTCAGTGCCAAGCGCTGCCAGCGCGACACCGCCAGCGAGGCACTCCCTGCGGCTGAAGCGAAGGCGCATTCGGTTTTCTCAACGCTAGTTGCGTGGCGACAGGCGAGATCGGCTTGGCGTCAGCTCTTGCCGCGCGCGAGCGCATCGAGCTGCTTTTGCATCGTCTCCATTTGCTTGCGCAGCTCTGAGAGCTCTTCTTCCTTGGCGTCGTCGCTTTCCGGTTCGGCCATGACGTTGGCGCCGCCTGGCATTTGCCCCATGCTAGGCAGCCCCTTGGTGAAGGGCGCCCACATCTTCATGGCTTGCTGATACATCGCCATATTGCGTTGTGTGAGGTCCTCGAAGGCGGCCATCGGCGTGTTGGCGCCGAACGCCCGCGAGAAATTCTCGCGCATCTGATCCTGCGCCTTGGAGAAGCTCTCCATGCTCATCTCAAGATAGGGGGGCAGGAAGCCCTGCATCTGATCGCCATAGAAGCGGATGATGCGGCGCAGGAACTGAACCGGAAGCAGGGCTTGGCCGCGGCTCTCTTGTTCGAAGATGATCTGTGTCAGCACCGAGCGGGTGATGTCCTCGCCGGATTTGGCGTCCTGCACGACGAAGTCGACGCCGTCTCGCACCATCTCCGACAGATGGTCGAGCGTCACGTAGGATGACGACGCCGTGTTGTAGAGGCGGCGGTTGGCGTATTTCTTGATCACCACCGCGTCGGCGGGTTCTTCGCCCTCTGATCTGGATTGGCCGTTTGAATCCGCCACTGGGGTCCATCCTTGTTGCAGGCGCGAAGCGGCGCTTGCGCGGCAAAATCCTCCCTCCTTCGCCGCAATGCAAGACAAAGCCCCTGTTTGGCTCTGTAGATTGCGACCGGGCGCTTGGATTTCGCCCGTTGCCTGTGCCATAGGGCAGGTTAACTCTCCTTTTCAGACCAAAGCCTTCGCGCCTTTAGGAGCCGCAGCCCATGTCCGACATCGTTATCGTTTCCGCCGCCCGTACACCCGTCGGCAGCTTTAGCGGGGCCTTTGCTGCAACGCCCGCGCATGAGTTGGGGCGCGTCGCCATTGCCGCCGCGCTGCAACGCGCCAAGGTTGAAGCCGGCGAGGTTTCGGAAGTGGTGCTCGGACAAGTGCTCACCGCCGGCCAGGGGATGAACCCCGCCCGGCAGGCCGCGCGCGCCGCGGGCGTGCCGGACGACAGCCCGGCCTGGGGGCTGAACCAGGTCTGCGGGTCTGGCCTGCGCGCGGTCGTGGTCGGCTACCAGCAGATCAAGGCCGGAGACGCCAAGATCGTGGTCGCCGGCGGCCAGGAGAACATGAGCCTGTCGCCGCACGCCGCGCACATGCGCGCCGGCACTAAGATGGGGCCGGTGACGTTCACGGACACGATGATCAATGACGGCCTCACCGACGTGTTCAACGCCTATCACATGGGCGTCACCGCCGAGAACGTCGCCGAGAAATGGCAGATCACCCGCGCGCAACAGGATGAGTTCGCCACGAACTCGCAGAAAAAAGCGAGCGCCGCGCAGAAGGCCGGCAAGTTCAAGGACGAGATCGTCGCGGTCACCGTCAGGGGCCGCAAAGGCGACACGGTCGTCGAGAACGACGAATACATCAAACACGACGCCACGCTTGAGGGCGCGGCGGGTTTGCGCCCCGCGTTCAAGAAGGACGGCACGGTGACGGCTGCGAATGCCTCCGGCATCAATGACGGCGCGGCAGCTTTGGTCTTGATGACGGCGGATGAGGCGGCGAAGCGCGGACTGACGCCGCTGGCGCGCATCGCTTCGTGGGCCTCGCGCGGCGTCGACCCCGCGATCATGGGCACAGGGTCGATCCCGGCCTCGAAGGCCGCGCTTGAGAAGGCGGGTTGGAAGGTTTCGGACCTTGATCTCGTCGAAGCCAACGAAGCCTTCGCCGCGCAAGCGTGTGCCGTAAACAAGGACATGGGCTGGGACGAGGCGATCGTGAACGTCAATGGCGGCGCCATCGCCATCGGTCACCCGATTGGCGCTTCCGGCGCGCGCGTGCTGACGACGCTGCTCTATGAACTGCAGCGCCGCGGCAAGTCCAAGGGCCTCGCCACGCTCTGCATCGGCGGCGGCATGGGGATTGCGGTGTGCGTGGAGCGGTAGGTGATCGATGGCGTCTCGCCGGCGCTGGTTCATGCCTACTCAGGCTCCGCTGAACCGTTAAGCCAGTCGGCCATAAAGGCGCTGACGTTCGTCATCGCGCGCGAGTGTTACTGGAAAATCGAGTCGTTCGACTGGCGCGGCGTTCATCGAACCTATCATCGATGCATCGTCACCAGGGAGGAGGGGCGATTTGCTGCCTTGATCGGCGCAGATGCGCCAATCCTTGCGCTAACGACAATCCGCGAAGACCAAGGGTGGTCATTCTTCGATGATGCATCGGTGGTCACTGCTGCAGCGGGCTATTACGGGCCGACGCTGAACATCCTTGAAGCTGAGGATCTAAGCCGTGACCTTACGGAACGTGATCGGGAATGGCTCAGGAGCGTGAACAAGAACATGACGTATGATCTGCGTTACTGGAATCCGCAGACTGTAGGGCAGGTGGTGTTCAACTACTGGGATTAGGCGATCCCCAATTCGCGAAGCACCGCGCTCTGATCGAAATAGGGGCGTTCGCAGATGATCTTGTCGCTGCCGGGCGCGAATTCGAAGCTGGCGGCCATGCGCATGCGGAATGCCTTGCCCGTGGGCTCGATTGTGCGTCCGCCAAGTTTCAGCGGCCCGCGATGCGTGCCGGTGAGCCAGAACTCAACGAGGACGGTGTTGTCCGCATGCGAGATGGCGATGATCTCGTTGCCCTGATCGGGAAAGGGCGTGCGTGAAGCGGCGAAATAGCCGCGCACCGCGGCCTCGCCGTCGAACACCTGGCCGCCGCCGTACATCTCGTAGCGCGGGTGAGCGAAGGTGGCGATCACGCCGTCCCAATCGTGGGTGACTTCAAGCGCCATGTGGCGGCGGACGGTTTCGAGGCGGCGCTCTGCGAGTTCGGTCATTTTCTGTTCTCTCTAGCCGCTCCCCGTGTTGCAAGCGGCTCGAAGTCTTGCAAGTGTTGTGGTTGAGGCGTTCGCGTAAGACGAGCTGGGAGGATGTGCATGGCGCGTGTGGCTTTGGTTACGGGCGGAACGCGCGGGATCGGCAAGGCGATCTCGGCGCGTCTGAAGGCGGATGGGCTGACTGTCGCCGCCAACTATGCAGGCAACGCGGAAGCCGCCGAGGCGACAGCCAAGGAACTCGGCATCAAGGTCTACAAGTGGGATGTGGGCGATGAAGCCCAGTGCGCGGAAGGGATCGCTAAGGTGGTCGCCGAGTGCGGGCCAGTCGACGTCCTGGTGAACAACGCCGGCATCACGCGCGACGGTCTCTTCCACAAGATGAACGCCGAGAAATGGCGGGATGTGATCCGCGTCGATCTGGACAGCCTTTTCTATATGACGCGTCCGGTGATCGAAGGCATGCGCGAACGCGGCTTTGGGCGTGTGATCAACATAAGCTCGATCAATGGCCAGAAGGGCCANNGGCGGCCAAGGCCGGCATGATCGGTTTCACCAAGGCGCTGGCCCAGGAAAGCGCGGCCAAGGGCGTTACGGTGAACGTCGTCGCCCCAGGCTACATCGATACCGATATGGTCGCAGCGGTTCCCGAGGATGTGCTGAAGAAGATCATCGCCACTATCCCAGCTGGTCGCCTCGGCAAGGCCGAGGAGATCGCGTCGATGGTGAGTTTTCTCGCCTCTGACCAAGCCGCGTTCATCACGGGCGCCACCATGACCGTGAACGGCGCGCAGTACATCGCTGGCTAGCGACGATCACCGGTTCGCGCCGGGCTTCCAGAGCAGGTCGCCGCGGCCGTGATCGTTGGCCCAGCGCGCGGCGACGAAAAGCAGGTCGGAGAGCCGGTTGGCGTATTTCACCGCTTCGGGAGACACTGCTTCCGTCGCTGCCAGCGCGACAATGTCTCGCTCCGCGCGCCGCGCGATTGCCCGCGCCAAGTGCAAGTGCGCGGCCGCCGGCGTTCCGCCAGGAAGAATAAACGAGGTGAGCGGCGACAAATCGCTGTTCAGCGCGTCGATTTCACGCTCCAGCCGCAGCACTTGGCTCTCCTGAATGCGCAGCGGTTCGTAATCCAGCTTGGCGCCGGCGTCTGGCGTTGCGAGATCGGCGCCTAGATCGAAGAGGTCGTTCTGGATGCGATCAAGGATCGGGTCTAGGACAACGTTCGCGCTCGTGTTGAGCCGAACAACCCCAATCGCGGAATTGGCTTCGTCAACCGCGCCGTAGGCGGCGACGCGCAAGCTCGCCTTCGAAACCGGCGCGCCGCTGGCCAGGCGCGTCTGGCCGCCGTCGCCGGCCTTGGTGACAATCTTATCGATGCGGACCATGTCAGCCGTAATGCTGCTTCGCCCACATTGCCGCAACCAATATCAGAATGGCCACGAATTGGGCGAGCACGCGCATGCGCATGGCTTTGTTCGACCAGGAGCGCCCGAAGTCGCCGCCGCGGAACATGGCGTAGATGCCAAAGCAAAGCACCCCGAACACGACGATCAGGGCGAGGGGGATCAGGTAATCAAAGACATCCATGACGTGTACCCTTGAGGCTGGCCTCGCCGCGCGCCATTGCGCAAGATCAACATTATACCACATCCACGCCAAAGTCGCGGCGCCGGAAAACCGCTAGTCTGCGGCAATGACCGAATCGCTCCCGTTCTTGCTCCTGGCGCTCGCCTCGCTCGCCGCCGCGGCCTGGTTCGCCTATCGCGCCGCCAAGGCGCAAGAGGCGGCGGCCGCCGCGAAGGCGCGCTTTGAGGGCGTCGACATGATCCGCGCCGAGCGCGATCGCGCCGTCGCCGAATGTGACGCCCTGCGGACGGAGACCAGCAAGCTCGCCGCCGAACTGGCCGCTGAAAAGGCGTCGGCCGCGACGCGTCAGGCCGCCGCCGAGGAACATGCCAAGGCTCTCACCGAACATTTCGCCGCGTTGGCGGCCAAGGCGCTCGACGCCAACCAGCAGCGCTTTCTCTCTCTGGCGAACGAGACCTTTGAGAAACATCGGCAAGCCGCACAAGGCAGTGTGAAGGATGTCGTCACGCCCGCGCAGGAGGCGCTGGCGAAACTCACGGCGCAGGTTGAGACGTTGGAGAAGTCGCGCAAGGAGGAGCAAGGCGCGCTGGCGCAGCAAATGCGCACGATCGGCGACACGCTGAAGGAAACCCAGAACGTCACGGGCAAGCTTGTTCATGCGCTGCGGCAGAGCCCGAAGGCGCGCGGGCGCTGGGGCGAGCACAGTTTGCGCAACGCGCTCGAGATGGGGGGGTTGGCGCCGCGCGTCGACTTCGAGGAACAAACCACTGTCGACGGCGATGGCGGCAAGTTGCGCCCTGATGTCGTGGTCAAGATGCCGGGCGGGCGCAGCGTTGTCGTAGATTCGAAGGTAGCGTTCTCGGCCTTCCTCGACGCTATCGAAGCGCCGGACGAAGCGGCGCGCGAATTGCTTTTGAAGAAACATGCTTCCGAATTGCGCAATCACGTGAAAGCGCTGTCCTCGAAGGAATATTGGAAGCATCTGCCGAATACCGACACAGTCGACTTCGTCGTCATGTTCGTTCCGGGCGACAATCTCTTACATGAAGCCTTGGAGCGCGATCACACGCTGCAGGATGACGCGTTCTCGAGTAAAGTGATCATCGCCAGCCCCTCTGGCATGGTGGCGCTCGCGCGCATCATCGCTTTCGGCTGGCGTCAGGAGCAGAGCGCCAAGAACGCCCAGGAGATCGCCGCGCTGGGCCGTTTACTCTATGAGCGCCTTAGTCAGATTGCAGATAACGTGGGGGATCTGGGAAAAGCGCTCGGCAACTCTGTCTCCGCGTTCAACACGATGACCCACAACATTGAAACGCGGGTAATGGTGACGGGGCGTAAGTTCAAAGAATTGGGAGCCGCTGACGCGGGGAAGGAGATCAAGCAGGTAGCGCCGATCGATGCTGCTCCCCGCCCGCTTGCGCCGCCGGAACAGCTGGAACTGACCCCGCCGCCCCTGGCGGCTAAGCGTGGGCGTTAGTGTATAAGCGTCTGATCAATCCTCGCCGCGTGGCCGTGCGCGACCAGCCTTGATATCGGAGCGTCGCGATTTGTGATCCATGCGGCGCTGGCGCTCGGCGCGCGGCACCTTGGTCTTGTGGCGCGGCTTTGGCTTGTGCGTCGCCTGTTCGACGAGCGCGACAAGACGCGCCAGCGCTGCCTCCCGGTTGCGTTCTTGCGTGCGGTGCTCGTCGGCGCGGATGACGATCTCTCCGTCTAATGTGAGCCGCCGTCCCGCCAGGGTTGCCAGCCGCGCGCGCACATCGTCTGGCATTTGCGTGAAACCGCCCAGGCGAAACCGCAACTCGACGGCGGTTGAAACCTTGTTGACGTTCTGGCCGCCAGGGCCGGCCGCGCGGACAAAGCGCTCGTCGAGGTCGCGTTCATCGAGCGCGAGGGTGGCGGTCACCGGAATCACGGCGGGATACTAGCGCAGAAGACAAGCTGTCGCGGAGCGGCTATGTCCCCCGGGAGCGGAGGTTGGCATGCGAGCGTTGATCATCGGGTTGGCTGCGGCGGCGGTTCTTGGGGCGTGCGCGGGCGGGGCGGTGCCCGGCATCATGCTGGCCGAGGCGCCGGCTGTAACCCCCCAATCGCCGCACATCGTGGCGGCGCTGGCGGACGACCGCCGCCCTCAGGCTGACCGAGAGCGCGACGCGCTCCGTCACCCGGGCGACGTGCTCGCTTTCACCGGCGTGCGCGAGGGCTGGCGTGTTGCGGATGTTGGTCCAGGCGGCGGCTATTACACGCGTTTGTTTTCGGTGGCGGTCGGCGAAACAGGCCGGGTTTTCGCCGTCGACCGTCCGAATGCGCCGGATCGTCCGCCGCGCGCGATCCTCGCCGTGGCGCCAAGCTATCCCAATGTGACCGTGCTTCAGCAGGGTTACGCTGGGTGGTCGGCTGATGAGCCGCTTGATGCGATCTTTATCTCGCAGATCTACCACGACTTTCACCTCCGACAGCTCAACATTGATGTGCCAGCGCTGAACCAAGAAGTGTTCGCGGCGTTGAGGCCGGGCGGCGTGCTTGTTATCATCGATCACGCGGCGCCCGACGGCGCTCCCGTCGGCGTCGATGGCGCGACAGCATCGCACCGCATAGATCGCGCGCAAGTCGTGCGCGAACTCACGGCGGCGGGCTTTGTGCTCGACGGAGAGAGCGATGTGTTGCGCAATCCCGCGGACGATCGCTCATTGCGTGTATTTGAATCCGATATCCGAGGCCACACCGATCAGTTCGTGTTGCGGTTCCGGCGTCCGGCAGGCGGAGGCGCACGGTGAGCCTGCGGGACCTCCAAGGCAAGTGGCGCATCAATAGCCTGGAAATCGATGGCGTCAGTGTGCCAGCAGCGGCATACGTCAACGCGCGCATTAGCGTTGACGGGGACCGCTTCGTGTCGACGGGAATGGGAGCGGATTATTCCGGGCGTGTAAGCGTGGATGACGCCACGGCGCCGGCGATCTTTTCGCTTGCGTTTGAGCACGGGCCCGAGGCGGGCAACATCAATAGCGGCGTCTATGAGCTGACCGAAGGCGGTTGGCGGTTTTGCATCAATATGAGCGGCGGTCCCGCGCCTGACGGGTTCACGACCGCTCCGGGGAGCGGCCGTGCGCTGCAGTCACTGGTTCGCGAATGACGTTGCTGCCGGAAAACCCCAACGCTTTCACGCGCTCGCCGCTTGATCGCGCGGCGCATCACCGTCGCGATAGGGAGTGGATCAACGCCGCGCTCGAGCATTCGAACACAAAGGTCGTCCCGTTCTTTCAGCACCGGCCGTTCGTGGTGGAGCGGGCAGGTGAGGTGGCTATCGGCTGGCTTGGCGCGCATACGCTGTGCCGGATTGCATCGGAAGAAGCGCCGTTACTGTTTCTGGGGCTAGATCGCGAACAAACACCGCACTTCGCGGTCGTGGCGACCGACGGCGAGTTGCTCGCTGATCTTGGTCGTTTCGATGACCTGCGAGCATTGGGGCCTAGGCTCACACGCAACGAACTCGCCATCCTAGGTCCTGCGAAGTCTGTGTTCGAGTGGCACGCGCGTCACGGTTTTTGCGCCAATTGCGGAGCTGCGACGCTGATTGTGGAAGCCGGTTGGAAGCGCGATTGCCCCGCCTGCAAAGCTGAGCACTTCCCGCGTGTCGACCCGGTTTGCATCATGTTGCCGACGTTCAGCGACAAGTGTCTGTTGGGGCGTCAGCGCGCGTGGCCGCGCGGCATGCACTCCGCGCTCGCTGGCTTCATCGAGCCGGGCGAAACCATAGAAGAGGCGGTGGCGCGCGAGACGTTGGAGGAGGCCGGTTTGATCGTAAGCGAGGTGACGCTGCATTCGACTCAGCCTTGGCCATTTCCACATTCGCTCATGATCGGCGCGCTGGCGGAGGTCACCCACGACGCTGAGCGTATTGACCCGCACGAGCTTGAGAGCGCGCGCTGGTTCAGCCGCGAGGAGGCGCGCGCGCTGATCGCGGGATCGTTCCAGGGCGCGTTCTGCCCACCGCCGTTCGCGATTGCGCATCAATTGCTAAAGACATGGGCGTTGCGCTAAGCGCGCGCTTGCCGGCGACGACGATTTCGCTCACATCTTCGTCATGCACGGACACGCGCATCATCATCACCACACGCATGGTGACGAACACGACGTTCATCACGATCACGCGCCCCCAGGCGACAAACGTTATACCGTCGCGATCGCGTTGAATTTGGGCTTCGTAGCGCTTGAGTGCGCGGCGGGGTTCTGGGCGAACTCGACCGCGCTCTTGTCCGACGCCGCGCACAATCTTTCAGATGTCCTGGGCTTGGCGCTGGCGGGCGGAGCGGCGTGGTTGGCGAGGCGCGGCGCGAGCGATAAGCGTACTTATGGATTCTCCAAGGCCACCGTTCTTGCTGCGTTGGCCAACGCGCTGGTGTTGGTGGCGGCGTGCGGCGGGCTCTTGGTCGAGGCCGGCAAGCGCTTAATGGTTCCCCAGGAGACGGCGCCGCTTGTCGTTATGGCGGTGGCGGCGGCGGGCGTGGCGATCAACGGGGCGACAGCGCTGCTGTTTCTGAGGGGGCGCACACATGACGTGAATGCACGCGGCGCCTTCCTCCACATGCTCGCGGATGCGGGCGTTTCGGCGGCGGTGATTTGCGCGGGTGCGCTGATGTGGCTCACGCACGCCGCTTGGATTGACCCCCTCGCCTCGATCGCGGTGGTTGTCGTGATACTGGTTGGAACCTGGGGATTGTTGCGTGAGTCGCTTGACCTCGCGCTTGACGCGGCGCCGCCCGGCATCGATGTCGCCGCGGTCCGGGCGTTTCTACTTGAGCAACCAGGGGTCGCCGCCGTTCACGATCTGCACGTCTGGGCGATGAGCGCTACGCGCGCTGCGCTCACCGCGCATATTGAACGGCCGGCTGGAAGCGACGACGTGTTCCTGAAGGTGATCGCGGGCGGCATAAAGCAACGCTTCGGCATTGCGCACGTCACCGTGCAGGTGGAGCAAGCGCGGCGCGACGATTGCGCCGGTTGCTGAGCCGTCAGCCCTTGAAGGTGTCCTTGCGGCGGCGAATTTCCGCGAACGCTTCCCAATCCTGCGCGTTCGGCATGCCGAGCGCCGCTTTGAGCAGCGGCGCGCGCAGGAAGGGGTTGGTGTCCTTTTCAAGGGCTAGAGTCATGGGCACAGTAGGCGCGCTGCGCGCGCGAAGCGCTTCGATCTCGGCTGCCCGCGCCACAAGCGCGGGATTTTCAGCATCCACGCTCAGCGCGAAGCGCGCATTGGATTGCGTGTATTCATGAGCGCAGTACAGCGTCGTCGACGCGGGCAGGGCGGCGATGTTTTGAAGGCTTGCCCACATCTGCTGAGGCGTGCCTTCGAAGATGCGCCCGCAACCGAGAGAGAAAAGCGCGTCGCCGACGAACGCGACGTTGCTGGCGTCGAACACATAGGCCAGATGGCCGAGCGTGTGGCCGCGGACATCTAGAACCCGCGCTGTGTGGGCGCCCAGCGAAACCACATCGCCTCCCGCGACTACGCGATCTGGTGCTGTCCCGATACGCTCCACTTCGCCAGGGCCGGTGACGCGCGCGCCTGTCTTGGTCTTGATCGCGGCGTTGCCGCCGGCATGATCGGGGTGCCAGTGCGTGTTC
>DDSN01000053.1:20144-46634 GCA_002343395.1 Hyphomonadaceae bacterium UBA2389 | reverse complement strand
GGGGAATTGATGGATTTGCAGCATATCCTAGCTTAGCGCTTACAGCCGATGCGCGTCGATGTCTTCGCCCTGCAAAGATTTTACGAGTCGCCGCTCGGGGCGGCCGTGCAGCGCGTCACGGCGCGCCGCCTCGCCGCGCTCTGGCCGAGTTGTGACGGCCTCGACATGCTTGGCGTCGGTTATGCGACACCATACTTGGCGTCCCATGCTGGCGCGGCCCGGCGCGTTGTTGCGATGATGCCAGCCGCGCAGGGGGCCGAGGCGTTNNAAGGCGTGGCCCGCCGGTGGGGCGGGCCTCACCGTGTTGGGCGACGAGGGGCGTCTGCCGTTCGTGGACGCGATCTTCGACCGTGTCTTGTTGGTCCATGCGCTGGAGGAAACCCATGCTGCCGCCGCGCTGCTGCGCGAAATATGGCGCGTGATGGCGCCGGAGGGACGCTTGGTCGCCATCGTCGCCAACCGTTGGAGTTTCTGGGCGCAGTCGGATGCGACCCCCTTTGGTCACGGCCGCCCCTATTCGCGCACCCAATTGAGCGGCCTCCTCACCGACGCCATGTTCGAGCCTGTGGCGTCGGCGCGCGCGCTCTATGCGCCGCCGTCTGCGTGGTCGCCATTCGTAGGCGCCGCCGACGCCTTCGAGCGGGTGGGCGAGCTGCTATGGCCAGCCCAGGGGGGAGTGCTGCTGATGGAAGCCGTGAAGCGGCTCTACGCAAGCACCGCCCGTTCCGAGGGACGGGTACTGCTCGCCAAGGCGCCCGCACGAGCCAGGGAACCCTGAGGTTCGGGTGGTCGCGGCCATGCCGCCGCTCGTCGCAGCCCTCGTGTCATGACCCGCTCTTGGGCTAAGGTGGCCGCCGAACCGCTTAACCGGAGGGAAGCACCCTATGCACATTTCTCGCCGCGCCCTGCTCGGCGCATCCGCGGCTGGTCTCGTCCTCGCTGCCTGCACGCGCCCCGCTGGCCCTGAACTAGGCGCTATTCTCGATCGGGTTTGTACCGAAACGATGCGCGAGGCGCCGGAGTTCGCCACCAGCCTCGCCATCTCGGAAGAGCAGGCCGGCGGGCGCTACATGGATCGTCTCAGCGATGCATCGAAGGAAGGGTTTCTGCGTCAACGCGCCATCGGCGAGCGGGCGCTTACTGATCTTCGCCGCCTCAACCGCGCTTCTCTGAGCGGCCAGGATGCGGTGACGTATGATGTCGTCATCACCGCGATCGAAAATAGCGTCGCGGCGGCGGGTTTCGAAGTCGGCGGCGGGGCCGGCGCGCCTTACTTGGTAACGCAGCTCACCGGCTCCTACACCGGCATTCCCGATTTCCTGGTCAGCCAACACCAGGTCACCAATCGCGAACTCGCGGACGCCTACCTCTCGCGTCTTTCTGCATACGCGCGCGTGCTCGACCAGGAAACAACGCGGATGGGCGAGGATGTCGCCGCGGGCGTGTTGGCGCCGGACTTCGCGATTGACGGCGCGCTTCGTCAGCTGACCGCCTTTGCGGGCATTGCACCTGCTGAAAATGTGCTGGTGGCGACGTTCGCGCAAAAACTGGCACAGGTCGCCGATATCGCCGACGCCGACAAGACAGCGCTTGCTCAGCGCGCGCAAGCGATCGTGGCTGACGAAATCCTGCCGGCTTACCAACGCCAGATCGCCGCCCTTAACGGCGTCCGTCCGCAGGCGACGCATGACGCGGGCATCTGGAAGCTGCCGCGTGGCGAGGAAATGTACGCCGTATCGCTGCGCAACCAGACGACCACGTCGATGACGCCCGACGAAATCCACACCATGGGTGTAGAGTTGGTCGCGTCGCTCAACGCGGAGATGGACACGATCCTCAGGGCGAACGGCATGACGCGCGGCACCGTCGCCGAGCGTGTGCGCGCGCTTTCGCGTCGGCCTGACCAGATCTATCCAAGCACACCGGCGGGTCGCGAGCGGCTGCTCGCCGACCTCAATGCGCAGGTCGAGGCGATCAAGGCGCGGATGGGCGAGGTGTGCGGCACGCTCGCGCGCGCGGCGCTCGAAATCAAACGCGTGCCGGAATACACCGAAGCCGGCGCGCCGGGCGGGTATTATCAAAGCGCGGCGTTGGATGGTTCGCGCCCCGGCGCGTACTACATCAATCTGCGCGACCCGGCGACCGAATGGCCGAAGTTCACGCTACCCACGCTCACGTATCACGAGGGCGTCCCGGGTCACCATTGGCAGATTTCGATCCAACAAGAAGCGGGAGAGCTGCCTTTCATCCGCAGCGCGCTGCTTGGCTTTAACGCCTACGCCGAGGGGTGGGGGCTCTACGCTGAACAACTCGCCGATGAGATGGGCATGTACGCCAACGACCCATTCGGCAAGGTCGGGTACCTGCAGTCGGCGGCTTTCCGCGCGTCACGCCTTGTTGTCGATACGGGCATCCACGCAAAGCGTTGGACTCGCGAGCAGGCGATCCAATCCATGGTGGAGGCGACCGGCGACCAGGAAAGCAACATCGTTACCGAAATCGAGCGCTATTGCGTGTGGCCAGGTCAAGCCTGCGGTTACATGGTGGGCCGCCAGGCGTTGCTGCGCATGCGCGAAGCGGCCCGTACGGCGCTCGGTGCGAACTTCGATATCAAGGGCTTCCATGACGCGGTGCTCACCAATGGTTCAACACCACTGTCGGTCACCGAGAACTTGGTGCAGCAGTGGGTCGCCACGGTGAGCGGGCCAAGCGGCGGCTGATCGCGCGTCAAATCGAACCCACAAACGGCGGCGTGTTCGCTCGCGCCGCCGTTTTCGCGCGCCGCCAACTAAGCCGCAAAGCGGACCGCGCGCATCGACTGAGCGATCTTCGCCGCATGTTGCAGCAGCGGCTTGGGTCGATAGGCGGCGTCCGCGGTCCATCGGAGCGCCGCGGTTTCGTGAATGTCCTCGAAGCGCTCAAGTCCCTTGCGCCAACGCGCGCCGGCCAGCCTCAGGAGCGACGGTCCCTTCGCTCCCAGCGGTGCCTTCAGCGGATCAATTTGCGCCAGCGCCCCGGAAACGACCGAGCCGGGCTCACGCGCCAATGTCAGTCCAGTTTGCTCCGCGCCCTCAAGCACCCAGAGTAAGGCGCAGTTTGAAAGTCCGCGCGATATGTCGGAACCGCCAACGCCCCCGTGATCGCCGGGAAACCATGCTTGCGCGACGCGTGCGGGCGCGCCTGGCGTGTTGAACGCGTTGACATTGCTCCACAGCGTCGGCGCGAAGGCCGCCCGTTTCTCGTCGATCGCAACCGCATGCCGCGCGGCAAGCACGGCGCGAGAGAGCGCGGTGTCGTGAAATCGGTAGCGTGCGTTGAGGCCGATATCGAGTGGGAGCAGGCGTGGAATGCCGAGCGCGCCTACAGTATCCCAAACGCCGAGATAGGCGATGCGCAAATCCACAGGCGGCGTGTTGATCGTCGCGCCATCCTTGGTGATGCGCGGCCACGCCAAGGCGTGCGCACCGCGAAAGCGCGCCGCGAACAGGCTATCGGCGCTCACTTCGCGCAAGCGATAGATTTCAAGAGCCGCTCGCGCCTTGTCCACATGATCGCGGCGCAGCACGCCGCATTTTCGCAGCAGCCCCGCGAGGCTGCGCACAGTGTAGGCGCCGCGCGAAAAGCCAAACAGATAGACTTGATCGCCAGGTTCATAGTTGAGGTTGAGGAAGGCGTAGGCGTCCAACAAATGGTCGTCGAGGTCGGCGCCGGTCATGCCTTGCCAAATGCTGACGCCGCTGACCGAGGCGCCGACGCCTTGCGAATAGTAGACAATCTGCGGGCGGCCCTTGGCGTCGCGGGGCGCGATCGCGCGCGCCGTCAGCGCGACATTGGTGAGACTCTTGTTGTCGAGGCTCTGCCAAGTTCCATCGCAGCAGATGACGATGCGCTTCATGAGGCCAACAGAAAAACTGCTTGTTCGGCGAACCAGTTCGCCCGGCCAGTGCGCTTCGCGAACGGGGCGCCGGGGTGCGATCCGCTGATCGGCGTGGCGCGTTCGATGGTGAGATGAAGGTCCCGCGAGAGCGTGGCGAAGTCGCGGATGGAGCACGCGCGCTGGTCGTTCCAATCGGCGACGCGGCCGTTAAACATGAGGCGGATGCGTTTGCGCCAATGAGCGGCGTTGTCGAGCGAGACGACGATGCGCTCGCCCACCCGCGCCGCTGCTCTGATCGCGGCCAACGGATCGCGCATCCCCAGCAAGGTGTGCGCGAACACGACGTAGTCGAACGAAGCGCTTGGAAAGCGCTCAAGGTCGCTCTGGATATCGCCTTGGATCACCGAGAGCCCGCGTCGCACGCAGGTCTGCGCGTTGGCGGGATCGCTCTCCAGGCCGCTGACCCATGCGCGCCGCTCCCGCGTCAGCAGGCTGATCAGATCACCGCTGCCGCAACCCACCTCGAGTACGCGCGCGCCGTCCTGGATGAGCAACGCGATCGCTGCTTGTGTCGATGTTGCCTGTGTGGCTCTTAACGCCAGGGGCGGCGCGCGGTCGAGGAGGTGCAGATCTCCCATCAGAGTGTGCCTCCTTGCAAGGCCAACCCGCGCGCTGCCGCCGCGGCGTCGACGAATCCCGTCAACGCCGCTTCGAACTGCGGCTCCTCGCGGAAGCAGGCGTCATGGCCGCCGCCGCTCGGTATCTCAACATAGCTGGCGTCCGCGCCCGCGCCGATAAGAGCATGCGCGATTTCGCGGCTGTCCTGCGGCGGGTAACGCCAATCGTCCTTGAAGGCGAAGACGCCGTAGCGGGTGCTGGCGTCTTGGAAGGCGTTTGAGAGACGCCCGCCGAAGTCTCGGGCGAGATCGAAACGATCCATGGCGCGGCTGAGATAAAGAAACGAGTTGGCGTCGAAGCGATCAATGTAGGCGGCAGGCGCGCCGCCATCGAGCGCGATCTTGAACTGCTCTTGGTTGGAGAAACCTTGCGCGCGCGTGCGCACTTCGTCGGCCGCCAAGTCCGTAATCCGCATCGCCGTACGGGCGATATTCGCGCCTTTCAACGGACGTACGTTGTGCGCCATGTACGCGCCGTTGCGCCAATCGGGATCCGCCATGATCGCTTGGCGTCCCAGTTCCGCGAGCGCGATGTTCTGCGCCGATTGCCGCGCGGACGCCGCGACCGATGCGCACGCAAACACGCGTCGCGGGTAGGCGCTCGCCCAATTCAGCGCCTGCATTCCGCCCATGCCGGGGCCGATCACGAGAAAGAGGCTCTCGATGCCGAGCGCTTCGACGAGCATGGCTTGCGCGCGCACCATGTCGGCAATGGTGATCGGGGGAAGCCGCAGCCCATGTGGTTTGCCGTCAGATGCAGGTGAACTCGGGCCGGTGCTGCCCATGGCGCCGCCCACAACATTCGAACAGATCACGAAAAGTCGGTTCGTATCGATGGGCAGCCCTGGACCAACGATGCGAGGCCACCACGCGGGCCTCCCTGTGATCGGATTGGGGCTGGCGACGAACTGGTCGCCGCCCAACGCGTGGCACACCAATACGGCATTGCTTCGCTCGGCGTTCAGCGCGCCGTAGGTTTCAAACGCGACGGTGAGCGGCGCGATGGTTTCCCCGCTCGACAGCTGTAAGGGCGCGCCGGCGTCGAAGCTGAGCGCCCGGAAGCCCCCGGCCGCCTGAACTTTCGCTGCGCCTGTAGCCTGAATCATGCGCGCGAGCATACCCTGCTTCGCGACCAGCGCACCCCCATCGGGCGAGCCGCCTGTTGATGACGCGCGCTGAGCAGGAGGATTGGCGCGACCGGTGAAACGAAGGTAGTGTGCGGACATGAACGACGGCGGCACTCGCGACGCTTTCGAAACGATTCGCTCGGAAATCGAGGGAGTCGACAGCGCGCTTATGGCGCTGTTCGCGCAGCGCCTGCAGCTGTGCGAGCGCATCTCAGCGCCGCTTTCTCCGGCGCGCGAGATCGAGATGTTGCGTCGGTTAATCGCGATCGCGCCCGCGACGCTGGATCGCGAGTTGTTGTTTGAGATCTGGCGGGCCTTAATGGCGGCGGCGCAGCGCAAGCGCCGCGTCATCGATGTCGTCGTAGGCGGCGGGCGCGGTGATCCCGCGCGCCTGTTTGACAGCGCACGCCGGCACTTCGGTGCGCGCACGCGCATCAAGGATTTGGGCGAGCCGCAGGCCGCGCTGCAGAGAGCGTCGGAGAACCCGGATGCGGTAGTCGCCGTGACGACCTGGCCGGCGGGCCCAGGCGTCGGCGCCTGGTGGCCGGCATTGAGCGAGCGGCGTTTCGCCAATCTGCGCCTCGTCGCGGCGTTGCCGGTGCTGGGTGACGCGGAACCGGAAGCGGCGGTTTTCGCCGCGCTCGATCCCGAACCTGCGGGCGGCGACACCACGCTCGCGCTGGCGTTCGATCCTCATCACCGGGTCCAGCGCGCTTTGGCCGAGCAGGGACTTGTCGGCAAGGAAATCGCCCGCGCCGAGCCTCGGGTGCTGCTGCGGATCGAGGGCTTCTTGGCGATCGACGATCCGCGGGCCGCCGCCATGACCCGCGCGGGACTCGACAGCGTCCGCGTTCTCGGGTCTTACGCTCGCCTATGATTTTCGAGCGGATCGCCATTGTCGGCGCCGGCCTTATCGGCGCGTCCGTAGCGCTGGCGGCGCGCGAGGCGGGCGCTGCTGGCGGAATTTCCATCTATGACGCCAACGAAAGTGTGCGCCAGCGTGCGCGTTCTCTCGGTTTTGGCGCGGTGTTTGACGACCCGGAAGCCGCTGCCGCGGAGGCCGATCTCGTTTTGCTTTGCGTGCCGGTCGGCGCCATGGCGGCGGCGATGGGGAGCGTAGCGCCCGCGCTCAAGTCGGGCGCAATCGTGAGCGATGTGGGATCGGTCAAGGGCGCGGTGATCGACGCGGTTCGGAAGCTCACGCCAGCGCATACTTTCCTGGTCCCAGGCCATCCGCTCGCCGGCACCGAGCACTCGGGGCCCGACGCTGGTTTCGCTGCGCTGTTCAAGGGCCGGTGGCAGATCATCACGCCGCTTGACGACGCGCGTCCCGAATACGCAGCGGCAGTCGAGAAACTGGAGGCGTTCTGGCGCGCGCTTGGCGCTCAGGTGGAGCGCATGGACGCAAGCCGCCACGACGTCGTGCTTGCCGTGGTGAGCCATCTGCCGCACCTGATCGCGTTCAACATCGTGGCGATGGCCGAGGACTTGGAGAGCGTCACTGAAAGCGAGGTGGTGAAGTACTCCGCGTCCGGCTTTCGCGATTTCACCCGCATTGCCGCGTCTGATCCGACCATGTGGCGCGACGTGTTCTTGAACAATCGCGACGCGGTGCTCGAAGTGCTCGGGCGCTTCTCCGAGGACTTAGCGGCGTTGCAGCGCGCCATACGCTGGGGCGAGGGCGAAACGCTATACGCTCTCTTCGATCGCGCCAGGCGCATGCGTCGCGAAGTCATCGAAGCCGGCCAGGACACGCCCGCGCCAAACTGGGGGCGGGAGAATTAGCGCGCTTCGCGCGCCGAAGTGTTGCAAAAGCGTCGTCTGGTTGGTGTAGAAGCGCCGCTGGAAGGTGAAGGGGAAACGGCATGCGCACTTGGATTGTGGCGACGAGCCTTTTGGCGCTGGGCGCCTGCGCGGGGTCGACGGCCACACAGACTGCTCCCTCCGATCCGATCGCGGCGTTGCGCCCGTTTGTGCGAACGGTGCAAGATCTGCCAGTCGCGCCGCCCAGTCCGGCGCTGCCGGCCTCGTCGACAGTGCTCACGACCATCGCCTTCGGTTCGTGTCAGACTGCCGAGCGCGACATTCCCATCCTGGACCGCGTCGCCGCCGAGCGCCCGCAGCTGATGGTCTATATGGGCGACAACGTCTATGGCGACGCCTTCTCGGGAGACATGAGCTTGCCCGAGCTGCGCACGCAATATTCCCGCATGAGCCAGCGCCTGGAGTTCCAGCGGCTGCGCGCCGCGACGCCGATGCTGGCGACCTGGGACGATCACGACATGGCTTGGAACGACGGCGGGCGCGATTTTTCCGGCCGCGTGATGGCGCAGCGCATTTTCGAGCACTTTTGGGGGATGGATGACGCCTTCGTCGGCCAGGATGGCGTTTGGTATGCGCGGACGTTCGGCCCAGAAGGGCGCCGCGTCCAATTCATCATGCTCGACACGCGCTCGGGCCGCTCGGCGCTGACAAGATTGCCGCAATCGACGCCGAACGGTCGTTATGCGCCGTCCGAGGATCCCAACCAACGCATGCTCTCGGATGCCCAGTGGACATGGCTTGAAGCACAGTTACGCCAACCGGCAGACGTCCGCTTCGTCGTGTCCTCCATCCAGGTTCTGGCGGACGGCCACGCGTGGGAGGCATGGCACACGATGCCGCGTGAACAGTCGCGCCTGTACGAAACCATTCGCAACGCCGGCGCCAAGGGCGTTGTGTTTGTTTCGGGCGATCGCCACAGCGCGGGCATGTATCGTCAAGATGGGCTGATCGGCTATCCGGCGGTTGAAATGACTACGTCGTCGCTCAACCTCTCGTTCGCGACTTCGAGCACAGAGATGAGTTCGAACCAAATCGGCCCGATGTACACCTTGCTCAATTATGGCATGGCGCGCATCGACTGGGAGGCAAGGTCGCTGGCGCTGCAAATCGTGGGCGACAATGGCGCCGTGGTCGGCGAGCAGCGGGTCGCATTCGCCGATATTGGCCTTTAGGACGGAAGGACGGCCTTTCCAATTCGGCGCCTTTGGACATACAGTTCCGATCCCGGTTCTGATGCTTCGAAGGAAATCCCTTGCGCGCCTATCTCGCTTCTGTCGCATTTGTTCTGCTTTCCGCGAGCGCCCTAGGGCAAACGCCCCCGAGCGAGCAGCGCTTTTCAGGGCAGATTACGGCGCGCGCGCCGCGCGCGTCATATGATTTGGATCTCCAGGCCGGGCAGGTCGTAACGCTCACGACGTCTTCGTCGGACAACCTCGACACGGTGCTCTCCTTGATCGCGACGGGGGGCAAGCCCGTCGCCGAAAACGACGATCAGCAACCAGGCGTGCTTTCTTCGCGGATTGTGTTCATGCCGCCGACGAGCGGGCGATACACCGCCGTCGTGTCAGGGTTCAACAATGCGCGTGGCGCCTTCGAGTTGACCGTCACTCGCGGGCTGGACGTTGGCCTTTCTGACGCAGCACGGACGCTGCGCGAAGAGGCGCTGACGCTCGACGCACATCGCACGGAAGCGCGCTACGATGTTGATCTCGCGGCGGGCGAGATATTCGTTGCCTCCACCTACGCCCTGAGCGAGGGGCTGGATACGACGCTTTCGCTGCGCGACGCGCAGGGCGTGGTCTTGGCGCAAAACGACGACCGCGGCGACGGTTCGCTCAATTCGCAGCTTGTCTATCAACCTGCCGGGGCCGGGCGCTACCAAGTCGTGGTGAGCACGTTCAGCGGCGACGGCGCGGGTGATCTCATGCTCTCACTTGCCGTCGATCCTCAGGCAGAAGCGCCATTCAATTTCGCATCGATCGCGGGGCGACCGATCGCGCACTTCGAAGGGACGCTCGACAACGAAACTACCCAACGCGAGTTTCCTGTTCGCCTCGCGGCGGGGCAGACAGTGCTTGTGCTGGCGGATGCGACAAGCGGCAATCTCGATACGGTGTTGCGTTTGAACGACGCGGAGGGTTATCCGGTCGCGGCGAACGACGATCGCGGCGACGGCTCTCTGAATTCCGCCTTCGCTTTCACGGCGCCGGCGGCGGGCCAATATACGCTGTTGCTTGAGCGCTTTGCTGGAGCTGAAAGCAGCGGCGCGTATCGTGTCGCTCTGTCATTGGTGGAACGCTCCGTCGTGGACACGCTGCAAGCGTTGATCGAAAACGCTGTTGAGCTTAGCGGTCCCGAGCAGGTGATTGAGACGCAGGACTTTCGTCTCCACTACACGCTCGAAGGCGAGGACGCATCGACTGCGGCTTATGCGCAAGCCACGGCGAGCGCGCTGCAGGAAATCTTCGACACCCAGGTTCGCCGTATGGGGTGGGCCGAGCCGATACGCGACGCGGACGGACGCTACCGGGCCTATATCGGCGAGGCAGAAGGCTCGATGGGCTACACAAAGGTGGTTCAATTCGTCTTCGACAATCCCAACACAGCGTCGGTGCGCGAACGCGCGGCGGCGCGCACGGTGTTCATGATCGACAACGATTTCGCGGGCATGGGCAAGGAGGCGCCGCCCGAGAGCCTCATGCGTGCGACCGCGACGCACGAATTCAACCATGTCGTGCAACATGCCTATGATGCCGAAGAGGAGCTCCGTTGGCTCTATGAGTCGACCGCCTCCTGGATTGAAACGGCTACGGTCGGGCGCGACCAGGACGCCACCGACTATGTCGAGACGGATTTCGCGGCGCCGGAGCTGTGTTGGACGACGACAACCCCTGGGCATGACTACGGGCAATGGACGTTGCTGCAATCGCTCGCGGATCGCTTTGGACCAGATATCGTCGTGCAGTTGTGGCGCAACACCGTCGCCTATGACGGCTTTGAAACGATGACGCGCACGCTCACGCCTGTGGGTTCCGACATTCCCGACGCCATCCAATATTGGCGCGCCCAGAACTACGCGCGGGACTATGAGCTTGCCGCGCTGTTCGCGCGCGCCGTTCGCCTTGAAGGCACGATCAATCGCACTGGCGCGTGGGGCGCGAAGGGTGGTCTAGAGCAACTCGGCGCCCACTACTATGCAGTGCGCGGCAGGGGGCAGCGGTTGTTCACGCTGAGCGGTGACTCGAACTTGGAGCTGATCGGACTAGGCGTTCGCAATGGCGAAGTGCAGGTCTTCCGTTTGGGTCGATCTGGCGTGTTCGACACCGCGGGATTCCAACATGCCGCGATCATGGTGTTCAATCGCGCTGTTCCGGAGGCGCCGGGCGCATGCTCAGGCGTGGGTTATGAACTCAACGTCACGGATGGCGCGCAAGCCATGGGGGCTGCCGCCTATCGGTTTAGCGGCGCCCACTTTAGAGCGCCGTCCTGAGCGTCAATAAACGGGCGGCAGAGAGCGCACACGCACGCCCTCAAGCCGAAGCGCGCCATCGCGGGCCTCAGCGTCGAGGGTGATGTCGTCGCCGGAAAGCGCGAAGGCGGCGGATAGGAGGCGCAGCCCCTGGCGCGCGTCGTCGCTCATCTCCTCGCCTTGCGCGATCGCCGTGAAGACGCGCGCCGGATCGTCGATGGGAAAGTGAAGCTCTCCGGCGAGGCGTCGTTGGTCATCGAGCCAGCCTTCGCCGTTGCCCGTCGTCTCCAGCGGTCCCCAATTGAGCACTAGCGCCTCAAACCGAAGCTTGCCGCCCGCGTCGCGCCATGGCCCCAACGGGTCGCCTTCCGCGCCGTTGATAAGAACTGCCCCGCTCTCGATCACGACGGCGGCGCGCAGCGAGGCGATATCCAATCCGAACGCTTCAAAGCTGCGCACGGGTCGCGGCAGCCTGAGCGCCTCGGCGTCGAACGCCACTTGATACGAGCCTTCGGCGCGCGGATCAGGGCGGACATTGAGTACG
The DNA here is from genome assembly GCA_002343395.1 of Hyphomonadaceae bacterium UBA2389. Lineage (GTDB taxonomy): Bacteria > Pseudomonadota > Alphaproteobacteria > Caulobacterales > Aquidulcibacteraceae > Vitreimonas. The sequence continues at coordinate 35,116 of DDSN01000053.1, read as the reverse complement.
GCTCGGTCGACCCGAAAAACGCCGTCCTGCGAAGCATCGTCGAGCGTGAGCGCGTTGGCTTCGATCCCGGCTTGAGCCAGTGCGCCGCCGCGCGTGCGCAGCGAGGCGATCAGGGCATCCGCTGCGATCGTTGTGACTGCTCCATTGCTTCGCGCGATCGCGATTGGCGCGGTCGCGGCGAAGCTAATATGCTCAGTGTTGAGCAGATTGACGTGCAGATCGAGAGAGGCTGTCTCGGCGCGCCAACCGCCGCGCGCGGGCGCGTAGGCTGCGTCGCGCAGCTCAAGTCGCAGGAGCGTGGGGAAGCCGTGGCGCACGATCGCGCCGATTTGAACGCTGGCGCCGTCGGCGCGCTGTTCGTCGGCCCAGGCGTTCAACCGCGCCTCGGCTGTGCCCGCCACGATATGCCAGTAAGCAATCCAGCCGATCGCGATCGCGGCGAACAGGGTCCAAGGGCCCGCGAGCCAGAGCCAATTGCGCTTCATGGCTGCGCGCGCCTCTTATCGGGCGGCAGCAGCGCTTGACTCTCTGTTTCGATTACGCGCTCAAGCTCGCGCATGAATTCGTCGCGCGGGAGGCCAGGGGGGATGGGGGGCAACACCTTGAAGGTGACCTCACCAGGATTGCGCATCAGTCCGCGTGGCTTCCAGATCAGACCCGTGTTCAGTGCGACGGGCGTTACCGGCAAGTTCAGGTCTTTGTACATCGCCGCGATGCCCGGCTTATAGTCAGGCGGCGCATCGAGTTCCTGACGTGTGCCTTCCGGAAAAATCAGCACCTGTCCGCCCTTGGCGACGGCCACGCGGGCACCGCGCACGATGCTTTTTAGCGCGGTCGCATAACCGCCGCGATCGACCGCGATTTGATTGCGTTTGACGTAAGCGCCGAGAACAGGGGTGGCGCCGAGTTCTTTTTTGTAGACGTACACCGGGCGCGGCAGAAAAATCGCTGGCGCGATCGTATCGAGCATGGACTGGTGTTTCATGGCGATCAAAGCGCCGCCGGTTGGTACGTGTTCCAGGCCCTCGAACCGCACCTTGGCGCCGACGATCCAGCGCAATCCCCAGACCGTTGCATGGCCCCAAGTGCGCAAGGCGGTCCACACATGGCGCTCGTCGAAGACCACGAGCGGCCAAAGCCCAATGCCGATCACGGCCATGGAGGCGTAGAGCCAGATGACGAAGAGGAGGGAGCGGAGCAGCCTCATTCGGCGGCTTTCTCCTCGCGTGCGCCCAATCCGATCAACGCCTCGCGGCCCCTGATCACGAGGTACTTCACGTACTCGCCGCCCAGGCGCGCCGCCGCGCTCGTGTCGCTTCTCCAAACGTCGGGATCGGTGAAGCGCGTGCGCACCGGGTAGGGATGGATTTCCGCTTCCGGCATGGCGAGCTGCAACTCAGCCTGTGAGCGCGGCATGTGGTAGTCGTCTGTGACGAGGATGATGCGCTTGAAGCCGTGCTCGCGCGCCCAGTCTGTCGCCTCGGACGCATTGCCAAGCGTGTCCTGCGCCGCGCGCCCGATATCGATGCAGCACTCGCCAAGCGCGGGATCGATGTTCAACGCCTGATAAAGCTCGCTATCCGTGACGATACGATTAACGCCAGAAATCAGAAGGCGGCGGCCCTTGCGTTGCTCAAGCAAGCGCACGCCGGTTTCGAGACGTTCATTGGAACCGCCGGTCAACGCAACGACGCCATCGGCGGTTGGCGGCTCTACCGCGTCGGCGCGCACGCGTTCGGCGAAGCTCCAAAAGCCCGTAAAGAAAACCAATGCGGCGACAAGCGCCGCCCACAAAGCCAGCGAGCGCATCAACCGAGCCTGGCCGCTTTGGCGTGAATAGAGCTGGCGCCGCCGCGGGCCCCAAGGGTCGCGGCGAGCGCCGATGCAAAGGGAGCAGCCGCCAACGGAACGAAGTCGAGGGGAAGAATCATGGAAGGTAAAGTCTCGATCCGAGCGTTCGGAATGGCCAGCAGCAAAATCGATATCGCCACCGCCCCGGCAAGCGCGGCCCCGACGAGTCCGGCATAAAAACCAAGGAGCGCCGCTTCTTGGCCGACCTGACCCGCTACTTGCCCCTGGGTGGCGCCAAGGTCGCACAGAACCGTCACCATCTCCCGCCGACGGGCGGCGAGGCTTCGCGCTGCGAGCGACACGATTAAAGCCATGACGAGCGCGAACGCGGCGGCGCCCCACGCAGCCAAACGCTTGAGGCGGTCGCTCAGGCCGCCGCCAGCGGCGTTGTCCGGCGCCTGAAGCACCTCGGCGGTCACGCCGCTCTGGGCGAGCGCGGCCACTAGGTCGCCAGCAGCATCATCTCCAGCGCTCGGCTCTAGCTCGATCTCCACAAGCCGCAATTCGGGCAGTTCCGCAGCCTGCACTTCTCCACCGCCCCATTCGCGAAGCAATGCCGCAGCTCTACCTGCCGTCATCGGCGCCGCGCTGGAAACCCCCGGCGCGGCGTTCAAGGCCGTTTGCGCGGTGGACAATGCTTCTTGCCCTTCGGGCGCGACGATCCGCGCGATGGCGTACCCGCTCCGCTGCGCTTCGTAGCTTACCGCTAGCCGGTCCACCGCGCGCGCGGCCAAGCCCGCCGCAACCGCAGCGAAGACCGCGAACGCCAGCGTCCAGAAAAGCGAACGCTCCATGCCGGCGAGGGCGTTCTTCATTCAATCGCCTCCTCTTCCGGCGCCGCGTGATCAATTTGTGTGACCCGGCCGTGCTCGATTCGCCAGCGCGCCATGGGCGCAACCTCGGGAAGGCTTTCATCCTGGCTTGCAATGACGACGCCTGTTCCAACGCGGCGCATTTCCGCCAGCAAGCGGACCACGCGCCGCCCGTCGGCGGGGGACATGTTCGCGGTTGGGTCGTCCGCCAGGATGAGGTGAGGCTTGTTCGCGAGCGCGCGCGCGATGGCGGCGCGACGGCGCTCGGCGCCGGACAATTGCTCAACTGGCAAATTGGCCGCATCGGTCAGGCCGACGAAATCCACAAGCTCGCGGACGTCGCGCTCGTATTGGCTGGGTTTTCTCCCAGCTAGACGTAATGGCATGGAAATGTTGTCGAAGGCGCTCCAGTGCTCAATGAAGGTCGGGTTTTCAGCGACATAGCCGATCCGTCGCTTGACCTTCGCTTGCAGGGTTTCGGAGGCATGCGCGGCGTCGACGCCCAGGATTACGGCTCGTCCAGAGCGGGGATGAAGCGCTAGCCTTAGCAGGTGGGTCAGTGTAGTCTTGCCAGCGGCGGCGGGGCCGTTGATCAACGACACTTCGCCAGCGCGCGCTTCGAAGTCGACAGCCATCAGAACGGTGGCGGGACCGTAGCCGGCGTCAACGCCGGCCAACTTGACGAGAACGCCGCGCTCGTAAAGTTCGAGGTCAGGGGTGCTTGGTCGGGGCATGACTGGACAAGCCGAATAGAATCAATGCACCAAAGACAGTTATTGGGGCTGATGAACGTATTGTTACCATGATTTTGACCTGCACGTCTTGCACAACCCGCTATTATGCGGATGACGCCGCCATAGGAGCCGCCGGTCGAACGGTGCGCTGCGCAGCTTGCGGTTTTTCATGGTTTGCCGAACCCCAACTTGAGCTGAAAACGACTGCGGAAACAACATCGCGCGGCGCCGAGCCGTCCTCCAACGAACCTCTGACACGCGAACGTGTCGAAAGATTGCGCCGCGCGGCGGAGCAACCGGGGCCGGCGCCATCGGCAGCGGCGAAGTTCCGCGCCCAGCAAACGGAGCGGATGCGCCGTGAGCGCATGCGCGCTGCGGTTGTGGTTTGGGGCGCGACCGGGGCGGCGCTCGCGGCCTCCGCGACCGGCATGGTCGCCTTCCGCCAGGATGTCGCGGAATTGTGGCCACGTTCGGCGAGCGCGTTTGCCGCGCTGGGTCTCGATGTGAACGTATATGGCCTGGAATTCTACGACTTGGCGGTGGAACGCGCGTTCGATGGCCCCACGCCGATTCTGCTTGTGTCGGGCGAGGTGCGCAACATCGGGCGCGACGACAAGATAGCGCCGCCCGTTCGCATTTCTCTGCGTGACACTCGGTCGAACGAGATTTTTGAGCTTGTGAACGTTGTGACCGAGGAGCCAATCGCAGCTGGCGAATCTGTTCCATTCCAAATTCGCGTCGAGAACCCGCCAGCGGATGCGGTCGATCTTGAAGCGACATTCGCTGACTTCTCCGAGATCACCTACGCGAGCGGCGCAGCGCATGTTTCGCCGGAGGACGTAACGCCGAGCATTGGTGAGGAGCCGCTGCTTCTCGATCAACCGGTTGAGCAGCAAGTGATCGGCGCGGCGCCGGAGGCCGGCGGCGAAACTGGTCCAATCGACGGCTTGGCGTTGCGCTTCACGAATGGCTGACGCGCGTTTGCGCGTTCTGCTTGAGGAGGCGGAAATAGCGCGGCGCGTAGGTGCGCTCGCTGAATGCTTAGGCGAAGTTGGCGATGGGTGGACGGTCGTCGCTTTGCTCCAAGGCGCTATCCCGTTTGCCGCCGACCTCATGCGAGCCTTTGAACGTCGAGGCCGCCACCCGATCTACGATTCGCTATGGCTGGAGAGCTACCGCGACGCCCGCGAGAGCTCCGGTAAGGTTGTTGTGCGGGCTGACATCTCGCGCTCGGTCGAGGCACGGCCCGTGCTGATCGTCGACGACGTTTTCGACAGTGGCCGTACGATAGCCTATGCGCGCGCGCATCTCATGGCGAAGGGCGCTGCGCGTGTTATGGCCTGCGCATTCGTGCGAAAGCCGCAGGCGATGGGCGAGGCGATCGACGCGATCGGCTGGGACGCGCCGGGCGATTATTTGGTCGGCTACGGCATGGATGATGCGGGCCGCTATCGCGGCTTGCCCTTCATTGCCGCCATCGAGTGACCTAAACGCGTCGCTCGAAAACGAGCGCCAGTTGCCCGTTGGCGCCATCCTGGATGCGAAGGTTCAAAGTGCGGTTGCGCGCCGCGAATTCAATTGGGACCTCGCCGATGCGCCCGCACGAGTAAATGATGCGCGGCGAAGGGGTTTCCGTGAACGCCGCCGTCCAACGATCAATTTCGCCCTGGGCGGTTACGCTGGCCCAATTGAAGGTGACCCCGCTAGCCTCGTTTTCGGTCACCTCAAGCGCGACAGTCTGCGCGCCACTCCACCCAGTGGCGGCGCCAATGCGGGTGGCTTGCGTCAAGTCATAGACGCCGGGAGTGATCGCGCCGCCACGCAAGTCCGATGCGGCGGCGGTGCTCGCCAGTTCTTCCTGCACAAGAACGGCGCGTGCGGTGTCGGGCGTTAACGCGTTGCAGGTTATGACGATCGGGGCGGGGGCTTGCGGCGGGCGTGTTTCACTCTGCTCGGGAGGCGGAGAACAAGCCGCCAAGCATAGCACGGCGGCCGCGGATATTACCAAGTCGCGTCGGAACATCGGCTCCTCCCTTAACTGTCGCCAAAGCGATCGAGCAGGCGGCGAAGGTAGTCGCGCTCGCTGTCGGGGCGCGTCGGATCTTCGGCGCGGCGGCGTATTTCATCATAGACGTCGCGGGCGCGTACAGGATCGGCGTGCGATCCCGTCGTTGAGCTGTCGCTGCGCCCGTTTCCGGTGGAGCGGCCGAGCGGATCGCGTCCCGAGTTTGAACCATCCAGGGCTTCGCCGTCTTGCCCCTCTTCGCCACGCGCGCGCATCTCGGCGGCGAGTGCGTCCGCGCCGCTGCGGAGGTCGTTGAGCGCAGCCGATTGTGCTGCCTGCGCCGATTGCAGATCGCCGCGCCGCAGCGCGTCCTCCGACCGCCGCATCGCTTCTCCCGCTGCATTAAGGTCGTCGCTTGGCGCGCTGCCGGCTTCTTCGGCCATTCGTTGTGCGTCCGCCAGCCCTTGGCGCAGGGCGGCTTGGCGTTCAGCCAACGGATCGCCGCCTTGCCCGCCGCGTTGCTCGCCTCCACCCCCGCCTTGGCCTTGCTGCTGGCGTTGAGTGTCGTCGCGCAGGGCGCGCTGTTCGCCCATGGTTTGGGCGAGATTATCGAGGCTCTGCTGCATCGGTTGTTCTTGGGCATCGCCTTCGCCGCTTTGCTGTTCGGAGAGGCGCACGTCGAGATTTTGCAGGATGCCGGCGAGTTGATCGAGCAGCGCCTGCGCTTCGGCTTGACGGCCCTGTTCCGCCAAACGTTGCACTTCGCGCATCATCTGTTCGATGTCTTGCTCGCTCACTTCTGTTTGGTCGAGCGTGTCTTCCATGCTGTCGCGATCGCCGTCGCGCAGCGCCTCTTGGACAAGCGCTTGCATGTAAGCCTCCGTCGCGCGACGCAACGCGTCCACGAGTTGGCGGATGCGTTCCGGCGGTGCGCCTTCGGCTAGTGCTTGCGCCAACTGGCGTTGCGCTTCTTCCAGGGCGCGGCGGGTGTCGGCTGCGCCGCCGTATTCGGCGCGCAGAGCCGTATGCCAGAGCATGTCGGCGGCGGCGTCGGTTTCGGAGATGTTTCGCGCCAAATCCAACTGGGCGCGTGCACGTTGAAAGCCGAGATAAACCGCGAGATCGCGGAAATACCCATCTTCTGGCGCCATGGTGAGGGCGTTGATCAAGCGCGCGGCATGGCGCACTCCTTCCGGCGCGCGACGCAACGACGGCGTGCGTTCGGCGTCCCGAACTTCCTCGCGTTGGTTGCCGAAGAGAATGTCGCCCGCCGGTCTCCAGACAGGTTGGCGGCGCTGCTGCGCGCGATACGGGCGACGCTCCGCCATGAGGTGGCGGCGGATTTCGATCGCCGCGCGCGCGAGCGGCTGCAGAAACACTTTTTCCGGCATCGTGAACCGCAGTGGCTCGCTGACGCCTTCTTGACCGATCGCATCGAAGGCGACGATTCGCGCCTCGACTTCCATGCCGGCATAGGGGTGGGCCGCTAGATCGATTTCCGTCTCTGTTTGCGCTTCGCGCGGATCGCCGGCGGGCGCTTCCAGATCCGTGTCGACCGGATCGGCGCGGCGCAATCCCGGCGGCGGCGTCACGGGTCTCACGCGCAGCGCCAAGCGGCGCACCCCGAAGTCATCCTCGGCGCGCCATGCGATCGAGACGGTCTCATCAGCGAGCTGTGCGATCGGCGCTGTGAAAGCCGCGCGGGGCGCGCGATCCGGCGAGGGCGCGAAGCGCCATGCGGCGCGCGTGTGAAAACGCACGATACGCAACCGTCCGGCTTCGCTCACAGGCAGCCGCGCTTCCCACGCGCCATCGGCGCTGCGTTCGAAACGAACGCGCGCGTGGGCGCGTCTGCCGTCGAATGTGAGCGACGGCGGGCCGGCTGGGCCGGTTAGTCTCACAGTCACGTCCACTGCGGGCGGCGTGACGACGGCGCCGCCCGCGGAATCCGACAACGAAATTGGCGCGGCGCGGAGGTAATCCGCGGGCGTCGCCCAAGCTTCGATTTGCATGGGGCGGTCGCCCACGAGCGGTCCCGGATCGGGAAAGAACGCGCGCGCCAAGCGATCTGGCGCGTCCCAGCCCGCCACGATTACGCCGACCACCAAGGCAAACCCCGCTGCATAGCGGAGGCGATAGGGATCCAGCGCGTTCAGATGCAAGCGCGGCGGGCCGGCGCGCGCCTTACCCGCAAGCTCTAGGGCGCGCGTCCGTTCATGTTTCCAAAATGCTGACGCCCGTGCATCGAGACGCACGGGTTGATCGTCGAGTGCGGCCAGGGACGCGGCGTCAAATCGGCTATCGTCGGCGAGGCGTGCGCGCGCCTCAAAGCGCGTCGGCGGGGTCCATCGCCGAAGCGCACGCCATGCCAAGGCGGCGACAAGCACGAGCGCGGCGAGCGCGGTCAAGCTCTGCGCCAGAAACGGCAGCGCTTCATGAGCGCCGAACAAGGCAACGCCGGCCCACACGCTGGCCGCGAGCAATGGCGCCCGCGCCAATGCGACGCCGCGTTCAAACGCCAAGCGACGCTGGACGCGACGGGTTTCCCGCGCAAGTTGGTCAAGGGCGTCTTGGAGCTTCATCAGGTGGAGCGAGCCTAACAGGGCATTTCCAGCGAAACCATGGCCGTCGCCCCAAGTGGCGCGGACAGGTCCAAGGGTTCGCCCATGTTGACGCAATGGGGCGCCGGCTTAAGCTCAGGCTCCGAATCCGGGGAGGCGCGTCCAATGAAATTCAAGTCACTCGCCGTGGCGGCGCTACTTGTCTTGTCCGCGTGCGGACAGCTCGGTGCGGCAGGCGGCGGGCTCCAGGCGGGTCAGACCCTGAGTGGCGCGCTCGACCAAGCCGATTTGAAGCAAGACCAGGGCGGATTGGTCGACGTCTACCAGCTGCGTGGCCAGCAGGGCGAGCAATACACGCTGCGCCTCACTTCGGAAGTATTCGACGCCTACCTTTATGTCCGCGGCCCAGGATCGCTCTCGCAAGATAATGATGACGATGGGCAGTCCTACAATTCACGCCTCACGTTCACGTTCCCGGAATCGGGCGTGGCCCAGGTTTACGTGACGAGCTTCAGTCGTAACGCGCAGGGATCGTATCAGCTCGCGGTGGAACGCGCGGGCGCGGCTACGCCGACGACAGAGACGCCGGCCACGGCGCCGCCGATCACAGCGCAGCGCCTGACGGGAGAACTTGCCCAGGGCGACGCGCAGCTCCAATCTGGTGAGTTTGTCGATACCTATCCGCTCACGGCGACACGCGGCCAGCAGATCGAATTGGTGCTGACTTCCGCGCAATTCGACACATACGTAGCAATCACAGGGCCGAACAATTTTCGCGAGTTCAATGATGACGATACCGCCAACAATACGCGCAATAGCCGCGTCGCGGTCACGATTCCAACAGATGGTCAGTACACTGTGCATGTCACCTCGTATGCGCCCGGCGAGGCCGGCGCATACGAACTCCAGATCAATCCCGCGCAGGGCGTGACGCCAGATCTCGCCGGCGCGGCCGAGACCTTCGCGGCGGGCCAGACAATGAACGGCGCGTTGCAGCAGGGTGACGAAACGCTGCAGAGCGGCGAGTTCGTGGACACCTATCGCTTCCAGGGCCGGCAGGGCGAACGTGTCGTCATCGACATGAGTTCGACGCAAGTCGATCCCTACCTCATCCTTGTCGCGCCCTCGGGCGCCCAGGAAGACAACGACGATCGCTCGCAAGGCGATCGCAACGCCCGCATCGAAACGACGCTAGCGGAGACCGGCGAGTATCGCATCGGCGCCACATCCTATCAGCCGGGCGAAAGTGGCGCCTATGTCGTGACCTTGCAGCAAGGCGCGGCGCCGCAGGTCGCCGCCACGTCCAGCGCGCGCCGTGTTTACGCGGTGATGGTCGGCATTTCCGATTATCCGGGATCGGGGAACGATCTGCCGCTCACGGCCGAAGATGCGCGCAAACTGCGGGACGCCCTGCAACGCCAAGGCGCGCTCGCGCCGGAGAGCGTGACGTTGATTGACGGGCAGGCGACGCGCGCGGGCCTGCAGCAGGCGTTTGCCCGAGTAGCTGCGGTGGCCGGACCGAACGATTTGTTCCTGTTTTTCTATTCAGGTCACGGCAACCAGGTGCGCGGGCGCGTCACAGCGACCGAGCCAGACGGCAAGGAAGAAACGATCGAGCTGGTTGATGGCGCGCTGACGGATGACGAGCTGACGCAGATGTTCGCGCAGGTGCGATCGCAAACCGCGCTGCTGGTGTTGGACAGCTGCTTTAGCGGCGGGTTCGCGCGTGACGTCGTAAGCCGCCCTGGCGTGATGGGCCTGTTCAGTTCCGAAGAGGATTTGACTTCGTCCGTGGCCGAGAAATTCGAGGCGGGCGGGTTCCTCTCGCACTTTATCCAAACCGGGCTTTCCGGGAACGCCGATGAAAACCGCGATCGCGTCATCACCGCCGGTGAGTTGTCCGCTTTTGTACGTCGCGAATTCGCGCGCGAGGTACAGAACGTTGGCGCCGAGACGCAGGAAGGGCAGCGCAACTACCAATTCCCTGTGGTTGACCGCGGCGCGGTGCAAGTTGATGCGCCGGTGCTGGCGCTTGGCGCCTAGGCGATCATGTTGAGCGACGGCTTTGTAGCGCGGCGAACAAGGTGCCGTCGTCAAGCAAATCGAGCTCGCCGCCGACGGGCACGCCGTGCGAGAGCCGGCTGATCGTGATCCCGAGTGGCGTCAGGCGCTCGGCGAGGTAATGTGCTGTCGTCTGGCCATCGACAGTTGCGGCGAGCGCGAGGATCACCTCGCGTACGCCGTCGCGGCTGGCGCGCTCCATCAGCTTGGCTATGCGCAAGTCTTCCGGACGCACGCCGTCGAGCGCTGAGAGCACGCCGCCTAGCACATGGTAGCGGCCCTTGAACGCGCCTGCGCGCTCCAGCGCCCACACATCGCCGACTTCGGCGACGACGCAAATGAGGCCGTCATCGCGTTGCGGATCGCCGCACAACAGACACGGGTCCTGGGTGTCGAGCGCTCCGCATTGGGAGCATGGCCGCACTTTCTCCGCGGCCTCTTGAAGCGCAGCGGCGAGCGGCAGCATCAGCGCGTCTTTTTTCTTGAGCAGGTGTAGCGCCGCTCGGCGTGCCGACCGCGGGCCCAGGCCCGGTGTTTTCGCAAGCAACGCAATGAGCGCTTCGATCTCGGGGGCGGCTGTGGCGGAGCGTTTCATGGGCGCCGATATGCTAAGAAGCGGGTAGCGAAGGCATGACGCCTTCCGGCGCCGGACCTGAGATGACGGCCAAGTATCAAATTTGCTCCGCGCCTAAAACGGCATCTTGAAGCCAGGAAGAATTCCCAGGCCGCCACTCAAACCCTTCATTTCGTCGTTTTGCGCGTCCTCGAGTTTGCGGCGCGCGTCATCGTGGGCGGCTTTAATCAGGTCTTCGAGAATTTCCTGCTCGCCCGCGGCCATCAGCGAAGGGTCGATCGCGATGCTGAGCAGTGCGTTTTTTCCCGTGATGCGCAGCTTCACCATGCCGCCGCCAGCCGTACCCTCGACTTCCATGGCTTCGAGTTTCTTTTGCGCATCGTTGATCTTGGCCTGCATTTGCTGGGCCTGACGCATGAGTTGCGAAAGGTCTTTCATCGATCGGCTTCCTTTTTTCGGCCGGCGGTTGGCGCGGCTTTGCCCTGTTGCGGCATCGGCACGACATCGCCGCTGCCGGCTTGTTCGTCTTCTGGCAGGCGCACGGCGGCGATCTCCGCTTTCGGAAAGTGCTTCAGCGCTTCGGCGACGAATGGATGGCGCTTCAGTTCGTCGAGCGCGCGTGCTTCCTCGCGCCTGCGTTTTTCGGCGAGGCTTTCGACTGGCGCCGGCGTTTCGTTGGTGGCGCGCAGCGTCCATTCAAACGGAGTGCGTTCTTCCAGGAACGCCTTGAGACGCCGCACGAGGTCGCGCGGTTGATCTGGCGCAGCGACGAACACGATCTCGCCGGTGCGTGTGAAGCGCACCACCTTCATCCGCTCAAGCGCCAGTTCAAGTTCTATGTCGCGCTCCTCGGCGACGGCGCGGGTGACGTCTTCGAAGCTCGCGAAGGAGTCGCCGGTGTCGGCGAGAGCTGTGGGCTGAGCTTCGGGGCCGGTCGCCGCCGTTGGCGATTTGTCCCGGGACGGCGCCGGACGGCTGGCGCCAGCGGAAGACGGCGCACCATCCCGCAACAGGCGCGCCGCTTCTTCAGGTGGCGGCAGTGTTTGCGCCGCGCAGAGACGCACCATCGCCATTTCCACGGCCGCGATTGGGTCTGGCGCCTTGCCGGCCTCGTCGAGCGCTTTCAGGAGCATTTGCCAAAGTCGCGAGAGTTGCGCAGGCGAAAGCCGATCGGCCAAACCGCGCACGCGCGCCACCCAATCCGCGCCGCCGATGATGCGTGCTTCGCCGCCAAGCGCTTGCGCGCGCGCGGCTTCGTGGCCGATGTCCAAGAGATCGCGCAGGATCAGTGTGGGGTCGGCGCCGCTATCGTACTGCGCGCGCGCCTCGGTGATTGCGGTCTTGGCGTCGCCCTTGGCGATGGCGTCGAAGAGATCGAGCACGCGCCCGCGATCGGCCAATCCCAGCATGTCGCGTATGTCAGCAGCGCTGACGCTTGCCCCGGGCTTCTGCACCAACGCTTGGTCGAGGAGGGAAAGGCCGTCTCGAGCAGAGCCTTCCGCGGCGCGCGCGATCAGGGCGAGACCGTCCGCGTCGACCTTAACGCCTTCTTTCGCGCAGATAGCGCCGAGATGCATGGCGAGGCGTTCGCTTTCGATGCGCTTCAGGTCGAAACGCTGGCAGCGCGATAGCACCGTAACGGGCACCTTACGGATTTCCGTCGTGGCGAAGATGAATTTCACATGCGGCGGCGGCTCTTCGAGCGTCTTCAGCAAGCCGTTAAAGGCCTGGGTCGACAGCATGTGAACTTCGTCGATGACGTAGACTTTGTAGCGCGCCATGACCGGCGCGTAGCGCACCGAGTCGAGAATTTCGCGGATGTCGTTAATGCCGGTGCGCGAGGCCGCGTCCATCTCGAACACGTCGGGATGGCGGCTTTCCATGATGGCTTGGCAGTGCTCGCCTGGCGGATCGAGTTCGATCGTGGGTTGGTCGACGTCGCCCCGCCGATAGTTGAGCGCGCGCGCGAGCAGGCGGGCGGTCGTGGTTTTCCCGACGCCGCGAACACCGGTCAGCATGGTGGCGTGGGCGATGCGTCCGAGCGCGAAGGAATTGGCGATGGTGCGCACCATAGCCTCCTGCCCGATCAGGTCGGCAAAGGTTCGCGGCCGGTACTTGCGCGCCAGCACCAGATAACCGCGACCAGAGGCGGCATCGCCGAAAAGGCCTGAGGGCGATTCATCTTTCATTAGGCGTCACCATAGCGAGGAAAGGCGGCGTTCGCGAGCGCGAGACCACAACCTCTCCGGGTATTCTTCGGGGCTGCTTTACCAATTCGTGGCAAGATCACGCCTTGGAGGGCTGTGGGGCCATGGAAGGAGCCGCTTTGGGTATCGCCGATGGGAACCGGCGCGCCTGGATGCTGACCCTACGGCGGTTCTTCGAGATCGCCTGGGCGCGCCATGGTGCGACCCGGTACGCGTCGGTGCTTTTTGTGCCGTTTCTGGTCGCGTTGGTTGTGCCTGGGCTTTGGTGGCTGCTCTGCCTCGCGGGCGCTTTTGTAGGGATCGCCCTCGACCTCATTACGGTTCGCCGCCTCCCGGCGGAAATCGAGCGTCTTGGCGAAAAAACTGAACAAGAGCTTGCGGGGATCGCCTCCAAGCACATCTGGAACGTGGCTATCATCACTGCGGCCTACGTCCTTCCGTATGTCGCGCTCGCGTTCGCCCCTGCGCCGGGACCGCTCCTGGGCTTGCTTTACTGCACTGGCTCGGCGGTAGTGATCACCTCCCTGCACGTCATGACCCGAACGATGATTTTCCACACGATGCCGGCGGTGGCGCTTGGAATCGTTGCGAACAGTTTGGCGCTCGTCGGCGGCTGGGAGGGCGCTGTAGTCGCTGCGCTCGCTGGCTTCGTGATGCTCAACATTGTCGTGACGGCGCGCGCTGGCGGCATCATTTTCGGCGATCTGATCCGCGCCCGCCTGGTCGCCGAGGTCGCTGCCGAGGATTTGGAAAAGCGCGTCGAAGAACGGACGGCGGCGCTGATCGAAGCGATGCGCGCGGCGGAGGAGGCCAACAAGGCCAAGTCGATGTTCCTGGCCAACATGAGTCACGAGCTGCGCACGCCACTGAACGCCGTCATCGGATATTCCGAGATCATCGAGGAAGATCTGGAAGCGGGCGATGTGAGCGACTGCATGGAACATGTCGGCCGCGTGCGCACCTCCGCACTTCATCTCCTCGGCTTGATTGCTGACATTCTCGACCTCGCCAAGGTGGAGGCCGACAAAGTGGCGCTGCAACCTGAATTGCTTGATGCGCAGCAGGTTGCTCGCGGCGTTCTGGATACGATTTCACCGACCGCCGCCGGAAACGGCACCCGTTGCGACCTCATCGTTGAGCCGGGGTCGGAAGCGTTCTGGGCCGACCCATTGCGGGTGAAGCAGTGTTTGATGAATTTGGCGTCCAACGCGGCCAAGTTCACCCACAACGGACGCATTGTTGTGCATGTGAAGCGCGCGGAGTGCGACGGAGCCAACGGAGTGGCGTTTGTCGTCTCCGACACTGGCATCGGCATCGCTCCCGAGACGCTTGCGAGGCTTTTCCAGCCGTTCGCGCAGGCCGACGCATCGATTACGCGCCGCTATGGCGGCACGGGGCTCGGCCTTTCAATAACGCGGCGCTACGCTCGGCTGATGGGCGGTGACGTGACGGTCGAAAGCGAACTCGGAAAAGGGTCGCGCTTCACGCTGATCCTGCCCGTCGAGCCGCCGCTCGCCGAGTGCGCGCGCGAAGCCGCTTAACTTCCCTCAAACAAAGGTGCAGACAGGACGGCGACCCGTACGCAACCCGTTACGGCTGCTTCCTTCCGGACCTGACCGGGTTGGCGNNCGGCCGTCCGCCGCCTGCCTGCGCCGCTGATATCGCAAGTGCGAGCGCCAAGCGCAATGTCGCCGGGGCCGTTTTGCATTGTGGCTGTCATGATCTTCGGTTAGCCCTAACTTGCGGCCTCGCGCCTCAGGAGGGGAACACCATGGATCCAGCAGCAATGGCGGCCGGCGGCGTCGCCGGCCTAATTGGACTTGTGATCGGCCTAGCCATCGGCGGCCTGATCGGCGCTCTGCTCATCATGCTTGGCAGCCGCATTGTCATGGGGTCGACGGCGACTTTTGGAAGCGCATTCCTGGCCGCCATCGTATCGGCGGTGGCCGGTTTCTTGATCGGTCTCGTGATCGGGATAGTCATCGGCATGGTGAACCCCAGCATGGCGTCGATGGCGCAGATAGCGTCCATGATCGCGGGCATCGTGATCACGCCCGTGATCTATTCGGCGCTGGTAAAAACCGGCGATGGGCGCAAGCCGAGTTTTGTGCAGGGTCTGCTGATCTATTTGATCCAGTTGGCCATCATCATCGCGCTGGTCGCGCTG
>DDSN01000053.1:556-20113 GCA_002343395.1 Hyphomonadaceae bacterium UBA2389 | reverse complement strand
CGCTTCTATTCCCGACGCGCGAGATCGATGCCAGCCATCACGAAGGCGGCCCCGAACAGCACGCCCGCGAGTGGGAAGCCAAAGGCCGGTAGTGGGGCCGGTAGGGCGCCAAGTGCGCCGACCGCGAGCACTGACCCGAACCACAGAAAAGGCGGGCTAAGCGGCCGTTGGCCGCTTCGCAGCCATGCGATCGATAACCCCACAAGCGAAATCGCGAGCGCTGCGGCGCCTTGTTCGTAGGTGGAGAACCCAAACACATCCGCGTCCGGGCCGCCAATGAAGGACAGCGAGGCCATCGCCAGGACAAACCCAGCCAACCCCAGCAGACCCAGTTTCTCGGCCCGGACCAGGTAAATTCCAATCAGGCCCAGCGTCAGGAGGATATCGATACCGGTCCAAAGCGCTTCGAGCGCCGTTCGGTCGATCGGGAGCGGTAGTGCCGACGCTATCCTGCCAAGGCCGCCCAGAATTGCCGCCAGGCCAGCCAAACGCGTCAAAATCTGCGTTTTCACGGTCTTACCTCCGATCTTACCTCCGATGCGGGTCGGAGGCTTCCTTGACCTCGCCGACGGCGCTGAATACCTGAAAGGCCATGGCTATCCGCGAAATTTTGACCGCGCCTGATCTTCGTCTGAAGCAGAAGTCGAAGCCCGTCGAGGGTCCTGTCACCGACGCACATCGCGCCCTGATGGACGACATGCTGGAGACGATGTACGCCGCGCCAGGGATCGGTTTGGCGGCGATCCAGATCGGCGAGCCGCTGCGCATCATCGTCATGGATATCGCCAAGGACGGCGAAGCCAAGGCGCCGCGCTATTTCGTCAACCCGGAGATTGTGTGGACCTCCGAGGAAACCGCGCCCTATGAAGAGGGCTGTCTGTCGGTTCCGGAGATTTACGACGAAGTTGAGCGTCCAGCCCGCGTGAAGCTGCGCTATCTGAACTACGCCGGTGAGGTTGTGGAGGAAGAAGCCGAGGGGCTGTTCGCGGTGTGCATTCAGCACGAGATGGACCACCTGGAAGGGGTGTTGTTCATCGATCACCTGTCGCGGCTGAAGCGCGAGAACGCGCTGCGAAAATTGAAGAAAGCGCGGAAGTTGGCGGCGCTGGAAGCGTAAAGCCTCTTCCGCGTCTGCTGGAAATCGTTAGTTTCGTCACGAACGGGACGGATAGTCCACGAGAACCGGGGTCAGGGCATGTCGGAAGCGTTTCGCGGTTATGTATGCACGTCGGCGGCTATCGATGCGGCGGTCGAGCAACGGTCGATGTTGAGTCATCCCTTTTATCAGGCGTGGGAAGCGGGCGCACTCACCAAGGACGCGCTCGCGTCGTACGCGAAACAATATTTTCATCACGTTGAAGCGTTTCCGCGCGCGGTGAGCGCCGTGCATGCCAACTGCCCCGATGCGGCGGGGCGTCGGCTCCTCGCAGAAAACCTTGCCGAGGAAGAAGGCGTCGGCGCGGGCAAGGATGACCACGCAACGCTTTGGTTGGGGTTCGCCCAAGCGCTTGGCGCACATGAAGCGGACGTGCGCGGCGTGCGCGTCAATTCCGAGACCCAGAATTTGATCGATACGTTTCGCCGCCTCTCGCGCCGCTCATACGCGTCTGGTCTCGCGGCGCTTTATGCCTACGAAAGCCAGTTGCCCGCGATCGCGCGCACCAAGATCAAGGGTTTGATTGAGCGGTACGCCGTCTCGACGCCGCGCGCCCTGAAGTTTTTCGAGGTGCATGAAGAAGCCGATGTCGAGCACTCGGACGTGTGCCGCGAATTGCTCGACGCGCTGCCTGCGGATCAACGTGAGGAAGCGCATGCCGCCGCCTGTGAATTGGCCGACGCGCTACGTCTGTTCTTGACGGGCATGCAGCGCGAAACCGGCATGATGGCGGCCTAGGCGCGCTGTTCGGCCCATGGCGATGCGCCTTGCGTTCATGGGCTCTCCGGCGTTCGCCCTGCCCTCGCTGAATGCGCTGCTTGAGGCGGGCCATGATGTGGCCTGCGTATATTCTCAGCCTCCGCGGCCAGCGGGACGCGGCAAACGCGACCGGCCAACGCCGGTGCATGCCTATGCCATCGAACGTGGCATCACGGTGCGCACGCCAAGGAGTTTGAAAAAACTCGCTGAGCAAGCAGCATTCGCTGCGCTCGGCCTCGACGCCGCCATCGTGGTCGCCTACGGGCTCATTCTGCCGAAGGCGATCCTTGATGCGCCGAGGTTCGGCGCGCTGAACGTCCATGGATCGCTTTTGCCTCGCTGGCGCGGCGCGGCGCCGATACAGCGCGCGATCATGGCGGGCGACCGCGTCACCGGCGTTCAGATCATGCAAATGGAAGAGGGGCTCGACACAGGGCCGGTATTGGCGAGCGCCGAGACCCCCATAGAGGCCGACGACACCACCGCCAGTGTGCATGATCGGCTGGCGTCCCTTGGCGCGGCGCTACTGATTGATGTGCTGGCTAAGATGGAACGCGGCGAAGCGCGCGCTACGCCGCAATCAGGCGAAGGCGTAACTTACGCGCACAAGATCACACCCGCCGAAACGCGCATTGATTGGTCGCGGCCCGCGCGCGAAATCGATTGCGTGATACGTGGTCTTGCGCCGACGCCCGGCGCCTGGTTCGAGGTCAACGGCGTGCGCATGAAGGCTCTCGACTCGCGGCTTGGCATGGGCGCCGGCGAGCCAGGAGAGACTCTCGATGACGCACTTCTCGTGGCCTGCGGTGAAGGCGCGGTTCGTGTCTTGCGCGTGCAACGCGAGGGGCGCGCGCCGATGGCGGCCGACGCATTCTTGCGCGGGCAGTCTATCCCCGCAGGCGCCCGCCTTGGCTAAGCCATGATTGAAGCAGACGGCTCACACCGCTAAGAACGCGGATGTCGGAGGGCCGTTCATGATGCTGCGCGCAGCCGTGCTTGCTTTGGGTTTGGCGATAGCTGGTTGCGGTCAACAGGTCGCGCCTGCTGAGCAGGAGGCGGTGAGCGCGCCTCAGCTGGAGGCCCCGACGCCAGAGACTGAGCCGTCACGCGTATTCGCCGCCGCCAATGAGGCGGCGATAGCGGCCACCGGACAACTCACCGTATCGCTCGCTACGCGGATGCCAGACGCGGGCGACGAGAATGCGGACGCCCAAGAAATCTTGACGCTGACAGGCGCGACTGGTGTGGCCGTCGAAGCACAGATTGTCAGCGCTGTTTCACCTGCGACGCTGGTGCAAGGGCAAACGCTTCGTGCGCTGCTTTCGATCCCGGTCGAGGAACCGCAGGTGCTCGTATATCGTGTTCTGCAGGAAACCAAGGCTGGCGGCCGTGGCCTTTGCGCCGCTGACATCGTTTCGCATGTGGTGGTGTGGGAGCCCGCGGTCCCGGGACAATCAGACATGAAAGTCCTTGGCGTTATCGGAGGCGCGCCAGGCGCGGGGTCGGCGCGGCCGTGCGCCATGTTGGAGTATCGCCGCGCCTGAAGACGTGGGGTTATGCGGTACAAGCTCACTATCGAGTACGACGGCGGCCCGTTTCAGGGTTGGCAGCGCTTGGCGGATGGGCCGAGCGTCCAAGGCGCACTTGAGGAAGCGGTGTTCAAGCTTACCGGCGAAGGCGCGGATGTGATCGGCGCTGGCCGCACGGATGCAGGTGTGCATGCGCGGGGCCAGGTTGCTCACGTCGACATCAGCAAGCCCTTTGACGGCTGGAAACTCTGCGAAGCATTAAACGCGCATTTGCGGCCACATCCGATCGCTGTGCTAAGTGCGGAAGTCGCGCCGTCGGAATTTCACGCACGATTTAGCGCTGTCATGCGCACCTATCGTTATCGCATCATCAATCGCCGCGCGCCGCTCACGTTCGATCGCGGTCGCGCTTGGCGCGTCGGGCGGGAGCTGGATTGCGGCGCTATCGGTGAAGCGGCAAAGCGTCTCCTTGGACAGCATGATTTTACCTCGTTTCGCGACAGCCAGTGCCAGTCACGAAGTCCCATCAAGACGCTTGACCGCGCCGAGGTTGTACGCAGTGGCGATGAGGTGACGCTGTGGTTTGAGGCGCGCAGCTTCCTTCACCGCCAAGTGCGCTCGATGGTTGGTACGCTTGTGGAGGTCGGGCTCGGCAGAATGAACGCGGACGATTTAGCGAGCGCGCTTGCGGCGGCGGATCGTGCGCGGTGCGGCCCTGTGGCGCCGGCGGATGGCCTTTATCTCGAGCGTGTCTGCTACTAGCGCGTTCTAAAAATCGGCAGGTTTGCTGACGCCCCGGCCTCACAACCGCCCCGTCACGGGCACAGCCGAGCCGGTCACGGCGGACGCTTCGCGCGAAAGCAGGAACGCGATGACGTTGGCGAGTTCGTCGGGCCGAACCCACTTCGAGGCGTTCGCGTCGGGCATGGCGGCGCGATTCTGTGGCGTGTCGATCGTACCCGGCATGACGCAGTTGGCGGTGACGCCCTGAGCCTTGTGTTCTTCCGAGAGTGCTTCGGTGATGCGCATGACGGCGGCCTTGGAGGCGGCGTAGACGCCGGCGCCTGCGAAACTCCGTGCTCCCGCGCCGGCGGCGATATGCACGATCCGACCATAGCTCCGCGCCACCATTGCGGGCAGGACGGCCTGCGACAGCCGCAGCGCCGTCAACGCGTTTAAATCCATGAGCGCGCGCCAATCCTCTGCCGCGCCATCGGCGACGTTCTTTAGTTGAAACGCGCCTACAGTGTTAGCCAGGCCGTCGATGCGGGAAAAGCGCGCCAAACACTCATGCGCGATCCGGTTCGCCCCGTCCTCGGTGCGGGCGTCGGCGCCCGCGATAAGGAGCGGCGCGGCGCCCAATTGCTTCGCGCTCGCACGCAGGCGATTTTCGTCCATGTCGGCAAGCGCCAAGTTGGCGCTGAGCGCGCTGAGCTTGATGGCGAGGGCTTGGCCGACATTGCCTGCCGCGCCGGTGACGATGATGGTCTGCCCGGTAAAGTCGATCATCCGCGCTTCTTAGCGTGACCCCGGGAGGTCGGCGACAGCGCTGGGGTTGGGGAGCCGGAAACGGCAGTTCTCGCCAGTACGACGCGGCGCAAGCGTGGACTGGTGGGATTTGGCTGGAACAGTGTAAAACTAGGCATCGCATGGCAAAAGACGCCGTTGATGGGCAAAAAATTGCCTGGACGCCGTCGTCTGTTGCGTAGATGCGCCGCCCGGGGTAGTGCCCCGCCAAAAGCGGATCTTGTTCTAAAGGGACCGCGGGGAGCGAAGCGCCAAATGCCACCCTGCCGCCGCCGGGTCCTGACCTGCCTCGGCCAAACGCTAGTTGCCCAGGCGAGCGCCGCCCACAACGCCAGCCAAACACCGGAGTTCGCCGCGTTATGATGGACTATCGCTCGCATGCCTCCTTCGACGGGCACGAAGAGGTGGTTTTCGTCAACGACGGCCGCCTCGGCTTCTCCGCGATTATCGCGCTGCACTCCACGGCGCTTGGCCCAGCGGGCGGCGGCTGCAGGATTTGGCGTTATGGCAAAGACGAGGAAGCGCTCACTGATGCGCTGCGTCTATCGCGCGGCATGACCTACAAGAACGCAATGGCCGAACTGCCCATGGGCGGCGGTAAAGGCGTGATCTATCGCATGGGCGTCGACCGCGCGGCCTGCATGGAGCGCTTCGGCGAAGCTGTTGAGCAGCTGGGCGGGCGTTATGTGACCGCGGAGGACGTGGGCGCCACCGTTGACGACATGCGCTCGATCGCGCGCCGCACATCCTACGTCGCCGGATTACCGAAAGAGGATGGGCGCGCCGGCGGCGACCCGAGCCCTTGGACGTCGCTCGGCGTCTTTCTTTCGATCCAGGCGCTGCTCGATGGATCACTCCGTGATCGCACGATCGCGGTGCAGGGGGCGGGCGCGGTAGGGTTTGGATTGTGCAAACTGTTGGCCGCTGAGGGCGCACGTCTCATCGTCGCGGATGTGAACGCCGCTAATGCCGAACGCGCGACAAGCCTTGGCGCTGCTTTGGCGCCGGTCGATCAGATCCATCGCGTAAAGGCGGACGTGTTCTCGCCCAACGCGCTCGGAGCGGGTCTAAACGCGCGGACGATTCCAGAAATCGCTTCGCCGATCGTTTGCGGCGCCGCGAATAATCAACTTGAGACCGAAGAAGACGGCGCGCGCCTTGTCGCTCGCGGCGTCGTCTATGCGCCGGATTACGTTGTGAACGCAGGCGGCATCATCAATGTATCGGCGGAGTACCTCGGCGAAAGCGAAGCGCAGGTCGACGCCAGGGTGCGCGCGATCCCGCGGCGGTTGCTGCGGGTGTTGGAAACCGCCAGAGCCGAGGGGATGGCGCCGCATCAAGCCGCGGACCGCATCGTTCGCGATCGCATCGCCGCCGCCGGCAGAGCTTGAGGACGCCATGAGCCGCACATCGAACGCGCTTGATCTGCATGTGCCAGCGCCACATGCGCGCCCTGGCGACAAGCCGGATTTCTCCGGATGGTCGTTCCCGGAACCAGGCGAGACGCCGAAACCCGAACTGGACGCGAGCGCCGCCGAGCTGCGCGACTTCGCGTACGGCCTTATTCGCGTCCTTGATTTCGACGGCAACGCCATCGGCCCATGGGCGCCGAGCATCGCGCCCGAGGCGTTGCGGCGTGGCCTGAAGTACATGCTGCTGACGCGCGCGTTCGACGACCGCATGTATCGCGCCCAGCGCCAAGGCAAGACCAGCTTTTACATGCAGAGCTTCGGCGAGGAAGCGATCTCCGTGGCGCAGGCGCTGGCTCTCAACTCCGACGACATGTGCTTTCCGAGTTATCGTCAGCAGGGCGTTCTAATCGCGCGCGACTATCCGATCTTCGACATGATGTGTCAGATCTACTCAAATGCGCGCGACCCGATGCGGGGCCGGCAGCTGCCCGTGATGTATTCCTCCAAGAAGGACGGCTTCTTCACCGTGTCAGGAAACCTGGCGACGCAGGTTCCGCAGGCGGTGGGCTGGGCGATGGCCTCGGCGATCGCCGGCGACACGAAGATCGCCTCCGGCTGGATCGGCGACGGCTCCACCGCCGAGAGCGACTTCCACACCGCGCTGACCTTCGCCCACGTCTACCGCGCGCCGGTGATCCTGAACGTGGTCAACAACCAGTGGGCGATCTCGTCGTTCCAGGCGATCGCCGGGGGCGAGTCGACCACCTTCGCGGCGCGCGGCGTCGGTTGCGGCATCGCCAGCCTGCGCGTCGACGGCAACGACTTCCTCGCCGTGTACGCCGCGTCGCGCTGGGCCGCCGAGCGGGCGCGCGGCAACCTCGGGCCGACGCTGATCGAGTGGGTGAGCTACCGCGCCGGCGCGCACTCCACCTCCGACGACCCGTCCAAGTACCGTCCCGCCGACGACTGGCAGCGTTTCCCGCTCGGCGACCCGATCGTGCGGCTGAAGGCGCACCTGATCGGGCTGGGCGAGTGGTCCGAGGCCCAGCACGAGCAGGCACGGCAGGAACTCGAGGCCGAGGTCGCCGCGGCGCAGAAGGAGGCCGAGAGCCACGGCACGCTGCTCGACGGCCACATCCCGAGCCCGGCGACGATGTTCGACGACGTCTTCGAGCGCATGCCCTGGCACCTGCGGCTGCAGCGCCAGCAACTGGGGGTCTGAGGCGATGGACGACCCGAACGCGATCCCCGCCACGGCCGGCAACGCCGTGCCGATGACGATGATCCAGGCGCTGCGCTCGGCGCTGGACGTCTCGATGGCCCGCGACGACAAGGTCGTCGTCTTCGGCGAGGACGTCGGCTACTTCGGCGGCGTCTTCCGCGTCACCGAGGGCCTGCAGGCCAAGTACGGCCCCTCGCGCTGCTTCGACACGCCGATCAACGAGAGCGGCATCGTCGGCATCGCGGTGGGGATGGGGGCCTACGGCCTGCGCCCGGTGGCCGAGATCCAGTTCGCCGACTACTTCTACCCCGGCGCGGACCAGATCATCTCGGAGGCCGCGCGGCTGCGCTACCGCTCGGTGGGCGACTTCACCGCGCCGATCACCATCCGCATGCCCTGCGGCGGCGGCATCTACGGCGGGCAGACGCACAGCCAGAGCCCCGAGGCGCTCTTCACCCACGTCTGCGGGCTGCGCACGGTGATGCCGAGCAACCCGGTCGACGCGAAGGGGCTGCTGATCTCGGCGATCGAGTGCAACGACCCGGTGATCTTCCTCGAGCCCAAGCGCCTGTACAACGGCCCCTTCGACGGCCACCACGACCGGCCGGTGGTGCCGTGGTCGAAACACCCGCTGGGCAGGGTGCCCGAGGGCCACTACACCGTGCCGCTGGAGAAGGCAGCGGTCTTCCGCCCGGGCAAGGCGGTCACCGTGATCACCTACGGCACGATGGTCTGGGTCAGCGCCTGCGCGGCCGAGGAGACCGGCATCGACGCCGAGGTCATCGACCTGCGCTCGCTGTGGCCGCTGGACCTCGAGGCCATCGTCGCCTCGGTCCGGCGCACCGGGCGCTGCGTGATCGTGCACGAGGCCACGCGCACCAGCGGCTTCGGCGCCGAGCTCACCGCGCTGGTCCAGGAGCACTGCTTCCACTGGCTCGAGGCCCCGATCGAGCGCGTCACGGGGTGGGACACGCCGTACCCGCACGCGCAGGAGTGGGACTACTTCCCCGGCCCGGCCCGCGTCGGCGCGGCGCTGAAGCGCGCGATGGAGGCATGATGGGCACGTACGTGATCAAGATGCCCGACATCGGCGAAGGCATCGCCGAGGTCGAACTCGTCGCCTGGCACGTGCAGCCCGGCGACCTGGTCGGCGAGGACCAGGTGCTCGCCGACGTGATGACCGACAAGGCCACCGTCGAGATCCCGTCGCCGGTGCGCGGCACCGTGCTCGCGCTCGGCGGAGCGGTCGGGCAGGTGATGGCCGTCGGCAGCGAGTTGATCCGGCTGGAGGTGGAGGGCGAGGGCAACGTGAAGGCCGGCGCGTCCGCGCCGTCGGGAACCGGGGCCACGCCGGTCCCGGGCCCCGCATCGTCGACGGCATCGCCCGGGATCGTGTCGCCGGCGACGGGGGCGGCAGCGGTGCCGGCTCCGCCGAGCGGTTCCCTGGCGTCGACGACGGGTGAGGGGCCCGGCGTGCCGCAGGGCGCACGCGCGCCGCGCCCGGATCGGGACGGGCGGGCAGACGACGCCATGGTGCGGTCCGCCGTGCCGGTGGCGGCCTCCACGCGCGGCGCTGCGCCTCCCGCGCTGCGTGCCCCTGGCGAGCGCCCGCTTGCGTCGCCGGCGGTCCGCCGCCGCGCCTGGGAACTCGGCCTCGAGCTGCAGGTCGTGCCGGGCAGCGGCCCGGCCGGGCGCATCACGCACGCCGACCTCGACGCCTACGTCGCCACGCGCGGCCAGCCCGTGGCCGGCGCGCAGGGGCCACGCCTGGCCGAGCGGCACGACGAGGAGCTCGTGCCGGTCATCGGGCTGCGCCGGCGCATCGCGCAGAAGATGCAGGAGGCCAAGCGCCGCATCCCGCACTTCAGCTACGTCGAGGAGGTCGACGTCACCGAGCTCGAGACGCTGCGCGCGCAGCTCAACGCGCGCCACGGCGAGGCCCGCGGCAGGCTGACCGTGCTGCCGCTGATCGTGCGCGCGATCGTGCTCGCGGTGCGCGAGGTCCCGCAGGTCAACGCGCGTTTCGACGACGAGGCCGGATCGGTCACGCGTTTCGGTGCGGTGCACGTCGGCATCGCGACGCAGACCGAGGGCGGCCTCGTCGTGCCGGTGCTGCGCCACGCCGAGGCGCGCGACCTGTGGCAGACCGCCGCCGAGATCGCGCGTCTGGCCGACGCGGCGCGCACCGGCAAGGCCGCGCGCGACGAACTGGCCGGCTCGACGATCACCGTCACCAGCCTGGGCCCGCTCGGCGGCATCGTCACGACCCCGGTGATCAACCACCCGGAGGTCGCGATCGTCGGCGTCAACCGCATCGTCGAGCGNNTCGTTCGACCACCGGGTCGTCGACGGCATGGACGCGGCGCGTTTCGTGCAGGCCGTGCGCGCGCTGCTCGAGGCGCCGGCCCTGATGTTCGTCGAACCCGCTTGAGAGGCGCGCGATGAAGGAGTCCCCCACCACGCTGCTCGTGATCGGCGGCGGCCCCGGCGGCTACGTGGCCGCGATCCGCGCCGCCCGGCTCGGCGTGCGCACGACGCTCGTCGAGGGCGAGGCGCTCGGCGGCACCTGCCTGAACATCGGCTGCATCCCGTCGAAGGCGCTGATCCACGCCGCGCAGGCCTTCGAGCAGGCGCGCCAATGGGCCGAGGGCTCGCCGCTGGGCGTGCGCGTGGCCCAGCCGTCGCTGGACCTCGCGCAGACCGTGCGCTGGAAGGACGGCATCGTCGGCCGGCTGACCGGCGGCGTCGCGTCGCTGCTGCGCAAGGCGGGCGTGCGCGTGATCGCCGGCCGGGCGACCCTCGTCGACGGCAAGACCGTCGACGTGCGCGACGCCAACGGCGAGGTTCAGCGGCTGCGCTGCGAGCACCTGCTGCTGGCCGCCGGGTCGAGGCCGATCGAGCTGCCGGGCCTGCCCTTCGGCGGCCCGGTGATCTCGTCGACCGAGGCGCTGTCGCCGGCGGACCTGCCGAAGCGCCTGGTCGTCGTCGGCGCGGGCTACATCGGGCTCGAGCTCGGCATCGCCTACCGCAAGCTCGGCGTCGAGGTCGCCGTCGTCGAGGCCACCGAGCGCGTGCTGCCGGCCTACGACGAGGAGCTGACCCGCCCCGTGCTGGCGTCGCTGAAGCGGCTGGGCGTCGTGCTGCACCTGGGCTGCAGCGTGCAGGGGCTGACCGACGACGGCCGTGCGCTGAGCGTGCGCAGCGCGATGGCCGACGAATTCGCGCTGCCGGCCGACCGCGTGCTGGTGGCCGTCGGCCGTCGCCCCGCCAGCGACGGCTGGGGGCTGGAGTCGCTGCAGCTGGACATGGCCGGCCGCGCGGTCAGGATCGACGACCAGTGCCGCACGTCGATGCGCAACGTCTGGGCCATCGGCGACCTGACCGGCGACCCGATGCTCGCGCACCGCGCGATGGCGCAGGGCGAGATGGTGGCCGAACTGATCAGCGGCGCGAAGCGCCGCTGGATGCCGGCGGCGATCCCGGCGATCTGCTTCACCGACCCGGAGGTGGTCGTCGCGGGGCCGTCGCCGGCCGACGCCGAGGCCGCGGGCATCGACGCGGTGCATGCGCACTTCCCGTTCTCGGCGAACGGCCGCGCGATGACGCTGGAATCCACCGAAGGCTTCGTGCGCGTGGTCGCGCGGCGCGACAACCACCTGATCCTGGGCTGGCAGGCCGTGGGCCACGCGGTGTCCGAACTCGCCGCGGCCTTCGCGCAGTCGATCGAGATGGGCGCGCGGCTCGAGGACGTCGCCGGCACCATCCACGCCCACCCGACGCTCGGCGAGGCGGTGCAGGAGGCGGCGATGCGGGCGCTGGGGCACGCGCTGCACGTCTGAGCGCGGCGGGATCTGGAGCCGCCGCGCGGCGCCGCGCTTGTCCACCGCCGGTCCACAGCGGCTGCACAGGCGCTCCACCGGGCTCGAGGGTTTTCTGCGCCGGTTTTCCACCCGCCGTTCAGGACTTGCCCACTGTCACCGGGCCAGTTGTCCACAGGACGTACTCCGGGAATCGGCCCCGCATCAGCGGCCCGTCCACAGCCTGCGCACAAGCCGTCCGCAGGATTCCCCAGGCCGCGCGCCCGGCAGCCGGGCGTGCCTGCGGGCCTTGTGGTCTCCTCAGGCGGCGCGTTCCGCCGCGAAGGCCGCGGCCTGCCGGGCGAGCGCCGTGATGGCCGGCCAGTCGCGCGCGGCGACGAGCGCCGGCGGCGTCACCCAGCTGCCGCCGACCGTGGGACAGCTCTTCAGCGCCAGGTAGCGCGGGATGTGCTCGGGCTTGATGCCGCCGGTCGCGCAGAAACGCGCGCGCAGGAACACCGCCTGCAGTTGCTCGATCTGCGTCACCCCCAGCAGCCCGTTGGCCGGGAAGAGCTTCAGCGCCTCGTAGCCGCAGGCCATCGCCTGCATCACCTCGCTGGCCGTCCAGACGCCGGGCAGCAGTGGCAGCTCCAGGCGGACGGCGGCGTGCAGCAGGTCCGGCGTCAGGCCCGGCGAGACGCCGAACTGCGCGCCGGCATCGAGCGCGCGCTGCACGTCGGCTGCGCCGAGCAGCGTGCCGGCGCCGATGGTCGCCTCCGGCACCGCACGGCGCATCGCGGTGATCCCGTCGAGCGCCGCCGGCGTGCGCAGCAGCACCTCGAAGATCCGCACGCCGCCGTCGACCAGCGCCCGCGCGACACTGGGCGCGGTGTCGGCATCGTGGATCCAGACGATCGGCATCACCGGCATCTGCGGCAGCAGCTCGAGCATCGCTTGGGCGGACTTGTGCATCGGGGACTCCGGGCGGGGGGATGGGGCGGGACTGTAAAGCCTGCGCAGCCCCGGCGGTGCGCTGCGGCGGGTCTACAGTCGGGGCCTGTTTCGCTGCCGGGAGCCCGACGACATGTTGCGCACGATCAGGCGGCTGCTTTCCGCCATGCTGGTCCTGGCCGCGCTCGCGGTCGGCGCGAGCACGTGGTTCTATGCCAGCTGGGCGCCGAAGGACCCGCCGGTCACGCCCGATCCGGCCGCCGCGGCCTGGTTCGCCGACGACTACGCGGCTGCACGCCGGGACTTCCTCGCACGCGGCGATGCGATCGCCGCGCGGCTGTCCGGCGTCGAGCGCTTCGCGCTGGCCGTGCCCAGCCGCAGCGGCCTGCAGGGACTGAGCGTCGATGCGCTGTACGTGCCGGCTCAGGTGGCGCCGAAGCGGCTGCTCGTGATCTCCAGCGGCGTGCACGGCGTCGAGGGGCCGACGGGCAGCGCGGTGATGCGCCTGTTCATGGCCGAGTTCACGAGCGCCGAGGCGCTCGCCGAGACGGGTGTGCTGTTCCTGCACACCCTCAACCCTTACGGCTTCGCCACCGGCCGGCGCTTCACCGAGAACAACGTCGACCTGAACCGCAACGCCTCGACGAGCGACGCGCTGTACCGCACCGTCAACGCGGGCTACCCGCTGGTCGACGCGGTGATCAACCCGCAGGGTCCGGCCGACACCGGATCGCTGGCCAACCGGTTGTTCCACCTGCGCGCGGTGGCGCTGATCGCGCGGCACGGGATGCGCACGCTGCGCCAGGCCGTGCTGCAGGGGCAGTACCAGGTGCCGCGGGGCATCTACTACGGGGGGCAGGCGCTCGAGCCTCAGCTGGCGGCGCTGGCGCCGAAGCTGCAGGCGATCCTCGAGGCTTATCCCCTGTCGATGTCGCTGGACCTGCACACGGGCTACGGTGCCCGCGGCAGGCTGCACCTGTTCTTCGACCCGCCGAAGGACCCGCGCGTGCGGGAGCGGCTCGAGGCCGTCTTCGCCGGCCAGGCGATCGACTGGGGGTCCGGCGCCGACTTCTACACTGTCACCGGCGACGTCGTCGGCTGGATCGGCTCGCTGCGCCGCAGCGGCCTGCACCTGCCTGCGGTGTTCGAGTACGGCACGATGGACAGCCAGACCACGCTGGGTTCGATCCGATCGCTGCACGTCACGCTGCTCGAGAACCAGGGCGTGCAACACGGCTACGCCAGTCCCGGTGACGAGGCGCGGATCCGCCGCGACTACCAGGAGATGTTCAACCCGTCGTCGCCGGCCTGGCGCACCCAGGTCATCACCGACAGCCGGGCGATGCTGCGCGCGGTGATGGACAACCTGCCGCGCGTGGCGCCGCCTTGAGCGCCGCGAGCGCTCAGCGCGGGCGCAGCAGGCCTTGCTCGAGGACGAGTCGTGCCGTCAGCTCGGCGGCGAGCGCCTGGCCTCGGTCGCTCCAGTGGTCGTCCCGGCGGCGGTAGTACGTGGCCGTGTCGCCCGCGGTGAACGCGGCGTACAGGTCCACGCAGGGCACGCCGTGCGCACGCGCTGCCTCGAGCAGCGGCCCCACCAGGGCGTCGCGCCGGTAGCGCGGATGGCGTGCCGCGTCGACGTTCAGCAAGTCGTTGTCGGGCAGCGCGTCGATCGGCGACGGGATCACCACCAGCGCGAGCCGGGATCCGCCGCGGGTGGCGGTGGCCTTCATCTGCGCGATGACCTCGCTCATCAGCCGGACCTTGTGGCGGGCCGATGCGCCGTCCGGCTCGAGGGCGATGTCGGCGTCCCAGTAGTCGTTGAGCAGGTTGGTGACCGTGGGCGAGGGGTCGCCGCGCCAGTCGTCGGCGGCGGCCTTCAGGAAGTCCTCGGGCGTGTTCGCCGACTGCCGGCGCCCCTGCAGGCCGAGCCACGCGCGGCTGGCCACCCGCATGACCATCGGGCTGCGGATGGCGCTGTCGAAACCCCGGCGCAGGCCGGGTGCGAGTGTGCTGTCGCGTCGGACGAGCCGGCCTTGCGGATCGAGCGTGAACAGCTTGTTGCGGATCAGGTCGCCGTAGTCGTTGCTCGCGAAGACCACCATCACGACCAGCTCGGGCCGCAGGGTGGCGATCTCGTGCTGCAGCCGCAGGGCCGCCTGGTCGGGGCCGTAGCCGGAGACGCCGGCGTTGACCGCCTCCACCGGCAGGCCGCGCGCGCCGAGCTGGCGCGCGAGCTGCACCGGGAAGGTCTTCTCGGTCGCGCTGAACTCGGCGATGACGTTCGAGTCGCCGTAGACGACCACCCGCGGGCGCGTGTGTGCGGGATCGAGCTCGTCGCCCCGGTAGCCGGCCTGGTTGATGCGCACCAGCACCTTGCCCCCGCCGTTGGCCGGATCGACGTCGAAGTAATGCGCGGCACCGGGAATCGGCTTGTAGTGGAGCAGCGGGTCGTGCGCCAGGATCGGCGCGAAGTGCTCGGCTGCCGCCAGGCGCAGCGCGACCTCGGCCATCCCGAGGGTGACGAGGATCGAGGCGAAGCCCAGCGCCAGCCGGCCCCAGAGCCGCGGCACGAACGAGGCACCGAAGGCCGCGAGCCCTGCGGCGAGCAGCGCCGCCTGGCGCGCGCCGAACTGCGGCACGCCGCCGAGCCGGTCCATCACCAGGGCGGCTGCGGCGAGCGACAGCCCACCCAGTGCCAGCAGGATGCGGATCGTCCTGCGCCGCTGTTCCGTCACCTCCAACCTCCCGAGCGCGTGCGCCGACGATCGTAGAGGCTGGCTGCGCACGAATGGGCACCGGGTTGAGGTGGCGGCCCGCAGCGACCGCCGAGACGGGTGGCCTGGCCGGCGTGCCCGACAGCGCCGACAATGCGCCGGCCGGCCCGCAACCTTTCCCTCACCAGGCCCCGCGATGGACGACACCGACCGCGAGCTGATCGCCCTGTTGCGTCAGGACGCCCGCACGCCGATCGCCGCGCTCGCCGCGCGGCTCGGCGTCTCGCGCGGCACGGTGACCAACCGGCTGCGCAAGCTCGAGGACAGTGGCGTGATCGTCGGCTACAGCGTCCGGTTGCGGCCAGACGCGCAACCGCAGCAAATCCGCGCCTGGATGGGCGTGCTCGTCGAGGGCAACCAGACCCGCGCGGTGATCGCCAGCCTGCTCGGCGAGCCGGGTGTCGAGGCACTGCACGACACCAACGGGCGCTGGGACCTGCTGGCCGAGCTGCGCGCCCGCGACGTCGGCGAACTGTCGCGCGTGCTCGAACGCATCCGCCTGATCAAGGGCATCGCGAGCAGCGAGACCAGCATCCTGCTGACCAGCTACCGCTGACCGGCTGGCCGCCGCGTGCGCGGCGGCCGCTAGTCGCGCTCGACCTCGTCGGCGACGACCGCCAGCACGGAGGGCGCGAAGGCCAGGCCCAGGTGCGTTTCCGAGACCTCGATGTCGCGCACGTGCGGCGACCAGCGGTCGACGCAGGCCCGCCACGCGACGACGCCGTCGCGGCGCGACCAGATCGCGGCGACCGGCACGCGCAGCGGAGTCGCGTAGCGGCCGGCGACCTGGTCCTCGACGCGGCGCAGGTCGTGCCCCCGCAGCCGGTACCACAGCGAGACCGCCGTGTAGCGCGGGCCGCCGACGACCGGGCTGCCGAGCGTGACGACCTTGCGCACCCATTGCGGGTGGTCGCGCGCGATCTCGCGAGCCAGATAGCCGCCCAGGCTCCAGCCGACCAACACGATCGGCTCCCCGGCGGCCAGAACCTGCTCCTGGACCCGGGCCTTCAGCGCCGGCAGCAGGCGGCCGAGGCGTCCCGTGTTGCGCCCCTGGCCCCAGTCGGCCACGACATGGCCCACGCGTCGCAGGTACAGCCGCAGCACGGCCATCGATCGTTCGTCGGCCCCGAAGCCGGGCAGCAGCATCACGTGGCGCGGCCGCGTCGTGTGCCGGCGCCGCAGGCGCAGCGCCTGCGGCAGCCAGCGCAGGGCGTCCAGCGGCAGCTGCAGCTCGCGCAACAGGTCGCGTGCGCCGGGCGGCCGGATCGTGTCGTGGCCGGGCTGCGGCTGCTGCTGCTGTCGACGTGCGGGGCGGCGCTGGGCCGCTCGAGGGGTCATGCCGTTCTGCCGAACCGGGTGCTGATGTCGACCGGCATTGTCGCCCCCCCGTTGCCCGACGCGGCGCGCTGCTGCGACACTGCGGGGCGCATGGACAACCCCTCGACCCGACACGCGCCCACGGCGGCCGAGCGCGAGGCCCGCCTGGCGGCGCCGCACCTGCATCGCGAGCAGGCCACGATCGCCGCGATGCTGCGCATCTACTGCCGCGGCCACCATCCGGCCTCGGCACGCGGCGCGGCTGGCCTGTGCGCCGAGTGTGCGTCGCTGCTCGCGTACGCGCGCAAGCGCCTCGCGCTGTGCACCTACGGGCCGGAGAAGCCGACCTGCGCGAACTGCCCGATCCACTGCTACGGGCGCAGCCAGCGCGAGGCCATCCGCGGCGTGATGCGCTATGCGGGACCGCGCATGCTGTGGCGCCACCCGTGGCTGGCGATCCGGCACCTGATCGACGGGCGGCGACCGGCACCGCCGCGGCCATCGGTACCGCCGCCCTGAAATCCCGAGGCCGCTGCAGCGCGCCGGCGGGACCCGGTGCTCGCCACGGCGCCGCGTGAGCCGGCGCTGCGCGCGCCGGTTGGCGGCCTGCGCTCGCCCGCGGCGTCGCTCAGCCGCCGCGCAGCGTGGGCGCCAGGGCCATCATCGCCGCGTCGCCGGCGTCGACCAGAGCGGCCGGGTCGAAGCGGCCCTGCATCAGGTGGTGCAGATCCAGCCGGATCAGGTGGTCGGCGGCCTGCGTCTGCTCGCGCGCGAGCGCGTTGGTCAGGATGTGCAGGGCCTGGAACGCGTAGTCCGCGCTGCTCGACGGCCGGCCTTCGTAGGGACGGTAGGCCACGTCGACGGCGATCACACGGTCGGCGCCGAGCATGCGGACGGCCTCCACCGGCACCGGCGCGGTCAGGCTGCCGTCGGAGAGCTCGTGGCCGCCCAGGCGCACCGGCTCGAACCACACCGGCACCGAGCTCGAGGCGGCGACGGCCAGCGCCGTCGAGCCGGCGTCGAGCACGACCGGCTCGCCTTCGAGCATGTCCGTGGCCACGGCGCAGAAACGCACCGGCAGCTCGCCGATCGCGCGGCCCCCGACGGCACGTTCGATCGCCTCGCGCACGCTGTCGTTGCGCCGCCGGCCCGGCAGCAGCCACTGCAGCGGTCCGGCGGCCTTCCAGTCGATCGTGCGCGCGACGCGGGCGATCTCGTCGGCGTCCAGGCCGGCGGCCCACAGGGCGCCGACCGCGGCGCCGGCACTGCAGCCGGCGATCGCGTGGGGCCGCAGCCCGAGCCGGGCACAGGCGCGCACGACGCCGATGTGCGCCCAGCCGTGCAGGGCGCCGCTGCCGAGCGCGAAGCCGAGGCGCCGGCCGGCCGCCGCGCTGGGCTGCGCCGTTGCGGCCGCGGCCGCCGCCCACGCGGCCCCGGCGACGAATCCCCTGCGGCGCAGGCCCGCTGCGGGGTTCACGAGGATCGGCATGCAGGTTTCCCCCCGGGAAGCGGCGTGGGCCTCAGCCCATCGTCATCAGGCTGGCGTTGCCGCCGGCGGCGGTGGTGTTCACGCTGAGCGAACGCTCGCGCAGCAGCCGTTCGAGCGCGATGTCGGTGCCGGCCATGTGCGTGACGCCGACGATCGGGCCTGGCCGATTCGACAAGGCCTCGAGGACGGCGGTCAGCGCGGCGGGCGAGCCGGCATGCAGCACGGCGTCGAAGCCGGCGTTGGCATGCCGCCAGTCGTCGACGAGGTCGACGCGCTCGCGCACCTCGGCAGGCAGCCGCTCGCGCAGGTCGGCCGCCGCCGCCGGCCACAGCGCGCGGCTGCCGACGGCCAGCACCGCCGCGAGCTGCGCCAGCCGCGCGGAAACATCGCCAGCCAGGCACAGCACGCGCTCGCGCGGCAGCACGGCGTAGAGGTTGGCCTCGCCGGTCGGGCCGGGCAGCGCGCGCCACGGGCCCACGGGCGTCGCCGCGGCCAGGCGCTGGCAGGCCGTGGCCAGCGAGCGGTCGTCGTGGGCGAGCGCCCAGGCGCGCAGCGCACCGAGCATCGGTCCGCCTTCGACGCCGACCGCATCGACGACGAAGCCGCGCACCGGCGCCGTGGCCACGGGGCCCGTTCGGCGCACGGCCTCGCGGGCCGCGCCCGGGT
This sequence comes from Hyphomonadaceae bacterium UBA2389, assembly GCA_002343395.1. Taxonomy (GTDB): domain Bacteria; phylum Pseudomonadota; class Alphaproteobacteria; order Caulobacterales; family Aquidulcibacteraceae; genus Vitreimonas. The sequence goes on along the minus strand of DDSN01000053.1, from coordinate 1,514 downwards.
CGAGGCCCGCCTGCAGCCGCAGCAGGTACAGCGGCCCGCCGGCCTTCGGGCCCGTGCCCGACAGCCCCTCGCCGCCGAAAGGCTGCACCCCGACCACGGCACCGACGATGTTGCGGTTGACGTAGACATTGCCGGCCTCGACCGAGCCGGCCACGCGCACGACCGTCTCGTCGATGCGCGTGTGCACGCCGCAGGTCAGGCCGTAGCCGCTGGCATTGATCTGCTCGAGCAGGGCCGGCAGCTCGCCGCGCTGGTAGCGCAGCAGGTGCAGCACCGGGCCGAAGACCTCGTGTTGCAGTTCGGCGAGGCCGTCGATCTCGATGACCGTCGGCGCGACGAAGTGGCCATGGCGCGTGGCCGCGGCGAACGCGTCGGCCGCGCGGCCGGTGTCCCGCGCATCGTGGCCGTGCGGCCGCAGCAGCGGCTGCCACACGCGACGGCCGCGCGCCCGCATCGACTCGATGTGACGCTCGATGGCCGCCCGCGCGGGGGCGTCGATGACCGGCCCGATGTCGACGGCAAGCCGCCGCGGGTCGCCGATCTGCTGCTCGGCCATCGCGCCGAGCAGCATCTCGAGCAGCCGCCCGGCGGCCTCGTCCTGCACGCACAGCACCCGCAGCGCCGAGCAGCGCTGCCCGGCACTGTCGAAGGCCGAGCTGAGCGCGTCCTGCACCACCTGCTCGGTCAGCGCCGACGAGTCGACGATCATCGCGTTCTGCCCGCCGGTCTCGGCGACCAGCGGCACCGGCTGGCCGTCGGCGCCCAGCCGTCCCGCGAGGCTGCGCTGCAGCAGGCGCGCCACCTCGGTNNGAGCACGCCGCCGATGCGCGCATCGCCGACGAGCGCCGCGCCGACCACCTCGCCCCGGCCCGGCAGCAGCTGCAGCACGTCGTGCGGCACGCCGGCTGCATGCAGGCTGCGCACGGCAGCCGCCGCGATCAGCGGGGTCTGCTCGGCG
>DDSN01000053.1:0-446 GCA_002343395.1 Hyphomonadaceae bacterium UBA2389 | reverse complement strand
CGGCCTCGCGCACGAGCAGCGCGCACAGCGCCGGGGTCTCGGCCTCCAGGCGATCGGAGGCCGACTCGAGGATCGCCGCGCGTGCCGTCGCTGCGGTTGCGGCCCAGCGGGGTGCGGCCAGGACGGCGACGCCGACGGCGGCCGGTACGTCGGACGCTGCGGTCTCGGTGACCTCGCCGACGCGGTCGCCGAGGTCGGCCGGGTTGAGCACGGGCTGCGGATCGGCCGGCGAGGCTGCGAAGGCCAGTAGCGGCTCGCTGGTCCAGGGTCGGGCNNNGTCGAGGCGGCCAGAGCCTGCCCCAGCGTGGCCAGCTGCGGCTCGTGGGCCAGGTCCAGGCCGCGCGAGTTGCGCCGCGCCTGCGCGTCGAAGAGGGCAACGGGAAGCGCGATCGCCGGGTGCGGCGCGCCGGCGACGCCTTCGGCCGCGGCCATCGCCTCGACCTGGC
>DDSN01000038.1:15508-22515 GCA_002343395.1 Hyphomonadaceae bacterium UBA2389 | reverse complement strand
GGCAAGAGGGCAAGAGGGCAAGAGACAGCATGAAGCCCGCGGCGTCAACGGGCTGGGCGTGATTGGCGGGTTCGGCGACAAGACCCCCAACGCATGCGGGTGGGGAGGCCTCCGGCGACCGCTCTTACGTGCCCTCGTGCCCTCGTGCCCTCACGCCCTCATGCCCTCGTCGAGCGCCGCAACAATCGCCTCTGTCATCGCCCGCGTCCCCAGCGTCGGGCCACCTGCGGCAATGTCGGCGGTACGCAACCCGGCACTCAACACCTTGCCTACGGCGGCTTCGATGGCGGCGGCCTCGGCTTCCAGCTTCAGGCTCCAGCGCAGCAGCATGGCGACGCTCAAGATGGTGCCGATCGGATTGGCCTTGTCCTTGCCGGCAATGTCCGGCGCGCTGCCGTGGATCGGCTCGTAGACGCCTGGGCCACTGTCGCCCAACGATGCCGACGGCAGCAGGCCGAGCGAGCCGGCCAGCAGCGCGGCTTCGTCGGTCAGAATGTCGCCGAACAGGTTCTCGGTGACGATCACATCGTAAGCCGACGGTTTGGCGATCAGGTGCATTGCCATCGAATCCACCAATTGGTGTTCCAGGTCGATGTCGGGGAACTCCTCGGCGATCACCCGCGTCGTCACCTGGCGCCACAGGCGCGAGGTTTCGAGCACATTGGCCTTGTCGACCTGGGTCAGCCGACGCTTGCGTTTGCCGGCCAGGCGCGCGGCCAGCCGCACCACGCGCTCGACCTCGGCGACGTTGTAGCTGCAGCCGTCGAAAGCGGTATCGCCGTCGCGGCGCTTCTCGCCGAAATAGATGCCGCCGGTGAGTTCGCGCACCACCAGCATGTCGACGCCCTTGAGGCGATCGGATTTCACCGGCGACAGGTCGGCCAGATCCGGGTGCACGGTCACCGGGCGCAGGTTGGCGTAAAGGCCAAGTTCCTTGCGCAGCCTGAGCAGGCCTTGCTCCGGCCGCACCGGTGCGTTCGGATCGCTCCACTTCGGGCCGCCGACAGCGCCGAGCAGGATGGCGTCGGCCTGCTTGCAGGCCACCAGTGTCTCGTCCGGCAAGGGATTGCCGGTGGCGTCGATCGCCGCGCCGCCGATCAGAGCTTCGTGGAAATCGACGCTGTGGCCAAAGCGCTCGGTTATCTTGCCGAGCACGGCCATGCCGGACGCGACCACTTCAGGGCCGATGCCGTCGCCGGGGAGCAGAGTGATGGTGAAGTGCATGGGGTCGGGATCTGGTTGTTGTAGGGGCGACCTGCGCGTCGCGATGCGGTTGTAGGTTGGGCTAAGGCGCAGCCGTGCCCAACGGCGCAGCTTGCGGGTTGGGCATCGCTGCGCTCTTGCCCAACCTACGCGCCTGCCTCGTACTGCTCGATTGCTGGCCGCTGCGCCAGCAGATACCCCAGCTGATCGACGCCCATCATCAGGCAGCGGCGCGAAAAGGCATCCAACGTGAACTCGGCGTGCCAGCCATCCGGTCCGCTGATGCTCATCGATTCCAGGTCGATGGTGAGCTCGATTCCGGGGCGCGCCAGCAGCTCGGCGTGTTTGTCGGGCGCCAGCACGATGGCGACGAGGCCGTTCTTCAGCGCGTTGGAACGGAAGATGTCTGCTATTTCGCTGGAGATCACCGCCTGGAAGCCGTAATCGAGCAGCGCCCACGGCGCGTGTTCGCGCGAGGAACCGCAGGCGAAATTGCGCCCGGCGACAAGAATCGCATGACGCTTGCTGTCCGGATCGTTGAGCACACTGTCGGCGCGCTCAGCGCCAGCGCCGTCATAGCGCCAGTCGTAGAACGCCGCACGCCCGAGGCCCGTACGTTCCGTCGTCGTCAGAAACCGCGCCGGAATGATCTGGTCGGTGTCGATGTTTTCTTGCGGCAGGACCAGGGTGGTCGATTGGATCTTGGTGATCGGGCGCATCGTGGGTCCCTTTGGCTGGGCGCGGTGAAGTGCATTCTTGTCCGCAAAGGACGCAAAGGACGCAAAGAAGAGCCAGTTTCGCGAATGGACTATCGCGAGTACCTGCCGAACGCCTGTTTGATGCTCTGCTTTCCTTTGCGTTCTTTGCGTCCTTTGCGGACAAAGTCTTTTGACGTCACGCCATCAGGGCGCGCGGATCGGCAATCGCCCCCGCAATCGCGCTCGCCGCCGCGGTCGCCGGGCTGGCAAGCACGGTGCGCGCTCCCTTGCCCTGGCGGCCTTCGAAGTTGCGGTTGCTGGTGCTGACGGCGGTCTGGCCGGGTGCGACGAGGTCGCCGTTCATGGCGATGCACATCGAGCAACCCGGCTGGCGCCACTCGGCGCCGGCGGCAGTGAACACCTCATGCAGGCCCTCGGCCTCGGCGTCGCGCTTGACCGCGTCGGAGCCCGGCACCACCAGCATGCGCACGCGCGGATGCACCTTGCGGCCGCGCAGCACGGCAGCCGTCGCGCGTAGATCCGACAAGCGACCGTTGGTGCACGAGCCGACGAACACGACGTCGACCGGATGGCCGATCAACGCCTCGTCCGGAGCAAAGCCCATGTAGGCGCGCGCCTTGACCAATTGGGCATCGTCGCATGCAGGTACCCGCTCGTCGATTGCCGCGCCCATGCCCGGATGCGTCCCCCAGGTGATGGTCGGTTTGATGTCTGCCGCTGCAATGCGAACGACACGATCAAACGTCGCTCCATCATCGGTCGCCAACTGGCGCCATCTCGCTACAGCCGCGTCGTACTCAGGACCCTGCGGCGCCAATTGGCGACCCCGCAGATAGTCAAAAGTAACCTCGTCCGGCGCGACCAGGCCGCAGCGCGCGCCGGCTTCGATCGACATGTTGCACAGCGTCATGCGCTGCTCCATGTCGAGTGCGGCGATCGCTTCGCCAGCATATTCGATGACGTATCCAGACCCGCCGCCGAAACCCAAACGAGCGATCACGGCGAGCGTGAGATCCTTGGCGCTCACGCCAGGCTGAAGCGCTCCAGACACGGTCACCCGCATACGCTTGGGTTTGTGTTGGAGTAGGCACTGTGTGGCCAGCACGTGCGCGACCTCCGAGGTGCCAATACCGAAAGCGAGCGCGCCAAAGGCGCCATGCGTTGCGGTGTGGCTATCGCCGCAAACCACGGTCATGCCGGGTTGGGTGAGGCCTAGTTCCGGCGCCATCACATGGACGACGCCGCGGTCGGGACTGTCCCAATCGGCCAGGGGAATGCCGTAGCCGGCGCAGTTTCGCCGCAACGTTTCCACCTGCGCCTCGGCGGCCGGCGTGATGTAGGGGCGCCGCCCAGCCGCGTCTGGCGGCCGCGTCGGCGTGGAGTGGTCGAGCGTGGCGTAGGTGCGCTGCGGTTGGCGTACCCGTAGCCCCCGTTGCTTGAGTTCGGCGAACGCCTGCGGACTGGTGACCTCATGCACGAGATGGAGGTCAATGTAGAGAATCGCGGGAGCGTCCTCTCTCTCCGGCGAGACGATATGCGCGTCCCACACCTTATCGAATAAGGTCCTAGGAGACGGCGACACGGCGATCTCCTTCCTCCGCATGTTCTTCAAGCGCCGCGCGAATGATCGCCAACAATTCGGCGTCGTCGATTTCCCCGATCTCGTCGGCGCGCTGCTTGAAGCCACGGAAGACCACGTTCAAGGCATTGCCGTGCAACTCATGGCCGAGAACGGCGGCGCGTTTGGCGACGGCGTGGCGCCCTGAGTGCTTGCCCAGCACAAAACTCGTTCCATCGAAGCCCACATCCTGCGGCAGCATGATTTCATAGGTGCGCGCATCGACGAGGACGCCGTGCTGATGGATGCCCGCCTCGTGCGCGAAGGCGTTGACGCCGACGATGGCCTTGTTGCGCGGCACGTGCGACTCTGTCAGCGCGCTCAGCAAACGGCTGGTGCTCACGAGCTTTGTCGTGTCCACGCCGGTCGTGAGTCCGAACTGGTCGGCGCGCGTGCGCAGCGCCATGACGACTTCCTCCAAGGCGCAGTTTCCGGCGCGCTCGCCGATTCCGTTGATCGCGACCTCGACCTGCCGCGCGCCCGCCTGCACCGCCGAGAGCGTGTTGGCCACCGCCATGCCAAGGTCATCGTGGCAGTGCGCGGAGAGAATTATTTCGGGAAAGCGCGGCGCGATGCGGCGATGAATGCTAGCGAACAGCGCGTGAATTTCGGCCGGGGTTGCGTAACCGACAGTGTCGGGAATGTTAAGGGTCGTGGCGCCGGCGGCGGCGACGGCCTCAAGCACGTCGCCAAGGTATTCGGGTTCCGTGCGAATGGCGTCCTCGGCGGAGAACTCGATATCGTCGAAGAGCTCACGAGCGAACTCCACCGACCGAATGGCCTGCGCCAAAACCTCGTCGGCCGTCATATTGAACTTGGCCTTGCGATGGATCGGGCTCGTGCCGAGGAAAATATGAATGCGGCGGCGGCGGTTATGGGAGAGCGCACGGTGAGCGGCGATGATGTCGCTCTCGGTTGCGCGCGAGAGCGAACAAAAGACCGGCCCTTCGACTTCGCCAGAAACAATGCGCACGGCTTCCTCGTCGCCCGGCGAGGCGGCGGCGAAACCGGCTTCGATAATGTCCACGCCCAGATCGCGGAGCGCGCGCGCCATCTCGAGCTTGGCTTCGGCGCTCATGGAAAAGCCGGGCGCCTGTTCGCCGTCTCGCAGCGTCGTGTCGAAAACGATGACGCGGTTTGGGTCCCGCTGACCGGGGATCACGCCGTGCATACGACCGCCCCTTCTTGATAAGGTTCCGAAACAGATCGCTCGCGCGACACGCCCACAAGCCTGTCAATCTGGCGTCCCAGCACATCGACGCAGCGGGCCTCGTCGCGCGCCCGAACCGTCAAGCGAACTTCGCGTTGTTGCCCGGCGTCGGCGACGCTCATCCGGTCGATGTGGAAGCCCCGACGCTCAATGAGGCCAATCAGCCGCTGCAGCGATCCCTCGGCGCGGTCAATCTGGAGCGTGAACGTCTGCGTCATATGTTGTCTCCGAACATCATTTCGGCGTTGCTTTTGCCAGGAGGAACGAGCGGCCAGACATTGGCCATCGGGTCGATGATGACATGCGCGAGGCAGGGGCCGTCGGCGGCGAGCAGGCGCTCGATGCCGGCGCTGACCTCCTCGCGCCGACTAATTCGAAACGCATCGACGCCGAACGCCTGGGCGACAGCGACGAAGTCAGGATTGTCAGAGAGGTCGACCTCGCTGAAGTTGCGGTCGAAGAAGAGTTCCTGCCACTGGCGCACCAGTCCGAGCATCGAGTTGTCGAGCAACACGATCTTCAAGGGGATATTGTAGCGTTTGAGCGTCGCCAATTCCTGGATGTTCATCGCGAACGAACCGTCGCCCGTGATGGTGCAAACGTGCGCGTCCGGTTGCGCGAGCTTGGCGCCGATGCCAGCGGGCAGGCCGTATCCCATCGCGCCGAGCCCGCCTGAGGTGAGGTGCGCGCGCGGGTCGGAAAAACGGCAGTGCTGGGCCGCCCACATTTGGTGCTGGCCGACGTCGCAGGCGGCGACGAACGCCTCGCCCGCGCGCTCGGACAGCTCCTTCAACAGCGCCGGCGCGTAGACGCCTTCTCCGGGCGCGTCGTAACGGTAGGCGTGTTCAATAGCGGCTGCGTGGCATGTCTCCGCCCAGTCTGCGATAGCGGGCGGGCGCGGGTTCATGGCGGCGAGGACGGCGCTCATGTCCCCTGAAATTGGAATGTGCGCATCGCGCAGTTTGCCGATCTCGGCGGCGTCCACATCGATGTGGATCACGCGCGCGTTTGGCGCGAACTTGGCGAGCGCCCCGGTCGCGCGATCGTCGAAACGGGCGCCGAGCACGATGAGCAGGTCGCATTCTTGAACGGCCTGGTTCGCCGCGCGTGTGCCGTGCATGCCGAGCATGCCCAAACTCTCGGGCCAGTCGTTCGGGATAACGCCCTGCGCCTGCAGTGTGGACACCGCCGGAATGCCGGTGCGGCGTACGAAATCGCGAACCTGCCCGGTGGCGCGCGCGATACGAACGCCGCCGCCGGCATACAGAAGCGGCTTCTTCGCGGCGCTGATCGCGGACTCCGCGCGGCGAATCTGAGCGGGATCAGCGGCTGCGGCGTAGAGCGCGACGCGACGCGGCATGCGCGGGGCGCGCACGCTTGCGAACTGCACGTCCTTGGGCAGATCGATCAACACCGGGCCCGGGCGCCCGGACTGGGCGACGTGAAACGCCTCGGCGAAGATCGAGGGAATGTCGGCGGGATCGCGCACGATCCAGGAATGCTTCACGATCGGCAGGGTGACGCCCAGGATGTCGATCTCCTGGAATGCGTCCGTGCCCATGAGCGGCGAAGCCACGTTGCCGGTGATGGCGACGAGAGGCGCTGAGTCCATCATGGCGTTGGCGATGCCGGTGATGAGGTTTGTCGCGCCAGGCCCCGATGTCGCCAAGCACACGCCTGCCTTGCCGGTCACGCGCGCGTAGGCGTCCGCGGCGAACGCCGCCGCTTGCTCGTGACGGACGAGGATGTGCCTGAAGCGCGCCTGAGTCAGGGCGTCATAAACCGGCATGATGGCGCCGCCAGGATAGCCGAAGACGACCTCAACGCCTTCGCGCTCAAGCGCTTGCACGACGAGGCGCGCGCCGGTGAGCTGTTCGGCGTCTGCCTGGATGTTTTGGGAGGCGGCGGCGCTGGTCATGGGTCAGGCGTTCGTGGGCGACTTCAGCCAAGCCATGCGCGCGCGCAGGGCGGCGCCTGTCTTTTCGATCGGGTGCTGCCGATCCGCGTTCAGCATGGCGGAGTAACGCGGTTTGCCCGCCTGATTTTCGAGGATCCAATCGCGCGCGAAGGCCCCGGATTGAATGTCCTTCAAGACCTCGCGCATGCGCGCGCGGGTTTCTTCCGTGATCACGCGCGGCCCTGAAACGACCGCGCCGTATTTCGCGGTTTCGGAAATGAAGTCGTGCATCTTCGAAATGCCGCCTTCGTAGAACAGGTCCACGATCAGCTTCAGTTCGTGCAGGCACTCGAAGTAGGC
>DDSN01000038.1:0-15483 GCA_002343395.1 Hyphomonadaceae bacterium UBA2389 | reverse complement strand
CTCGCCGAAGAGATCGGTCTCGGTTTCCTCGGCGAAGGTCGTTTCGATAAGCCCGCCCGCGCCTCCGCCGATTCCCTTCGCGTAAGCCATGGCGCGCGCGCGCGCGTCGCCGGTTGCGTCTTGGTGGACCGCGAACAGTGCTGGAACGCCGCGGCCGCGCGCGAACTCGCGGCGCACCAGATCGCCTGGCCCCTTTGGCGCCACGAGAACAACGTCCATGTCCGCGCGCGGTTTGACGCGCCCGTAATGGATGGTGAAGCCGTGCGCGAACAGGAGCGCGGCGCCCTTCTTCGCCTTCGGCTCTATAGTTTCGCGCCAAACGCCTTCTTGGGCCATATCCGGCGTCAACACGGCGATGAGGTCGGCGCCTTCCACGGCGTGCTCGGGCTCGGCGGTATCGATTTTGTCGGCGCGCGCGTTTTGCCAACCTTTGCCGCCTTTTCGTACGCCGGCGACGACGTCGTGGCCGCTATCGCGCAGGTTTTGCGCGTGTGCGCGTCCCTGGCTGCCATAACCTATGATGGCGATCCGTTTGCCCTGCAGCGCTTCGCCGCTCACATCGTCGTCGGAATAAACTTTCATGGTGTGACCTCTGGTTTCCGCGCGGCTTGCGGCGGCGGTGGGTTTGGAATGGTGACGGCGCCCTGCGCGGCGGAGGCGACGAGCGCTGCGTATTTGGCGAAGACGCCGCTTGGCGGCGGCGCATCGGGTGGAACGGGCCTGCGCGTGCTCAGGTCTGCGGCTACGGAGATGGCGCGATCTGGAACGTTGATGGTGATGATGTCGCCATCGCGCAGCAAAGCGATCGGCCCGCCGACAGCGGCTTCGGGAGCAACGTGGCCGACAACGAATCCGTATGAGGCGCCCGAGAACCGACCGTCCGTGATGAGCGCCACCTCCTTGACGCCGCGTCCCTTGAGCGCTGCGGTCACTTGCAGCATTTCGCGCATGCCGGGGCCGCCTTTCGGTCCTTCGTAGCGAATGACGATCACGTCGCCTTCGTGCACGGCGCCGGCTTGAACGGCTTCAAACGCGGCTTCTTCGCCATCGAACACGCGCGCTGGGCCGGTGAAGCGGTCGATCTCGTGTCCCGCCAATTTGATGACGGCGCCTTGCGGTGCGACGTCGCCATAAATGACGGCGTACGAACCGCGCGCCATGGCGGGCGACGCGAAGTCGCGAACCACTTGCTGGCCTGAGGTCTCAACCGCCTCGCGCGCTTCGGCGAACAGCGTTTTGCCGCTGACCGTGGGCGCATCCGCGATCTTGCCTGCGTCCATCAGGCGCTTGGCGACCAGCCGCGTGCCGCCGGCGTTGAACAGGTCGGAGGCGAGAAAACGCCCGCCCGGCTTGAGGTCGCAAATTACCGGCGCGACGCCGCACGCCGCATGACAATCCTCGATGCCGAAATCCTCGCCCGCTTCGGCCGCGATCGCGACGAGGTGGAGCACGGCGTTGGTCGATCCGCCACTCGCCGAAACGGCGACCGCCGCGTTGCGCAAAGACACGGCGGTGATGAATTGACGCGCTGTCTGTCCGCGTTGCGTGAGTTCAACGGCGAGGCGTCCGCAGCGCTCCGCCTCGGCGGGCTTGTCGGCGTGGACGGCGGGGACATCGTTGGCGCCCATGGGCGAGAGCCCCATCACCGAGAGCGCCATCGCCATCGTGTTCGCGGTGAATTGGCCCCCGCACGCGCCGGCGCCGGGGCATGACGCCTTCTCAACCTGTCTGAGACCGTCGTCATCGAGCGCGCCTGCGCCATGCGCGCCGATCGCTTCGAAGACATCCTGGATCGAGATGTCCTTACCGGCGTGATGACCCGGCATGATGGTCCCGCCGTAGAGCACGCAACCGGGCAAATTCATGCGCGCCAACGCCATCGCGGCGGCAGGGATGGTCTTGTCGCATCCCACGATGCAGATGACGCTGTCGAGTTGGTGGCCTTGCACCGCGAGTTCGATGGAGTCGGCGATCACTTCGCGCGAGATGAGCGACGCCTTCATCCCCGGCGTTCCCATCGAGATGCCGTCGGTGACCATGATGGTGTTGAAGTCGATCGGAACGCCGCCGGCTTCACGCACGCCGCGGCGGACATGTTCCGCCAATCCGCCGAGGTGCATGTTGCATGGCGTTACCGATGACCACGTGTTGACCACCGCGATCAGCGGGCGCGCGAAGTCGCTGTCGTCGAGCCCGGCCGCGCGCAGGTAGGACCGCGCGGCCGCCCGGTTCGGGCCGAACGTAACCACGCTGCTTCTGCGCGTGCTTTTCGGGGCGTTCGGTGGCGGAGGGGTGCTCATCGGTCCTTTGGAAGGAGCGCGCGACAAAAACCCCGCTTCCTTTCGGGAGCGGGGCGATGCGAGCGATCCTGTTAGGGGTTCAGGTCACGGCTGCCACGCTCCAGCGCTAATAAGCGCCAGGCCGAGGCTAAGGCTTACGAGGGCGACGAACCTGAATATCGCCATTTCAGCCGACTGAGCGACTGCAACAACAAGACCACGGGTTTGACGCGTTTGACGCACGTTGGCGGCTCCTCACGCCCCTTGTGACGAAGAAATTTGCGCTCGGCAACTAAAATAGACACCCAAAAGCAAAAATATTCTCAGTGTGGAGCGCTGTCGCGCCTGCGCGCCCGCAGCAAAGGGAGTGACAAACGCAAGAATGGCGGGTAAAGGGTCAGCCTGCGCCGATTTGATGCTCAGCTTGCGGGCGCGTAAAAAATACAGCTAAAGCGAAGGCGAGATGCCCCCAGAAGCGGGGCGTTTCCCCGCGTCCCGCAAGCGCCCATCGAACATCGTCGCACACTGTTTTCGCGTCCGGAGGCGAACATGAGCGACGTTTTGAAATTCAGGGCCCCATCGACACCTCGGGACCAACGCGGCTTGGCGGGCTTGACGCTTCATCATGATCTGCACCTGACGCTGACCAGCAGCGACGCATGGGCGGCCGTAACCGAGGCGCTCTCCGGTGTCGGCGCGGAGGTGCAGAGCCTGCAGATCATGCGGCAAGGCGCGCGTTACGCCGCGCGATGTCGCCTGACGCGTGTTTCGGCCGAGGAAGCCCGCCGGTTGTCTGAAGCGCTGATCGCAAACGGCGTGGCGTGCTTCGCCAGCGTCGAGCACGTGATGTTGCGCGAGCCGGAGGCGGCGTCATGAGGGCGCTCGCAGCGCGGCAGCCGGCAGCAATCGCCGCTTTCGAGGACGTTGAGGTTCCGATCGCATCAGGTTGGCGCCTCGAGTCTGGAGACCGGTTGAGCGACGGGTGCGTGCGTTTGCGTCGTTTCGGCGCGCGCGAAGGTCCGCAGATTGTCGCCCTGGGCGGCATATCCAGCGGGCGCCAAGTGTGCGGCGACGGCGGCTGGTGGTCGCCGATCATGGACGGCGCCGTAGAGCTCGATCGTTTTGGCGTCATCGGGTTCGACTTCGCGCCGTTGGACGATGAGCATGTCCGCATCACGCCGTATGATCAAGCGCGTCTCATGCTGCATGCGCTCGGCGGCGCCGGCGTTGAGAGGCTCCATGCTTTTGTCGGCGCATCGTACGGCGCCATGGTGGGCTTGGCGTTCGCGGCCTTGGCGCCCGAGCGCGTCGCGCGGCTGTGCGTGATCTCGGCGGCCGCGCGCGCATCCGCGCAAGCGTCCGGATGGCGGGGCGTGCAGCGCCGCACCGTGGCGTTCGCTTTGGAACACGGCGACGGCGCGGCTGGGCTTTCGCTGGCGCGCCAACTGGCGATGATGACCTATCGCAGCGCGGAAGAGTTCGAGAGCCGGTTTGAGCCCGGCATGGCGGCCGATGGCTTGTGCGCTCTGGATCGTTATCTCATCGCGCGAGGCGAAGCTTATGTCGACGCGATGCCTCCGCGCCGCTGGCTTTCGCTCAGCGAGGCGATTGACCGGTTCTCGATCGAGCCGGAAGCCGTCAAAACGCCGACGCTTGTGGCGGCATGCCCGACCGACCAACTCGTGCCTTACGCTGCTATGCGTGATCTTGCGGGGCGTTTGCCCAAATTGCTCGGTTTTTATGACTTGCCTTCCGTTTATGGCCACGATGCCTTCCTGAAGGAGCGCGGCCTCCTGACGCCGCTGCTCCGGGATTTTTTTGAAGGTGGTTTTTGATGCGCGACGAAACTATCGCAAGCAGCGTCGGCATTGACTGCGACGCGGCGCACGGCGCGGTGACGCCGCCGCTTTACCTGTCCTCAAACTACAGTTTCGCCGGCTTTGAGGAAAAGCGCGCCTTCGATTATAGCCGGTCCGGGAACCCAACGCGCGCGCTCCTCGCGGACGCGCTGGCGAAACTCGAACGCGGCGCCGGCGCCGTGGTGACGAGTTCCGGCATGGCTGCCGTCGATCTTGTGCTTGCCCAGCTGGCGCCAGGCGCGCGCGTTGTGGCCCCGCATGATTGTTATGGCGGCACGTGGCGTCTGTTGGAGGCGCGCGCGCGAAAAGGCGCCTTGCGCGTCGAGTATATCGACCAGGGCGAGCAAAGCGCGGTGGCGGAGGCGTTGCGCGAACCAGCGGCTTTGCTTTGGATTGAAACGCCCAGCAACCCGCTGATGCGCGTGGTTGATGTTGCGGCGCTGGCGGCGGCGGCCAAGAGGAACGGCGCGCGGGTGGCGGTGGACAACACGTTCTTGTCCCCCGCCCTGCAGAAGCCGATCGGCCTGGGCGCCGACTATGTCGTTCATTCGACGACGAAGTACTTGAACGGCCACTCGGACGTGGTGGGCGGCGCCGTTGTCGCCGCGGACGGCGCGGCGGCGCAAGAGCTTGCGTGGTGGGCCAATTGCACGGGCGTCACCGGCTCGGCGTTCGACGCTTGGCTGACGTTGCGCGGCTTGCGCACGCTCTTCGTGCGCATCGAGCGCCAGCAGCAGAGCGCGCAACGGGTCGCCGCGTGGCTGACGACGCGCGCGTCAGTCGCTCAGGTGTATTATCCGGGCCTGGAGCAACACCCTGGCCATGCGATCGCCAAGCGCCAGCAGGCCGGTTTCGGCGCCATGCTGAGCTTCGAGCTGCAGTCTGAGTTTTCGCCGCGGGAATTTGTATCACGCCTTTCGCGTTTCACGCTCGCCGAGTCGCTCGGCGGCATAGAAAGCTTGATCGCTCACCCCGCCACGATGACCCACGCCGCCATGTCGCCCGAGGCGCGGGCGCGGGCGGGCATAACCGATCACTTGTTTCGCGTGTCGGTGGGGCTTGAGCATGTGGAGGACCTCATCGAGGCGCTCGAGGGCGCGCTTCCGCGCTAGCGTTGGGAAGGAAGGTCCCTATATGGCGGGGACAGCCAGGCAATAGGGGCGACGCGCGGTGGCGAGTGAGGATTTGTTGCCGCCGTTTCTGAGCTTGCGGGTCTTTGAGGCGGCCGCGCGGCTGGGAAGCTTCGCGCGCGCCGCGGACGAACTCGACATCAGCGCCGGCGCCGTCAGCCAGCACATCCGCGCGCTTGAGGATTTCGCGGGACAGCCGTTGTTTCGCCGTTTGGGGCGCGGCGTTCAGTTGACGGACGCCGGGCAGGCGACGCTTGTTCACGCAACCACCGCCATGGCGGAGGTGCTGCAAGCCGGGCGCGCGATGCGCACTTCGCTACGCGGGCAGCGCATATCGATCTCAACGGCGCCGTCGTTCGCTTCTAAATGGCTCATCCCCCGCCTGAGCCAATTCCAGGACATGCATCCCGGCGCGGACGTGCGCGTCTCCGCCGACATGGAGCTCACAGACTTCGCCGGCAGCGATATTGACTTGGCGATCAGGTATGGGCCCGGCGGTTACGAGGGCCTGCAGTATGAGCGCTTGATGTCGGAGTCGGTGGTCGTGGTTTGCAGCCCGCGTCTGCTCGCGCAAGCCGGCGCGGTGGATGATCTCGCGGGCCTTCCGCTCATTCATGACGATACCGCCGAGCGCGACCCGACGTGCCCCACTTGGGCGATGTGGTTCGCCGCGCGCGGCGTTCGCCGCGACGATGTGGAGCGGGGCTTGCGCTTCAATCAATCGAGCCTCGCCATCGAAGCCGCCGCCGCGGGAAAGGGGTTGGCGCTGGCGAAACTGCAGCTTGCGCGGGGCGACCTTGCCGGGGGCGCCCTGATCGCCCCGTTCAGCGGCAGCGCGGCGCCGGTTAGCTTCGCCTATTGGCTCGTCTGGCCGAAAGGACGGCGTTTCGAACTCGTTCAGAAGGCCTTTATCGAATGGCTGCGCCAACAGGCCATCGCGGGAGACGCGCCGGTCGATCATTCGGCCTGAGCCGCTAAACCGACGCTTTAGGGCGCGGCGCTTCCTCGCGCTTGGTCCAGCCCCCAGGTTCGGCTGGCGAGACGCCCTCGCCTGAATGCGCAGGCCATGTATCGATACGACGCGGTAGACAGGCTTATTGTTGAAGAGCGCGTGGCTCAGTATCGCGAGCAAACGCGGCAATACCTTGCCGGCGCCATCGACGAAGACGCCTTCAAGCCGCTGCGCCTCCAGAACGGACTCTACATTCAGCGCCATGCGCCGATGTTGCGCGTTGCGATCCCGTATGGCGTGCTTTTGTCGACGCAGTTGCGCAAGCTCGCCGCGATCGCGCGCGCGTTCGACCGGGGCTACGCCCATTTCACCACGCGGCAGAATGTCCAGTTCAACTGGGTGAAGGTGGAGCAGGTCCCCGACATCTTGGCCGAGCTTGCCGAGGTGAACATGCACGCGATTCAAACCAGCGGATCGTGCGTGCGCAATGTCACCACCGATGCGTTCGCGGGCGCGGCGCCGGACGAGATCGTCGATCCGCGCCCCTATTGCGAACTCATGCGCCAGTGGTCGACCTTGCATCCTGAGTTCGCCCACCTCCCGCGCAAATTCAAGGTCGCATTCAACGGCGCCGAAACCGATCGCGCGGCGACCGCGGTTCACGATCTCGCCTTCGACCTCTACAGGGACCAACGGGGCGAGGTGCGCCTCATTGTGAAGGTCGGCGGCGGACAAGGGCGCACGCCGCGCATCGCCTCGATTATCAAACGAGACCTGCCGTGGCGTGAGTTGCTCACCTATAGCGAGGCGGTTCTACGCGCGTACAACGCACTTGGCAGGCGCGACAACATCTACAAGGCGCGGGTAAAGGTACAGGTCGAGAGTTTGGGCGCGGAGGCGTTCGCGGCGCTGGTTGACGAGGAATGGTCGCGCCTGCGCGACGGGCCGAGCACGCTAACCGACGACGCGCTTGCGCGTGTGTCGAAGCATTTTGTCGATCCGCCGCTGCCTGAGGGGCCGGCGCCGACCGGGTCGCTTGAAATGGCGTCGGGGTTCCGGGCCTGGAAAGCGCGCAACGCTAAGGCCCATCGCCGCCCGGACTATGCATCCGTCGTCATCAGTCTGAAACGCGAGGGCATCGCCCCGGGTGATGCAACCGCCGACGAACTCGAGTTCGTCGGCGCGTTGGCGGATCGTTTCAGTTTCGGCGAGGCGCGCGTGTCGCACCAGCAGAATCTGATTCTGCCGCATGTAGCGCGTCGTTCGCTCCAGGAGCTGTACGATGCGCTTGGCGAGCGCGGGCTCGCGCGTGCGAACATTGCATTGGCGTCGGACATCATCTGTTGCCCTGGCGGCGACTTCTGCTCGCTCGCCAATGCCAAGTCTATTCCGCTGGCGGCGGCGATCAGCGCGCGCCTCGCGCCAATCGAGGAAACGCTGGGCGACATTTCCATCAACGTGTCTGGCTGCATCAACGCCTGCGCGCATCACCATGTCGGGCACATCGGCGTGCTCGGCGTGGAGAAAGGCGGCGAGGATTGGTTTCAGGTCTTGCTGGGCGGGCGTTCCGACAATGGAGCGCGGCTCGGAGCGTTGATGGGAAAGGCCGTGCGCCAACACGCGGTTCCGGGCATCATTGACGCGATGGCGCGCCGCTATCTTGAGATGCGGCGGGGGGGCGAAAGCTTCATCGCTTGCGTCGAGCGCGTTGGCGTCGATGCGTTCAAGGCGCTGTTCGCTGAACAGGAGCAAGCGGCATGAGCGTCATCGTCGAGATCACGCCCGACGGCCCGTGTGTGATTGGAGCGCGCCTCGCGCCACCGGAGAGGACTCCCAATGCGCCGGCCAATGGCGGTCATGGCGACGCGCGCAAGAAGATCGTGCCGGTGGTCAAGCCGGCGAGCCGCCCATCCGCTGAGGAATGGGAGGGCGGACGCTACGCCTCGCTGCAAGAGTGGCTGGCAGGCGATGGCCGCGGCGCCGTGCTGCTGCAACCGGGCGATGACGCTCGTGTGCTTGCCGGGAAGTTATCGAACGCTGCGCTCGTTGCGGTGGACTTTCACCGCATCGGCGACGGGCGCGGCTATACGCATGCGTTCCTGTTGCGCAATCGCCTTGGCTACACGGGCAGACTGCGGGCGCTTGGCGCGGTGACCGCGGATCAGGCGCTGGCGCTGACGCGCGTCGGCTTCGATTCCCTGGCGTTGCGCGACGATCAGTCGCCAGAGCGTGCGCTCGCGGCGCTACAGGCGTTCCCCGTGGCTTACCAAGGCGCGGCTGTGGCTGGCGATCAAGCGGCGCGAGACGACGCCAACTTAAGCGCGCGTACGCTGCTGTTGGAGCGCGCGCTCGTCGCGATATCGGAGCAACACGAACGGCCCGCGCTCGCGTCCAGCCTGGCGGCGGAAGATATGGTGATGACGGACGCCATCGCGCGTCTCAAACTTCCCATCGATATTTTCACTCTGGATACAGGACGCCTGCATTCGGAGACGCTGGCGCTCGTTCCGGAGGTGCGACGGCGGTACGGCCTGGATGTGCGGGTGTTTTCCCCGGGCGCTCGCGCGGTGGCTGCCTACGTCGCCGCACATGGCCGTGATGGGTTTTATGAGGGCGTGGCGCAACGCAAGCTCTGCTGCGCCATCCGCAAGGTCGCGCCGTTGGGCATGGCGCTTGAAGGGCGCGACGCCTGGATCACGGGGCAGCGACGAGATCAGGCGGTGAGCCGCGCGGCCCTGGCGGAGCGCGAGCATGACGTTGAACGCGGCATCGTTAAATACAATCCGCTGGCCGAATGGACCTGGTCGGACGTCCTCGCTTACGCGGGCCGCTACGACATCCCGACCAACGCATTATACGCGCGCGGCTATGTCTCGATCGGGTGCGAACCCTGCACGAAGGCCGTTCGCCCGGGCGATGATCCACGCTCCGGCCGCTGGTGGTGGGAGGCGCAAGCCAACAAGGAGTGCGGCTTGCATGCGCACGCGCCGGAGGCGGCATGACGGGGACAGTTTATCTTGTTGGCGCCGGCCCCGGCGCGGCTGACCTGTTGACGGTGCGCGCCGCGCGCTTGTTGGCGGAAGCCGACGTCGTTCTTCATGACGCGCTCGTCTCGGATGACGTACTGGCTCTGGCGCCGAAAGCGCGCTTCTACAATGTCGGAAAACGCGCGCACCGTCCCTCGGTCGATCAGCGCTTGATCTGCCGGTTGCTCGTGCGGATGGGCTTACGCCATCGCGTGGTTGTCCGGCTCAAGGGCGGCGACCCACATCTGTTCGCGCGCGCCGCTGAGGAGATAGACGCCTGCCAAGCGTCGGGAATTGCGGTCGTCACGGTGCCCGGCGTCAGCGCCGCGTTCGCGGCTGCGTCCGCGCTCGGCGTCTCGCTGACGGAGCGCGGCGTCTCGCGGTCGGTGGCGTTCGTAACACCGCGTGTTGCGCGCAACGAACACGCAGAGGACCGCTGGGCGGATGCGGCCGCGGCCGCCGAGACGGCCGTCATCTACATGGGCGCGCTTCACGCGGAACGCATCGTGGAGGGTTTGGCGGCGCGTGGTGTCGCGCGCACGACGCCGATCGCCTTGGTTGAAAGCGCCTCGGCGACCTCGGAAAACAAGCTTCGCGGCGTTCTGCGCGATTTGCCGGCGCTCGCCGCGACACTTGGCGATGGGCCCTCCATCCTGATCGTCGGCGCGATCGCGGCGGAAGCGCGTGTCGGCGTGCGGGAGCATCGCGCCGCATGATCCCAATTTTTCTTGATCCCTCGGCGTCCAGAATAGCCTTGATCGGAAATGGCGCGCTCGCATTGCGGCGCCTCGCTTGGCTGCGCGGTGGCGGCTGCGATCCCGACGTCTGGTCGGAGGCGCCAGAAGCGGAACTGGAAGCAGCCGCCGGCGCGACGTTGACCCGCCGGCTCCCTTCGCGCGGCGATTTGGCTTGTTACCACGCGGTTTGGATCGCCGATCTTGCCCCTGCGGAGGCGAAGCTCTTGGCCGACACGGCGCGGCGTGCGCGCGTGCTTGTGAATGTAGAGGACGCGCCAGCGCTGTGCGCGTTCCACACACCGGCTGTGGTGCGTCGTGGGCGGCTCACGCTCGCCGCCGGCACGGGCGGCGCCAGTCCTGCCGTCGCCCGCGTGGCGGGTGAACGTCTGAGCGAAGCGTTTCCCGAGCATTGGGGCCGGGCCCTGGACGAGATCGCGGAAGCGCGTGCGTCGTTGCGCAAGGAAGGCGCCTCTTTTGACGCGCTGGTCTCGGACGCGCGGCTTCGCCTCGCGGCGCACGGGTTGGGGTAGCTCATGGAGCCGTTTTTCTGGCAATCCGTCGCCGTGGGCTTCGCCGCGCAACTCGTCGACGGCGCCCTCGGCATGGCGTATGGCCTTGTCTCCACGTCATTCCTTGTCGCGATGGGCGCGCCGCCAGCGCTCGCCAGCGCCGCCGTTCACACAGCCGAGATATTTTCCACGGGCGTTTCCGGCGCGGCGCACGCCTGGCGGCGCAATGTGCAATGGAGCCTGGTTTGGCGCCTGGCGCCCGCTGGCGTGGCGGGCGGCGTCGCGGGCGCGCTCGCCGTTTCTTTCGCGCCTGTCTCTCTGCTTAAGCCGCTCGTCTCCGCTTACCTCTTTTTGATGGGCGCGTTCGTCATAACGTTGGCGTTTCGCCGTGCGCCGGAAAAACCTGTCGCGCCCAACGGCGCGCGCCGGATCGGCCTAATCGGCGGCTTTCTTGACGCCGCGGGCGGCGGCGGCTGGGGCCCGATTACGACGACGTCCCTGCTAGGACGCGGGCATGCGCCGCGCGAGGCCGTCGGCAGCGTCAACGTTTCCGAATTTCTGGTGACCGCGGCCATTTCCGCGACGTTCTTCTTCGCGCTTGGCGGCGTCCGCTGGAGCGACATCGCGGGACTGGTCATTGGCGGCGTCTTGGCTGCGCCGATCGCGGCCTACGCCGTGAGCGTCGTGCGTCCGCGCTTGCTGATGGGCGTCATCGGGAGTTTTGTGTCGTCACTGGCCCTTTGGCAGATCACAGTGGCGCTCGATCCGCACCTCACGTTCCTCGCATCTTTGCGCCGGCTTCTTGGGTAAGCACATGTCCTTGCTCGCCCTTGCGCTGCCGCCGCCGCCGAACGCCCGCTTCGCCGCCGTCACCGACGTTCGGCACTATTCCGACCGCTTGTTCGCCTTCAGTTGTGAGCGACCCGCGAGCTTTCGATTCCGATCAGGCGAGTTTGTGATGCTTGGCCTGCCTTCGGGTGAGAGGCCTTTACTGCGCGCCTATTCCGTGGCGAGTCCGGCGTGGAGCGACGAACTCGCGTTCTACTCAATCAAGGTCAAGGACGGGCCGCTGACAAGCCGCCTCGCGCAAATCTCGGCAGGCGATCTCGTGCTCATTGGGCGCAAGGCCACGGGAACCTTGGTGCTCGACGCCTTGCGGCCTGGGCGCCGCCTGTTCCTTTTGTCGACGGGGACAGGCATTGCACCGTTCGCGAGCCTCATTCATGACCCGGAGACTTACGAGCGGTACGAGCAGGTCATACTCACGCAGACCTGCCGGACCAGTGTCGAACTCGCGTTCGCGCGGGAACAGGTGGCCGCGGCGCACGCGCATCCCTTGATCGGCGAGGTTGCGCGCGGTCAACTCCGTTTCGTGTCAAGTCTGACGCAAGAGCGCCATGCGCTGACGGGCCGGATCACCGACCTGATTGAAAGTGAGGCGCTGTTCGCCGCGCTGAAGGCGCGGCCGCTCGATCCACGACATGACCGGGTGATGATTTGCGGCTCCAGCGCCATGGTCGCCGATCTCAGAGGGATGCTGTTGACGCGCGGCTTCGAGGAAGGCTCAAATCAACAGCCCGGCGATTTTGTCTTCGAGCGGGCGTTTGTTGATCGCTAGGCGAGGCGCGCATGATCTATTCTTCGGTTCTCTCCGCGATCGGCGACACGCCGCTCATTAAGCTGAAACGCGCATCCGAGGAGACAGGATGCACCATTCTGGGCAAGGCGGAGTTTCTCAATCCCGGCCAATCCGTGAAGGACCGGGCTGCGTTGGCGATCGTGCAGGACGCCGAGCGGCGCGGCGCGCTCAAGCCCGGCGGCGTGATCGTGGAGGGCACTGCTGGCAACACGGGCATTGGCTTGGCGTTGATTGGCGCGGCCAAGGGCTATCGCGTGGTGGTCGTCATGCCCCGCACGCAGAGCCAGGAAAAGAAGGACGCCGTCATCGCACTCGGCGCGGAGCTCGTGCAGGTCGATCCAGCGCCCGCGGCGAGCGACAATCATTACCCCAAGGTCGCGCGGCGCATCGCCGAGGAGAAGGCGAAGTCGGAACCCAACGGCGCGATCTGGGCGAACCAGTTCGATAACGTCGCCAACCGCCAGGGTCACATCGAAACCACGGCGGAAGAAATCTGGCGCGACACCCAAGGCAAGATCGACGGCTTTATCTGCGCGGTTGGATCGGGCGGCACGTTGGGCGGCGTCAGTCTCGGGCTCAAGGCGAAGAGCAAGGATGTCGTCATCGGCTTGTCTGATCCCCACGGCGCGGCGTTGTTCAACTGGTACAAGCACGGCGAACTGAAGGCCGAAGGCAGCTCGATCACCGAGGGCATCGGTCAGGGCCGCATCACCGCGAACCTCGAGGGCGTGGTCGTGGACGAGGCGTTTCGCGTGGCGGACGCCGACTGGCTTCCGGTGCTCTATCGGCTCGTCCAGGAGGAAGGCCTTTGCGTCGGCGGATCGTCCGCGCTCAACGTTTTGGGGGCGACACGCCTGGCGAAGGCGCTGGGGCCAGGAAAAACCATCGTCACCATCCTGTGCGACTACGGCAATCGCTATATGGGCCGTTTGTTCAACCCTGAGTTCCTGAAAGCCAACAACCTGCCCATCCCGCCCTGGCTGTCCTAAAGCCGGCAGGCCTGGATGCAGCGGGGGCTTGTCAACGTCGTATTAGCGTAGTAGCACACCAAGACATGTCGAAGCCTGATCTTTACGACGCCATCCTGGCCTTGCGCAGCCGCGCCGAAGCGCAGGCGTTTCTGAGCGATCTCTGCACGCCGGGCGAGGTGCGCGCTTTGTCGGAGCGATGGCTGGTCGCCCGTCTGCTCGACGAAGGCGAGTTGTCCTACCGCGACATCGCCCAGAAGGCGGAAGCAAGCACCGCGACGGTGGTGCGCGTGGCGCGGTTTTTGAAGGAGATGCCCTACAAGGGGTATCGCCGTATTCTCGATCGTTTGGCGGGGAAGAAGCGATGACCGCGCGTCTTCGTATAGCCATCCAGAAGAGCGGCCGCCTCGCCGAGCGCAGCTTGGGCATATTGGAGAGCGCGGGGTTTCGCCTCGTGAAGGGCGCCAACGAACTGCTCTACCGGGTTGAGAATGCGCCGATCGATCTGCTGCGGATCCGCGATGACGACATTCCGGCGTTTGTGGCCGATGGCGTGGCGGATTTCGGCATCGTTGGACGCAACGTTTTGGCGGAGTTCGGCGGCGCGCGCGCGCCGGAGGAACTCATGGCGCTCGGATTTGGGCGATGCGAGCTCAAGCTCGCCGTGCCCGAGGGTTTCGCCTATGGCGGCCCAAGCAGTCTGGCGGGTCGCCGTATCGCCACATCCTACCCCCGCGTCCTGTCGCGGTTTTTGAAAGAGAACGCGGTTGAAGCCGATATCGTCACCTTGCGCGGCGCGGTGGAAGTCGCGCCACGCCTGAAGATGGCGCACGCGATCTGCGATCTGGTCTCCACCGGCGCGACGCTCGAGGCAAATGGGTTGGTCGCCGTTGAAACCGTGTTGCGCAGCGAAGCGGCGCTTGTGCGCGCGCCCTCGGTGCATGCGGGGCTAGACAGCGTTGCTGAAAGCGTCGTGCAACGCATTCGCGGCGTCGTGGCGAGCCTCGGCGCGAAATACGTGATGATGAACGCGCCGCGCGCGGTGTTGCCGGAGATTTCGAGGATACTGCCGGGCGCCGATGCGCCTACTGTGACGCCGCTCGCGGGCCGCGAGGACGCGGTCGCGGTGCATGCGGTGTGTCAAGAGTCGGTGTTCTGGGAGACGCTGGAGCGGCTGAAAGCTGCTGGCGCCTCGTCCATTCTCGTGCTGCCCATCGAGAAGATGATGTGATCGCGATGAAGACGTTGGTCTGGGCGGCGCTGTCGGCGGAAGAAAAGCGGTCTGCGCTGGCGCGGCCCGCGCCGCGCCGCGACGCGCGTGTCGTGGACGTGGTGCGCGCGATTTTCGATGACGTCGAGACGCGCGGATGGAGCGCCGTCCGCGCTTGGTCGACTGAGCTCGACAAACACGAGCCGAAGCGCATCGAATTGAGCGCCGATGCCGTCGATGCAGCGCGTGCGTGCGTGAGCCAGGAGGACCTTGAAGCACTGGATTTCGCGGTGCGGAACGTGCGCGCCTTTCACGAGGCGACAAAACCCTTAGACACGTCGGTGACCCTCCAACCTGGCGTCCGGTGCGACCGCGTGTGGCGCGCGATTGCGACGTGCGGTCTCTATGTGCCGGGCGGCAGCGCGCCTCTGTTTTCGACGTTGGTGATGCTGGCAGAGCCGGCGCGCATCGCGGGCGTCGCGGAGCGCGTCGCGGTGACGCCGCCCGGGCGCGACGGAAACGCTCAGCCAATGATGATCGCCGCCGCCGCCGCGTGCGGCCTCGATGGTCTTTGGTTGTTAGGCGGCGCCCAAGCGATCGCCGCATTGGCGCTAGGTTGCGGGACGCCAAGGGCAGACAAAATCTTTGGCCCCGGCAATGCTTATGTCGCGGAGGCGAAGCGTTATGCAGCCTCGTTGCCCAACGGTCCCGCGATCGACCTGCCGGCGGGACCTAGCGAACTGATGGTGATCGCGGACGCGGCCGCCGATCCCAAGCTGGTCGCCGCCGACTTGCTGAGCCAAGCGGAGCATGACGCGGATGCGCAGGTCCTTCTCGTCGCCACAAGCGCGGCATTCGTCGCTAAGGCGGCGGCCGAAGTGGAGCGGCAGGTAAGCACGCTGCCGCGCGCGTCTGTTGCACGCGAAGCGCTCGCCCATGCGCGCGCGTTTGTCGTCGAGTCTCTCGCGGCGGCGGCCGATGTGGCGAACGCTTACGCGCCCGAGCACTTGTCGCTCCAGGTGTCGGAGCCGGAGGGGCTTGTTCCGACGATCGAAAACGCGGGCGCCGTGTTCATGGGCGCCGGCGGTGCGGAGGCGTTCGGCGACTATGTTTGCGGTCCAAGTCACGTGCTTCCCACGGACGGCGCCGCGCGCGCGTGGAGCGGTGTGAACAC
>DDSN01000109.1 GCA_002343395.1 Hyphomonadaceae bacterium UBA2389 | reverse complement strand
GAACCCGGTCGATCACCCGCACGGCGGCGGTGAAGGTAAGACCTCCGGCGGCCGTCACCCGGTAACGCCCTGGGGACAGCCGACCCGCGGTTACAAGACGCGCCGCAACAAGCGGACCGCGAATATGATCGTGAAGGATAGGAGACGAAAGTAATTTGGGATTTGGGAATTCGGATATGGGATTTCGATCCTGGGTGTGATCCGGCTCCCGAGCTAGATGATCGTAGGTTGAAAACGGAGCGATCCGAAATCAAAGATCCGCGATCCGAAATTGAAATATGCCACGTTCACTTAAAAAAGGGCCGTTCATCGACCTCAGCATTCAGAAGACGGTCGCTCGCGTTCTGGAAAGCGGCAAAAAGCCGCCGGCGATCAAGACCTGGTCGCGTCGCTCGACGATCATGCCGCAATTCGTGGGCCTCACGTTTCAGGTCCACAATGGCAAGACCTTCACGCCGGTTCTCGTGAGCGAGGACATGGTTGGGCACAAGCTCGGCGAATTCGCGCCGNNTCGGCCACAAGCTCGGCGAATTCGCGCCGACGCGGAACTATTTCGGCCACGGCGCCGACAAGAAGGCCAAGAGGAAGTGAGATGAGCAAACCGAAAGCTCCTCCGAAGCAGGCCTCGAACGAATCGCGCGCCGTGCTGCGCGCGGTCCGTATCAGTCCGCAAAAACTGAACCTTGTGGCGCAGTCGATTCGCGGTCTGTCGGCGGAAAAGGCCAAGAACGAGCTTCGCTTCAGCCGCAAGCGCATCGCCAAGGATGTGCTGAAATGCCTGCAATCGGCGATGGATAACGCCGAAAACAACCATGGCCTCGATCTCGACGGCTTGGTGGTCGCTCAGGCGCATGTCGGCAAGAACATCACCATGAAGCGCATGCACCCCCGGGCTCGCGGGCGCGGCGTGCGCATCGAGAAGCACTTCTCCCAACTCACCATCGTGCTGCGCGACACAACCAAGCAGCCCGAGACGGCGGAGGCCGCGTAATGGGTCAGAAAGTCAATCCGATCGGCCTTCGTTTGGGGGTCAACCGCACCTGGGATTCGCGTTGGTACGCGAACACCAAGGATTACGGTCGCCTGCTGCATGAGGACATCAAGATACGCAAGTTCTTGCGCGAGAAGCTCGCCGCGGCCGGAATTTCCAAGATCATCATCGAGCGCCCGCTCAAGAAGTGCCGCGTGACGGTTCACACCGCCAAGCCAGGCGTGGTGATCGGCAAGAAAGGCGCCGACATCGAGAAGCTGCGCAAGGACCTCGCCAAGATGGCGCCGGACGCCGAGGTGCATCTCAACCTCGTGGAAGTGCGCAAGCCCGAGACCGACTCCAACCTCGTTGCCGAGGGCGTGGCTCAGCAGCTGGAACGCCGCGTTGCGTTCCGACGCGCGATGAAGCGCGCGATGCAGTCGGCGATGCGTCTGGGCGCGCAGGGCATCCGCATCAACGTTTCCGGACGTTTGGGCGGCGCTGAAATCGCGCGGATGGAATGGTACCGCGAAGGCCGCGTGCCGCTGCATACGCTGCGCGCCGACGTGGACTATGGTTTCGCCGAAGCGGACACCGCCTACGGAAAAATCGGGGTGAAGGTCTGGATCTTCAAAGGCGAGATCATGGAACACGACCCCATGGCGCAAGATAAGCGCTCGCTGGAGACCGGCGAAAGCCGCGAACGCCGTGATCGCGATGACCGTCCGCGCGCGCCGCGCGAGGATCGCCCGCCAGGCGACCGTCCCCGGCGTGGACGCCGTCCGCCGCGCGGCGAAGACGCTGATGCGGAGGCATAACCCGTCATGATGCAGCCTAAGAAAACCAAGTTCCGGCGCGCCCACAAGGGCCGCATCAAAGGGAACACCAAGGGCGGCTCGGCGCTGAACTTCGGCGAGTTTGGGCTCAAGGCGCTTGAACCCAATCGCGTGAACGCGCGCGAGATCGAAGCCGCGCGTCGCGCCATCACGCGCGAGATGAAGCGCCAAGGCCGCGTGTGGATCCGCATTTTCCCCGACGTGCCAGTTTCGAAGAAGCCAGTCGAAGTCCGCATGGGCTCCGGCAAGGGCGCGCCGGAGTTTTGGGCCGCGCGCGTGGCGCCGGGCCGGATCATGTTTGAAGTGGACGGCGTGCCGGAAGCGGTCGCGCGTGAAAGCCTGCGCCTCGGCGCCGCGAAGCTCTCGGTGAAAACCAAGATCATCGCGCGGATGGAGGGTCTCTGATGGCGACCGTTGATATCAAGGACGCTCGCGCCATGGACGACGGCCGTCTGAAGGACGAGCTGGTGAAGCTGAAGAAGGAGCAGTTTAACCTGCGCTTCCAACAAGCGACCGGCCAACTGGAAAAATCCTCGCGTATCCGCGAAGTCCGCCGCGCCATCGCGCGCGTGCAGACGGCGCTGCGCGAGAAGTCACCGAAAGCGAAGGTCTAAGCCGATGCCGCGCCGCATTATGCAGGGAACGATCGTGAGCGACAAAGGCGACAAGACTGTCGTCGTGCAGGTGGAACGCACCTATCTGCACCCGCTCTTGAAGAAGACGGTTCGCCGTTCCGCGAAGTTTCACGCCCATGACGAAGCCAACGCCTACAAGGCCGGCGAAGTCGTGACCATTCAAGAATGTCCGCCCAAGTCCAAGCTGAAACGCTGGGAAGTGGTCGGCCGCGTCGGAGCATGACGTCATGATCCAGATGCAAACAAACCTGGATGTCGCCGACAACTCTGGCGCCAAGCGCGTCATGTGCATCAAGGTGCTCGGCGGTTCAAAGCGCCGCTACGCCACGGTGGGCGACATCATCGTCGTTTCGGTTAAGGAAGCGATGCCGCGCGGCCGTGTTAAGAAGGGCGATGTGCGTAAGGCGATCGTCGTGCGCGTGTCGAAGGACATTAAGCGTAAGGACGGCTCGACCATCCGGTTCGACTCGAACGCCGCCGTGCTGATCAACAATCAAGGCGAGCCGATCGGCACGCGGATTTTCGGACCGGTTCCGCGTGAATTGCGCGCCAAGAACCAGATGAAGATCATCTCGCTTGCGCCGGAGGTGCTCTAACATGGCCGCTCGCATCAAGAAGGACGACACGGTCGTCGTGCTCGCCGGCAAGGACAAAGGCCGCACCGGTAAGGTGCTGATGGTGATGCCGAAGGAGGAGCGCGTCGTCGTTGAAGGCGTCAACCTCGTGAAGCGTCACACGTCGCCGAGCATGAAGCACCCACAAGGCGGCGTCATCGCCAAGGAAGCGCCGCTACACATTTCAAACGTTGCTGTCCGCGATCCAAAGACGGGCAAGCCGACGCGCATCGGGTTCAAGGTCGTGGGCGAGGGCGCCCAACGCCGCAAGGTGCGCGTTGCGAAGGGTTCAGGAGTGCAGATCGATGTCTGACGCCCCGAAACAAAAGGCGGAAGCCAAGGCCAAGGGCGAGAAGAAGGCCAAGGAAGCCGCGCCCGCGCGCCCGCGTGCGCCAAAGCCGGCCGATTACGAGCCGCGCCTCAAGGTTCGCTACAAGAGCGACATCAAGGGACGCCTCAAGGATCAGTTCAACTACACGAACGAGATGCAGATCCCGCGTCTTGAAAAGATCGTGATCAACATGGGCGTTGGCGAGGCGACGCAGGATTCCAAGAAGCTTACGTCCGCCGTCGAGGCGCTGACCGCGATCGCGGGCCAAAAGCCGGTCATGACCAAGGCGCGCAAGTCGATCGCCGCGTTCAAGCTGCGCGAGGGCATGAACATTGGCGCCAAGGTGACGCTGCGCAAGGATCAGATGTACGAGTTTCTCGATCGTCTGATCACGATCGCGTTGCCCCGGGTGAAGGATTTCCGCGGCCTGAACGGCAAGAGCTTCGATGGCCGCGGCAACTACGCCATGGGCATCAAGGAACACATCGTGTTCCCGGAAATCAATTACGACCAGATTGATCAGATTTGGGGCATGGACATCGTCGTCTGCACCACTGCGCGCACCGACGCTGAAGCCAAGGCTCTGTTGAAAGAGTTCGATTTCCCGTTCCGGAACTGATCGGCGCACGCCGATCCACCCCAGAACGCATCGGGAGAAAATGAAAGTATGGCGAAGACAAGCTCAATCGAACGCAACAAGAAGCGCGAACGCCTGGCGAAGCAATACGCCGCGCGTCGCGCCAAATTGCGCGCGACCGCGTTGAACGAGGCGCTTCCCCTGGAAGAACGTTTCGCCGCGCGCCTCAAGCTCGCGCAATTGCCGCGCAACTCGTCGGCGACCCGCATTCGCAACCGTTGCGAGCTGACGGGACGCCCGCGCGCGTTCTACCGCAAGCTGAAGATGTCGCGTATCGCGCTGCGGGATTTGGCTTCCAAGGGCCAGATCCCCGGCATGGTCAAGTCGAGCTGGTGAGGGCGATCCCATGAACCTCAACGATCCCGTCGGCGACCTGATCACCCGTATTCGCAACGCGCAACTGCGCGGGCGCTCGAAAGTGCTCTCGCCCGCGTCAACCCTGCGCGTGCGCGTGCTGAACGTGCTTAAGGACGAAGGCTACATCCGTGATTTCCGGGAAGTTCAAACCGGGACGCACAAGGAACTCGAGATCGAACTCAAGTATTTCGAAGGATCGCCCGCGATCCACGAAATACAGCGCGTGTCCAAGCCAGGCCGTCGCGTCTACTCGTCGATCAAGGACCTACGCCTGGTTCGAAATGGCCTCGGCATTTCGATTCTGTCGACGCCAAAGGGCGTGATGAGCGACGCCGCCGCGCGTGACGCGAACGTCGGCGGCGAAATCCTCTGCGAGGTTTACTAATGTCACGCCTCGGAAAAAAACCGATCCCCGCGCCGCAAGGCGTCACCGTGACCGTGAAAGGCCAGGACGTCAGCGTGAAAGGCCCCAAAGGCGCCTTGAGCTTCCGTGCGCATGACGACGTGGAAGTTTCATTTGCTGATGGCGCGATCGCGGTGAAGCCGCGTCACGAAACCCCGCGCGCGCGCGCTCTCTGGGGCACGACGCGGGCCGTGTTGGCGAACAACGTCAAGGGCGTCACGCAAGGGTTCGAGAAAAACCTTGAGATGACGGGCGTTGGTTATCGCGCCGCGATGCAGGGCAAGAACCTGCAAATGCAGCTCGGCTACAGCCACGAGATCGTCTACCAACCGCCCGAAGGTGTGACGCTGGCGACGCCGAAGCCCACGGAAATCAAGGTGAGCGGCATCGATCCGCAAGTCGTCGGGCAGGTCGCCGCTGAAATCCGTTCGTATCGTCCGCCCGAGCCTTATAAGGGCAAAGGCGTGCGCTATGCCGGCGAATACATTCGCCGCAAGGAAGGCAAGAAGAAGTAAGCCCCATGCCGCGCAAACTCGATTCCACCCAACGCCGTGCGCAGCGCACTCGGACCCGGATCAAGAAATTGGCCGGAGAAGGGCGCTTGCGTCTCTCCGTGTTTCGCTCCTTGAAGCACATTTCCGCGCAAGTCATCGACGATGCCCGGGGCGTCACCATCGCTTCGGCGTCGACCCTCGACGAGTCGTTCAAGAAGTCCGGCAAGAAGAGTTCGGACAAGACTGGCGCCGCCGAGGTGGGCCGCCTCATCGCCGAGCGCGCGCTGGCGAAAGGCCAGAAGCGGGTCGTGTTTGATCGTGGCCGCTATGTTTTCCATGGCCGGGTGAAAGCCCTCGCCGACGCCGCCCGCGAGGGCGGGCTCGAGTTCTAAGGAAGCACGCATGTCGGACGTAACAGCAGGCCCAGGCGCGGAGCAAACCGAGCAGCCCCGGCGCGGTCGTGGCGGCCCACGGCGCGGCGGCGGCGGTGGCGGCGATCGCCCGCGGCGCCAACGCGAACCGCAAGCTGAAGAGCGCGCGGAAGGCGAGTTGATCGACAAGCTTGTCGCCATCAATCGCGTCGCCAAGGTCGTAAAGGGCGGTAAGAATTTCGGCTTCGCCGCCCTGGTCGTGGTTGGCGACAAGAAGGGGCGTGTTGGGTTCGGTCACGGCAAGGCGCGTGAAGTGCCAGAGGCGATCCGCAAGGCCACCGACGAAGCCAAGAAGACGCTGCTGCGCGTGCCGTTGCGCGAGGGGCGCACCTTGCATCACGACGGTCAAGGCCGGTGGGGTGCGGGCAAGGTCATGCTGCGCGCCGCGCCGGCGGGCACGGGCCTGATCGCGGGCGGTCCGATGCGGGCGGTGTTGGAGGTGCTGGGCGTCTCCGATGTGGTGGCGAAATCGAAGGGCTCGTCGAACCCCTACAACATGGTGCGCGCGACATTCGACGCGCTCAAATCGCAAACCTCGCCGCGTCAGGTCGCCAATCGGCGCGGGTTGAAGGTGGCTGAGCTGGTGGGCCGCCGCAAGGACGGCGCGAGCCTCGGCGACGTTCCAGCGGAGGGCTAAGATATGGCGAAGAAAAAGATCACGGTGCGCCGCGTCGGCAGCCCTATTCGCCGCGAAGGCGATCAGCGTGCGACGCTTTTGGGCCTTGGCCTGAAGCGCGCCAACCAAGTGGTGGAGCTTGAGGACACGCCCTCGATACAGGGCATGATCCGCAAGGTTGGCCACCTCGTCGAAGTCGTGAAATAAGGCGGGCCTCGCCCGTCGGAGTTGACGTACTATGAAACTGAACCAGTTAGCCGATAATCCCGGCTCCACGAAAACGCTGATGCGCGTCGGACGCGGCGTCGGCTCGGGCAAGGGCAAGACCGGCGGTCGCGGCGTGAAGGGCCAGAAGTCCCGCCGCGGCGTTTCGATCAACGGCTTTGAAGGCGGCCAGATGCCGCTGCACATGCGCATGCCAAAACGCGGCTTCTCGCCGCCAGCGCAAAAACGCATGGCCTGGATCAATCTCTCGAGCCTTCAAAACGCGATCGATAACAAGAAGATCGACGCCAAGGCGGAAATCACCGAGGATTCTCTGGTGGCTGCCGGCGTTTTGCGGCGGAAGAAAGATGGCGTGCGCCTCCTTGCGCGCGGCGAGCTTAAATCCAAAGTGAGCATCACTGTTTCCGGCGCGTCAGCGGCGGCGGTGGCCGCTGTGGAGAAAGCCGGCGGCAAGGTCACGTTGCTCAATCCGCCTCCGGCGGACGCGGCAGCGACCTAACGTTCGCTCTCCGGTTGGAGGGTTTGCCGGTTAGCCGGCTCAGGATTCGGAGCAGCGCGCCCACATGGCTTCAGCCGCAGAACAACTTGCCGCCAACATAAATTTTCAAGCCTTCGCGAAGGCGACGGACCTTCAAAAGCGCATCTGGTACACCCTGATCGCGCTCATCGTTTATCGCGTCGGCACCTTCATTCCGATCCCCGGCATCGATCCGGTCCGTTTCGCCGAGGCGTTTCAAAGCCAGGCGGGCGGCATCCTCGGCATGGTCAACACCTTCTCGGGCGGCGCCGTGGAGCGCATGGCCGTGTTCGCCCTGAACGTGATGCCTTACATTTCGGCGTCAATCATCGTGCAGATGCTTGCGACGTCGATCCCTTCGCTTGAACGTCTGAAAAAGGAAGGCGAGGTCGGGCGTAAACAGCTTAACCAGTATACGCGCTACCTGACCTTGGTGCTGGCGCTCTTCCAATCCTACGGCATCGCCATGGGGCTGCAGGGCGGCGGTCTCGCCATCAATCCAGGCCTCTTCTTTATTGCGTCCACTGTGATCACGCTCACGGGCGGGACCATGTTCCTGATGTGGCT
>DDSN01000096.1 GCA_002343395.1 Hyphomonadaceae bacterium UBA2389 | reverse complement strand
TCCCCCCCTCACCCTGCCCTCTCCCCCTCACGGGGGAGAGGGGGACGTTGCACGCTTGCACGCGATACTCCTCAAAATCCCCGATCCCGAAATTCCCGCTGTCAGCATTACAGATCTCGGCATCGTGCGAGCGGTCCACGAGGATCGCGTCGTGATCACGCCGACATATACGGGCTGCCCGGCCACGCTTCATATCGAGCAATCCATTCGCCGCGCTTTGGACGCCGCTGGCTTCGCGCAGGTGCGCATTGAGACGGCGCTGGCGCCGCCCTGGACCACGGACTGGATCAGCGACGAGGGCCGCGAACAGCTCCGCGCCTACGGCATCGCGCCGCCGCCGAAAGGCGCTGAGCGCGCGAGCCTGCGCAACGAGACCCATGCGCAATGCCCGCGGTGCGGCTCGATGAACACGGAAGAGATTTCCCGCTTCGGTTCGACGCCCTGCAAGGCGCTTTGGCGCTGCAACGCCTGCGCCGAGCCTTTCGATAGATTTAAGTGCCACTGATGAGCCACGATTTTCATCCGCTTCGTGTTGTTGAGGTGATCCGCGAAACTCCGGATGCGGTTTCCATTCGGCTTGAACCAAGCGCGTCCGACGCGGGCAAGTTCGCCTTCAAGGCTGGTCAGCATCTGACCATACGCCGCGTATTCAACGGCGAAGAAGTACGCCGCAACTATTCGGTGTGCGCCTCGCCACGGGAGGGCGTGCTGCGGATCGGCGTCAAGAAGATCGCGGGCGGCGTGTTTTCCACCTGGGCGAATGACGATATCAGGCCTGGCGACACGCTGGACGCCATGGCGCCGCACGGCAGCTTCACCTGGGTTTTCGAGCCCAACGCGGCGCGCGCGTACGCCGCGTTCGCCGGCGGTTCTGGCATCACGCCGATCCTTTCGCTGATCAAGACGGCGCTCGAAACCGAACCGCAATCGCGTTTCACGCTCTGCTACGGCAACCGAACATCGGCTGGCATCATGTTCCTGGAAGAACTCGCCGGCCTTAAGGATCGCTATCTCGATCGGCTTTCGCTGCTTCATTTTCTCGAGGATGAGGAAGAGGAGATCGCGCTCTTCAACGGCAGGCTCGATCGCGCGAAGATCGATGAAGTCCTCGACTCGCTCATCGCCCCTGACGCGATAGACGCGTTTTTCATTTGCGGGCCGGGGCCAATGATGGACGCGGCCGAGGCCGCGCTGCGCGCGCGCGATGTCGCGAAGAGCAAGATTCTGATCGAACGTTTCACCACGGCTGAGCTATCCGCCGCCCAAGCCGCCGCCGCGCGGGCGCTGGAGGAGAAGGCCGCCGGTCTCAAGATGAGCGTCACGCTCAATGGGCGCAAAGTGAACGTGACGTTCGACCCCGCCAACAAATCGATCCTCGACAACGTGCGCGCCGCCGGCCTGCCCGCGCCGTTCGCCTGCAAAGGCGGCGTATGCGCGACCTGCCGGGCCAAGGTCACCAGCGGTACGGTCGAGATGAAAGTGAATTACGGGCTCTCCGCTGAAGAAGTGGCCGAGGGCTACGTCTTGACGTGCCAAGCCACGCCCGTCAGCGAAGGCGTGGCGCTGAGCTACGATCTGTAGGCGCGCGCGGTTTGCGACGGGCTGAGACGGTAAGCTGACTCGGCGCGGCATCGGATTGTTGGCGCTGGCCTGGTGAGGTGGGGCGGTCCCATCCCGGCAACTTGGCGGTGCGACATGCCATTAGCAGACTCTAGCCCCGCCCTTCCCGACTGTTCCCAAATCGCACGGAGACTTCGCCCAAGAAACGTCAAGGGCGCACCACCAGTAATCGGCCCCGTGCGAGCGCCACAGGAGTTTGTGCCGAAAGACCACCTTACCCGCCGAAGGCCGCCTCCAGCATGTGTCCGGCAAGCTCCCGCGTCAGCGGCAGCGGATTGCCGCCGGCGGTGGGGTCGGTCAGCGACATGTCGCGGATTTGCTCGAACGCGGCGCGCGGCACGCCGAAATCGGCGAGCGTATCGGGCACTTTGAGATCGACGCGCAGTTTGCGCACGTAGCTCATGAACCCGTCGAAACCGCCGGCGATATCGAGATACGCCGCCAACCGCGCGATCTTCACCTCGATCGCGCTGCGATTGGCGTCTAGCACGGCGGGCATAACCACGGCATTGGTCATACCGTGGTGTGTGTCATAGAGCGCCCCAATCGGATGGCTCAGTGCATGGATGGCGCCAAGCCCCTTCTGAAACGCGGTTGCGCCCATCGCTGCGGCCGCCATCATCGCGCCGCGCGCTTCGATATCGCTGGGCGTGGCGTAAGCGCGCGGCAGGTGCTCTTTCACGAGCCGCATACCTTCCACCGCGATGCCCTCCGCCATCGGATGGAAACCCGGCGCGCAATAAGCTTCCAGACAATGCGCAAACGCATCTAGCCCGGTGCCGGCGGTGATGATCGGCGGCATCCCGACCGTCAGCTCAGGATCGCAGATCACAATGGCCGGCATCATTTTCGGGTGGAAGATCACTTTCTTCACATGCGCCTTATGATCGGTGATGACGCCCGCACGGCCAACTTCCGAGCCAGTGCCAGCCGTCGTCGGCACCGCCAGGATGGGTGCGATGCCGGCCGGATCGGCGCGCGTCCACCAGTCGCCAATGTCCTCGAATTCCCAGACCGGCCGCTTCTGCCCCGACATGAAGGCGACAACCTTGCCGAGATCGAGCCCCGAGCCGCCGCCGAACGCGATCACGCCGTCATGTTTACCAGCGCGATAGGCGGCGACGCCCGCTTCGAGATTCTCGTCCGTGGGATTGGAGCGCACGTCGGCGAACAGCGCCGCATCCAGGCCAGCAGCGCTCAGCAACGCCATCGCATTCTGCGTAATCGGCAGACTCGCCAGCGCTTTGTCCGTCACCACAAGCGGACGCTTCATGCCAAGCGCGCGCGCATGATCGGGCAGCTCCTTGATCCGCCCCGCGCCAAACTTGACCGCGGTGGGATAATTCCAATTGGCGGAAACGCTCATCATGTCCTCAGGTGATAGGATTTTGGGCGCGTGAGATTGTGGAAGCCGATCACCGACAGCGCGCCGCCGCGGCCAGTGTCCTTGCAGCCGGTCCAGCACAGCGCCGGATCGAGATAGTCGCAGCGATTCATGAACACGGTGCCGGTTTCAATGTCGCGCCCGATCCGCTCGGCGCGTTCGACATCCCTGGTCCAGATCGAAGCGGTGAGGCCGTAATCGCTGTCATTCATCAGCGCGATGGCCTCAGCGTCGTTCTTTACCTTCATGATGCCGACAACCGGGCCGAAGCTTTCTTCCCGCATCACCCGCATCGAATGATCGACATTGATCAGCACCTGCGGCGCCAAATATGGCGTGCCGACCTTATCTGCGTGAAAGCGCTTGGCGTCGATGAGCGGCTTGGCGCCGGCGCGGACCGCCTCTTCGGTTTGCCCGCGCACGAGATCCGCGAAACGCGTCTGCGCCATCGGCCCCAGCGTTGTTTCCGGATCAAGCGGGTTCCCAAGTTTGTAAGACTCAGCGAAGGCGGCGGCGCCAGCCACGAATTGATCGTACAAGGGCTCCGCCACATAGATGCGTTCAATTCCGCAGCAACATTGCCCGGAATTGTACATCGCGCCATCCATCAGCGTCTCGACCGCGCGGTTGACGTCGGCGTCTTCGCACACATAGCCCGGGTCCTTGCCGCCGAGTTCAAGTCCGAGACCGGTGAACGAACCGGCGCACGCGTGCTCCATCGCCTTGCCGCCGCCGACAGAGCCGGTGAAATTCAAAAAATCGACAGCGCCGGCGCTCAGGATTTTTTCCGTTACGGTGTGGTCGAGCGCCAAATTGCTGAACAGCCCGCGCGGCAATTCCGATGCGTCCGCCGCCATTTGAAAGCGCTCACCCACGCGCAGCGTCTGCGTCGCATGCTTCAGCAAAACCGCGTTTCCGGCCATCAGCGCCGGCGCGATTGTGTTGATTGCGGTGAGATAGGGATAATTCCACGGCGCAATCACCATGACGAGCCCCAGCGGCTCACGCGCGATGAAGCGCCGAAATTCGGGACTATCCTCGATTTTGATGGACGCTAGCGCGCTCTCGGCGATGCTGGCCATATAGTCAGCGCGCTCTCTAACTCCGCCGAACTCGCCACCGTAGCGCACCGGCCGCCCCATCTGCCAAGCGATCTCCGGCACCATTTCGTCTTTCATCGCCAGCAGCTTGGCGACAAAGTCCTGCACAATGGCCACGCGCTCGGCGATCGGCCGGCGCGCCCATGCCTTTTGCACAGCGCGCGCCGCCGCGATCGCACCTTGCGCCTCTTCAAGACTTGCCGCAGCCCGCTCCAAATACACCGAGCCATCAACTGGCGAAATTAGTTTCAGGGTCGTCATAACCGCCTCAGTACCGCTCGAAGCCACGAAACAATTCCCAATCGGTCACGCGCCGATCATACTCGGACTGCTCCCATTTCGCGGTATGAACATAGTGCGCGACGACCTTCTCCCCTAGCGCCGCACGCAGCATTTGGGATTTGTCCAGTGCAACCGTGGCGTCGCGCAAAGTGCGCGGTATGTCCTTGAGATTTGGATCGCCGTAGGCGTCGCCGACATAAACATCGGCGAGCGGCAATTTCTCTTCAACACCCTTCAGACCCGCCGCAATCAGCGCGGCGTAGGCGAGGTATGGATTGAGATCGGCGCCGCCGATGCGGCACTCAATCCGCACCGCGTTCGTACCTTCGCCGCAGAGCCGGAAACCCGCGGTGCGATTGTCATTGCTCCATACCAGCTTGGTCGGTGCAAAGGTGCCTGCCTGAAAGCGCTTATAGGAATTGATGTAGGGCGCGAGAAAGACGGTCAGATCGGGCGCATATTTGATCTGGCCCGCCAAAAATTGCTTCATCAGTTCGGACATGCCGAACTTATCCTTGGCGTCCCTGAATAGCGGCGATTTTCCAGCCTTGTCCCATAGCGACATGTGAATATGGCAAGACGATCCAGCCAGATCGTAGCGCCATTTCGACATGAAGGTGATCGCCTTGCCGTGCTGATGCGCGATCTCCTTGCAAGCGTTCTTCATGATCACATGCCGATCCGCCATGGTCAGGACGTCGGCGTAGCGCACATTCAGCTCTTCTTGCCCCGGCCCCCACTCGCCCTTCGAGTTTTCCACGGGAATGCCGGCCTTCTGGAGGCCGTTGCGCATTGCGCGCATCACATCTTCCTCCTTCGAGGTTTGGAAGATGTGATAATCCTCGATGTAATAGCCGGCGGTTTTCGGATCGCGATAATGCTTCTCACGCAGGGTGCGATAATCTTCGTCGAACAGGTAGAATTCAAGTTCTGAGGCCGCATACGCCGTGAATCCCAGGGCCGCCAGGCGCTCGACCTGCTGCTGCAACATTGCCCGTGGCGAATGCGGGATCGGCTTGCGATGGTGGTGATCGATCAGATCGCACAAAACGAGCGCCGTCCCGGGCAGCCATGGGGTCACACGCATCGTCGAGAGATCCGGCTTCATCACGAAGTCGCCGTAGCCTCGCTGCCAGCTAGAGGCTTCGTATCCCGGCACCGGCTCCATATCGATGTCATTGGCGAGCAGATAATCGCAGCTGTGCGTTTCCTCGTATGCGCCATCCAAAAAGAATTGGACCTGAAAGCGCTTGCCCACGAGGCGTCCTTGCATGTCGGGAAAGCAGACGAGCACCGTGTCGATCTCACCGGCGGACGCGGCCTTCTTCAACGCTTCGAAAGTCAGCATGCCTTCCATGGCGCGCTATTCTCCATCAGAAAAATCCAAGACTCCGGGGACTCCGGGGCGGCGCATGCCGCCCCGGAGAGAATGCCTGCGGGGCTGAGGCCTAAACCGCTTCGCCCACCGCTTTCTCTGCGGCCGCGATCTGTGCTTGCCGCAGCGCGATTTCCTCGTCCTTGATAGGTGGGCCCTTGAAGCGGCGCATTTCTAGTCCGAACCAGACCACCAGCGTGATCGCGCCAATCACACCAAGGAACACCAGCGCCTTATCATTTGGCGGCTGCACGCCGATGTAGAAGATTACGCCGGCGATGGCAACGCAAAGCAGTGCGATCACGCGATAGATCGGGCCAATATTCCACGGCCCCATGTCCTTCCACTTGCCGCCGAAGGCAAGACCGCCCGCCGCGATCGGCATGGCGTACGACACATAAAGCGCGATCGAGGTGACAGCGACCGCCACCGAATAGGCGTCGGCCCAGGAGACAAAGATCACCGCCAGCGCGGCGCCGACCCAGATCGCCGCCACCGGCACGCGCCAGCGCGGGCTCACTTTTGCCAGCGTTCCGGAGAACGGCAGCCCTTTGTCGCGCGCGAAGGCGAAAATCATGCGGCTCACGGACGTCACCGTAGCGAGGCCGCAAATATACTGAGCCGCCAAGATGATGCCGTAGATCGCCAACTTCAGCTGTTGCGGCATGATCTGGTCCATCACCCAGAAGAACACGTTCCAGCCTTGCGTTGCGGCTTGGTCCATATCCGGGATCGCCATCACGAACGCGCAGGAGAACAGCCAAGCAAACAGCACCGCCCAGAACACCGAATGGATAATTGCAGTCGGCACGTGCTTGGCGGCCTGCAACGTCTCTTCCGAGGTGTGCGCGGAAGCGTCATAACCGGTGAGTGTATAAATTGGCAGCAGCAGGCCGAGCAGGAAGATCGTCAGCATGGAGCTGGTCTCTGGCCACACGCCGCCGCCCGCATCACCCGAATAATTGGTGAACGTCCAGAGCCGCGAGAAGTCGTGGCTCGGCGAATAATAAAATAGCGCGCCGGTCAGCAGAATAGCGCCGCCAAGGATCAAGTAGCCCGAGAAATCAGTCAGGCGAGTCGTTGTCTTGATGCCAAGGTGATTGATCAGCGCATGTGACGCCGTCATCACGCCTACAAACACCACTTTGGTCGTGTAAGTGTCTTCAACGCCGAGCATCGGCGCGAACGAGCCGATGAAAAAATAGTAGGTGCCGACATTAATGGCCGAGAGCACCGTGATGAGTCCCAGCAGGTTGAACCATGCCGTGAGCCAACCCCAAAAACGCCCGCCAAGAATTGAGCTCCAATGATAGAGCCCGCCCGCGGTCGGATAAGCCGAGGCGATTTGCGCCATGCCGAGCGTGAACAGCAGCGCGCACGCGCCGCCGACCAGCCAGCCAATGCCGAGCGCTGCGCCGCCGGCGCCGCTCGTACCTTGCGCCAGCGAATTGATGCCGCCGGAAAGAATACAAATGATCGAAAAGGAAATCGCAAAGTTGGAGAAATGCCCCATCCGTCGGGCCAATTCCTGCGCGTACCCCATTTTGTGCAATGTTTTTACGTCGTCACTGGCGCTAAGCGCCCCCGCTTCCTTCTGGCTCATCGCCTAGCTCCTTCCTCGCATCGTCGCAGCAGCGGCGCTCTCGCCAACAAGCTCGGCCAAGGCCGCCCTTGTCGCTTCGGCCAGACGGCGCGCCCACTGCGTCTGCCCGATCTTGTCGCGAATGAGGTCGTTCCTGACCTCGATCATAACCGTCGCACGTCCGCCGCCGTGCCGGTTCATCGTATAAAAAACGCCCTGTGACGGCGCGTAGGGCTGATTGCGCCCAATTTCGAGATCCTTATCGCCGGCCAATGTCGCGAGCATGACGTCAGCCATCCTGCGGTCCTCGCCATGCAGGACGCCCGCGTGCCAAGGCCGCGCCTTGCCGAACAAAGCCGGCGTGAAACTGTGCACGGCCATGAGCGCCATGACGGCGGGCCGCGCTCTGAGCAGCGCTTCAATCGCCAGGTGAAACGGCGCGTGAAAAGCGGCGATGCGTGACGCGCGTTCATCGGCGCTTATCGCCGCATTGCCGGGCACGGGAACGCCTTCCGCCGAATCTGGTATCAGATCAGGCGCATCCAGGTCGCGATTTGGATCTACCAGAAGGCGGGACGCCGGCGCGGCGACAAGCGGCGCATCAAGCATTTCAGCGAGCCGGCGCGCGGTGGCGTGGGCGCCAATATCCCAGGCGACATGATCCTGGATCAGAGCTTCTGAAAGCCCAAGCCCAGCGAACGCCGGCGGCATAAAATTTGACGCATGCTCGCACACAAGCAGGATGGGCGCGGCGCCCTCCGCGTTTTCAACGACCGCTTCCATGCGCTCATGCCCGGCCATTCGGCCCCCGCGCCAGCATCCATTACCGGGTATTAAGCTTTCAGTTTTTCGGATATTGTCAATCCTGAAACGAGAATTTCAGCCAAGACCGGGCCAGCTGACCATGGCGCAGGCAAGCGTCGAAACCAAAGTTCATAGCGCGATGGCGCGCTTTACTTCGGCCGAAGCGCGCGCGGCGCGCGCGCTCTTGGGGGACTACCCGACTTTGGGATTAGCGCCCGTAGCTGAGTTCGCGACCCGGTCGCGCACCAGCGCCGCAACCGTGCTGCGCTTCGTGGCGCAGCTCGGCTACGCTTCCTACCCAGACTTCCAGCGCCGCCTGCGCGAAGAACTCAGCGAGCGGATTAAGACGCCGCTTGAAAAGACGCCGGCCTCCACAAGCAAACGATGCGGCGCCTTTCTTCCTCGCTTCACCGCAAAATTGGTGGAGAACCTCAATGACACCGTCATGCGCGTGCCGCAGGCGGAGTTCGAAGCGGTGTGCGCCCTGATAGCTGACCGACGCCGAAACTTGCACGTCGTGGGCGGACGCTTTACCGACTCCGTCGCCGCCTACCTGGCGGCGCACCTGCGTATCGTTCGCCCAGGTGTGCGCAAACTGGAAGAACGCCCCGCAAGCCGCGCCGATCAGCAGCTAGACATCGGGGCCCGCGACACGGTCGTGATGTTCGATATCCGACGCT
This sequence comes from Hyphomonadaceae bacterium UBA2389, assembly GCA_002343395.1. GTDB lineage: Bacteria > Pseudomonadota > Alphaproteobacteria > Caulobacterales > Aquidulcibacteraceae > Vitreimonas. The sequence goes on along the minus strand of DDSN01000096.1, from coordinate 26,089 downwards.
ACGACCCAGATCTTGAGCGCTTCGCCGCGGCGGCGCGCAAACGCCGCGCAACGGTCGTTCTGCTCACCGATATTTGGATTTCGCCAGTTGCGCGCCATGCGCGCCACGTGCTGCCCTGCGCAATCGAGACTGGCAGCACTTGGGATTCGAGCGCCGTACTGTTCGCCATGTGCGAAGCGATGATCGCACGCGCGACGGAAGCCGATTGGAATGCTGCAAAGTCACGGATCGAATCGGCGGAGGGCGTTTCTCCAACGTCGGGTGACGCCAAGAGCAAAAAACGGTTGTCAGCGCGCTCCAGGGGACGAAGTTGAAATCGAACCCAGCGGCCGCACCCGCCCGGACATTCGAAGGCTCGACACACTGGAGCCAGGGCCACGCCATCAGACAATTTTCCGAATGGCCGGCGCGCTCCAATGCAGTCGATCGCGCCCTGCCCGTCAATTCGACGCGCGATCGCCGCAGGCTCGGTGCTGTTGTCAGCTGGCCGCTAAAGCAACACGGCGGCGACGGCAAGCGTCTCCAGAAATCGATCGGGCCAATAATTTGGGCGAGTGGGAAACAGGAACGCGCGTCTCACCACATATCCCGTATGGACTAACGAACGAAGATATGTTCAGCAGCGGGCGGCCTGACGACCCGCATACGCCAAGCGCAGCGTCCACGCAGCATCGCAAAAGTCCCACGCGCTCAGCGGCACATCTTGCCTGCATGCGTCCCATCGCACGTGGGTAGAAAGATGGGTACAGTTAGGCGCAAGCCACGCATGCCTCGGCGCCTTGAATTCGAATGACTTGAGAAACAGGCCTGGCGGACAGAGAGGGATTCGAACCCTCGATAGGCTTGCACCTATACACGCGTTCCAGGCGTGCGCCTTCAACCACTCGGCCACCTGTCCGGAGGGGCGCTTATAGAGCGCCGACCCGTTTCGTCAAAGGCGTCCGGCCGATCCTGAAACGCAACCGGCGCCGCCGACAGGCCGTACCTGGGACAAGCCCGCGCACCCGCCTATATTGGGCGCTGAAGGAACCCACCCCATGGCGAAACTTGCTACCCTGCCCAGCCCCGATCAGGCTTTGCCCGGCCGCGCTCAGCCGCTGCCCACGGCCGGTGTGCACTTCGTCAACGGCAATCCGATCAAGCCGCCGTTTCCGGCGCATCTGTGCGAGTCGGTTCTTGGCCTGGGCTGCTTCTGGGGGGCCGAGCGGAAGTTTTGGCAAACCCCGGGCGTGTGGAGCACGGCGGTTGGATACGCAGGCGGGCTCACGCCGAACCCGACCTACGAGGAAGTCTGCACCGGCCGCACCGGCCATGCGGAAGTGGTGCGCATCGTCTACGATCCGACGCTGGTGAGCTACGATGCGCTTCTGAAGGTTTTCTTCGAAAACCACGATCCGACGCAGGGCATGCGTCAGGGCGGCGACATCGGCACGCAGTATCGCTCCGCGATCTACGCGACGAGCGCCGCGCAGCACACGGCGGCGGAGGCCGCGCTCAGGGCTTATGACGCAAAACTGCGCGCCGCCGGCTTTGGCCCGATCACGACGGAAATCCGCGATGCGCCCACGTTCTATTACGCTGAGGATTACCATCAGCAGTATCTCGCCAAAAACCCGAACGGCTATTGCGGGCTCGGCGGCACGGGCGTGAGTTGTCCGATCGGCGTCGGCGTCTAAGTGCTACTGGTCGCGTGGCGTCAATCGCTCGCGGAGCGCACGAACGCGCGCGAGCAGCGCTCTCGCCTGCGCGATATCAGCGCCGTATTCGAATGAAACGCCGCGCGGTTCGCCCTCGCCGACAATGCTGAGCGATTCCGCGCCGCCGTCGGCGCAGTCAGGGCAGCCAATGACCGGCGGCAACCCTTCGAACGACGTCTCCTCAGCCAATCGCGCGATCTCTTGCCATTCGCTGTCCGACAGCGCGGTTGTGAAACGCTGCTCGGGTAATTCCTGCGGGGCGCCGCGCCCGCCGCGCGCCTGGCGAATGAGCACGGCCCGCTCTTCCCCAATCTCCAAACGTGTCGTGCAATAACCAACGCACATGCCGAAGGACGTGGTGGACACGATCTGGCGAACCTCGCCGGGGGTCGTCGCTGGCGATGCCGGCGCGCCGGCGCAAGCGGAGAGCGCCAAGACCGCCATGAGAAAGACCGTGCGCCACATGTGAAACTTCATACCCCAACTTTTGCTTTGTTTTGTCGACTGTCGCGCCCGGTCGGCCCAACCGACCTCGTTGATAGGACTCAATCGCGAACTCCCAAAGGCGTTCTACACTGCAAAATTATGGAGGCTAATCGTGAGGTCCGACAAGAAGGGATGGGAAGAAGAGTTGGAGCAGCAGCTCGTGGAGGGCTACCAGTGGTGCCTTGATGATGCGGACTTGAAGTACCGCGAGTCAATCGACGAAGCAGAGGCCGCTTACAGAGCCGTTGAAAATTCCGCTGGCAGCGACCGAGCACGCGCGAAGGAAGCCGCGGAAGACGTATACCGGGAGGCTTGCGACAGGGCCGCGGCCCAAAACGAGGCGGGTGTCGCGTACTGCCAGCGTCAATTTGGCCCGCAAGGAACACAAGCGGTCGCGGATTGTCTCGGTCATATTCGCGATGCCTTCGACCGCGCACTCGACAAGGCGCGGGACGTCAAGGCCTCCGCCGAGGCCGCGGCTGACATGATCTTCGAAGAAGCGCTTGCCGAAGCCGAACAAACCCGCACGGACCACACGAAGCGTGCGGAAGAAGAGCGTGAGGAGGCAAAAGCGCTTTGTGGGCCCGTTTGGGGGCAAGGTTAGCAGCAAGTACCGCGCGAGCTTTGCCGACCAAGCTATCCCGGCCAGCGCAAGCCGACGCGCCGCCGTTGTTGCAGCGTCTGCTCGGCGCGTTGCAGCGCGCGCAGCGCCACCTCGGCTTGTTGCAGCGAGTCCGTCGAACGCAACGCGTCCATCGCCAAGCGCAGGCGCGAAGCGCCCTCCTCCAGTTTGTCGCGAGCGCCTTCGCGTTCGCCAAGCGCCGTCAATGCACGCCCGATTTCCTGTTGCGCCGCGCCCCAGGCGCCTGGATCGGTGGAACGATCGACCTTGTCGAGATAACGCTGACGCGCATCCAACGCTTTCGACAGCCATTTGATGTGTCCGCCGCGCTCGCCGAGACTGAGCGCTCCCGAGGCGAAGTCAGACAGAATGTCGAGTTGCAGGTTTTCGCTGATTTCAACCGGCCGCGCGTCCACCATCTTGTCGAGCGCTTCAACAATCGGCTGCAAACGATCGGGCTTGTAGTCTTGCGGGCGATGCAGAACCGGCCGCGCCTTGCGGGCGAGCGCAAACGCTAACGCGCGCTGCACCGACTCTTCCGGCCGCCCGGTGCGCCAATCGAGCTGAAAGTCTTGCACTTCGTGCGTGCGGCCATAACCAGGCAGCGTGGTCAGCCGCAGGTCAAGCTTGCCAAAGATATTGCGCTTGCCCCAGACTACCACATCCGCCGCCGAACGCTCCAAAGCGTCGGCCGCTTCGACCGCCACGCGGCGGCGTGTTTCAGGATGCGCGGTGACCGGTACTGTCTTGAGAAGAACAGGAAACAAATCGACCTGCACATCCTGTTCAAACGAGAACATGCCGAAATTGTCTTCGATGGCTTCCTTCATCTCCTGACGAAGGCCAGCCCCTCCTCCTTCGATTTCGGCGATCAGAATGAGCGCGCGGTGATCCTTGTTTCGCTTGAGAGCCTGGGCGCGCAGGGCGATACGCGCAGCCTGGCTGGCCTTGCCCATGCCCGTGAGCATCCAAAACGCCGCGATTAGGACCGCCGCCAACCCCATGGACGTGAAAAACATGAACACGTTCGGCGACTGCACGAACGCGTCTTGAAACTCACGCGGAAGCAGCCGCATCAGGCGGGACGCCATCTCGGGCGCAAACGCCGTAGCTGCTGTAATATTAACCATTTAGCGTCCGTGGAAGTCTGGCGAGACCTTGTCCTCTAACCTGCCCGACGGCGGCGCACAACGGCCCTTGGCGCCCCATCCGCGTTGTCGGCCCAGCCGGTGGAAAAACCGCTCGTCGTCGTCCCCGCCCGCGCTGTCGCATAGAACAGTCGGCGCCCTTGCCGGGGCCCGGAGCACGGGGCAGAAACGCTCCATCTAAGCCCGCAGCCCTTCGGGTTGGCATAAAGCTGGAGTTTCTCATGCGAATTCATGTTCTTGCGGCTTGCCTCGCCGCCAGCGCACCCCTCTTGTCCGCCTGCGCGACAACCGGCGTCGAGAATGCCGCCGCCAATTTTGGCGATACCGCCGCTTATCAACAGGCTCAAAACGACGTGCAGCGCCTCACCGCCCAAGCCAATCAAGACCCGCTTTTGAAACCCTGGACCGGCCCCCACGGCGGCGTTCCACCCTGGGACATGGCGCGCCCCGATCTCGTGGCGCCCGCGTTGGAATTAGGCGTAGCGCTCCAAGAGGCCGAGGTTCAGGCCATCGCCAACAATCCGGCGACGCCAACCTTCGAAAACACGATCGCGGCGATGCAGGATTCTGGCCGGCATCTCGACCGCGCCACCACGATTTTCGGCGTAATGACCGACAACGTCAGCAACGAACAGATTCAAACGATCGAGGCTGAATGGTCGCCGCGTCTGACCGCGGCTTACAACGCCATCACCTTCAATCGCGCGCTGTTCGATCGGATCAACTATTTGCACGGCCGGCGCGAAAGCCTCGGTTTGAGTTCGAACCAGCTTCGCCTGCTTGAGCGCACGCACGATCAATTTGTGCGCGCCGGCGCAGCGGCGACACCGGAACAGCAGGCGCGCCTCGGCGCGATTAACGAAGAACTCTCCACTAAGTTCGCCGACTTCGGGCGCCGCCTGCTTGCCGACGAAAACACCGCGATTTTCATCACCAACCGCCGCGAACTCGCCGGCCTGCCGCCGAACATCGTCAGCCAATTGGCGGCAGCGGCCGCCGAGCGCGGACACCCCGGCCAGTGGGCGGTCGTGAACACGCGCTCAAGCGTCGATCCGTTCCTAACCTTCTCCTCCAATCGCGCTCTGCGCCAACGGGTTTGGACCGCGTTCAAAAACCGGGGCGACAACGGCGACGCCAACGACACAAACGCCGTCATCGCGGATGTTTTGCGCCTGCGCGCCGAACGCGCGCAAATCCTGGGCTTCCCTACCCACGCTCACCTGCGCATGGCCGACACAATGGCTGGGACGCCCGATCGCGCCCAAGACTTGATGATGCGCGTGTGGCCAGCCGCCGTCGCCCGCGTCAACGAAGAAGTGCGCGACATGCAAGCGATCGCCGATCGGCAACGCGCCGGAATTACAATCGAACCATGGGATTACAACTACTACGCCGAGCAAGTTCGGCGCGCCCGTTACAACCTCGATCAGAATGAGCTGCGGCCGTATTTCGAGCTGAGCAATATGATCAACGGCGCGTTCTACATGGCCAACCAGCTCTATGGCCTGTCGTTCCGCGAAATCACCGGGACGGTACCGGTCTTCGAACCCAGCGTACGCGTGTGGGAGGTCACCGACCGAGACGGGTCTTACGTCGGCCTCTTCTACGGCGATTATTTCGCCCGCGCGGGAAAACGCTCCGGCGCGTGGATGAACACCTATCGGTCTCACGAGACGTTCACGGGCGCTGAGATCACGCCGATCGCGTCGAACAACAACAACTTCGTGCGCGGCGCGCCCGGAGAGCCTGTCCTCATTTCATTGGATGACGCGCAAACGCTGTTCCATGAATTTGGACACGCCATTCACTATCTTGTTTCCGAGGTCGACTACCCGGGCCTTGCAACAACGCCGCGCGATTACGTCGAGTATCCAAGCCAAGTGCATGAGCATTGGGTGCTGACGCGGCCGATCCTGGACCAGTTCGCGCGTCACTATCAAACGAACCAGCCCATGCCTCAGGCTCTGGTCGATCGGGTGAACAACGCCGCGACCTTCAATCAAGGCTACGCAACCGTCGAGTATCTATCCTCGGCTCTAGTAGACATGGCGTTGCACAACCGAGCGGCGGCGGTCACGGACGTCGACGCTTTCGAACGCGACACGCTGACATCCATCGGCATGCCGCGCGAGATCGCGATGCGTCACCGCCTCCCGCAGTTCGGCCACCTGTTCTCCAGCGACGCGTATTCAGCTGGTTATTATTCGTACCTGTGGTCCGAGGTCATGGACGCCGACACCTGGGAAATGTTCGAAGCGACGGGCGACGTATTTGATCCCACCGCCGCGGCAGGCATGCGCAACATCATACTGGCGCCAGGAAACATGACGGACCGGGCTGAAGCCTACCGTCAATTCCGCGGTCGCGATCCCGATGTGGACGCTTTGCTTCGCACGCGCGGCTTCCCGACAACGCCGTAATACCGTTTACACACCTGATTTTTCGGGGCGCGAGGGACACCTCGCGCCCCTTTTTTCTAAGCGTCCGCCGGTTGTCTGCCCCCGCGATCCGCCCTATCAGGGACCGTCAAAGATAAGCGGAGGGATCGATGCGCGGACTTGGCTTTGCACTGACTCGTTTCAATGCCTGGGCGCGCGAGAATGACGATGACGCCCCCGTTCGCTCGGTACACGGCATCGGCGTCTCAATCGGCCAGGTCTTCACAGCCGAGGTCGCCGGCGACGGCGGATACTCCACCGGCTGCGGCTGCCTGTCATGCGCCATGTCCGAGAAAATGGCGAAGATCGAAACCTCGGGCAACGACAACGCCCCCACCGGTCGTTTCGTTGATACGCTTGGTCCTCAATTCCTCGGCGACGACATCGGCGACAACACAAGTTCGACAACGACCATCGCGGTCGGCGGCTCATTGGCGAGCAGCATCCAGAGCTCAGGCGATCTTGACTACATTCGCGTGACGCTTGTCGCCGGTCAGACTTACACCTTCTCGCTCGCGGGCGGGACGATTTCGGATGCGTATCTCGAACTTCGAACGACAGCAGGGGCATTGGTCGCGGAGAACGATGACGGCGGCATCCTGCTCAACTCATTCCTGATGTATCGCCCGACGACGAGCGGGGACTATTTCATCGTTGCGCGCGGGTTTGATGCGAGCGTGACCGGCAGCTACACGCTCAACGTAAACACCGTTCCGACAGGAAACACCTCGCCAACGTCGTTTACGGACAACGGCATTGCGCCGTTTTCCTGGGATGAAGCGGCAATTCAGATCACCCGCACGGGTGCGAGCTGGGCGTCATCGTTCGGCGCTTCCACTGTCGTCACTTACTCCTACCGATCGACCGCTCCAGCGACGATGCCGGATGACACCGCGGGATTCTCACGCTTCTCGGCTGCGCAAATCGCCGCCACCGAGGCCGCGCTTGCGGCCTGGGCGGCCGTCGCGAACATCACCTTCGTGCGCGTGAACGATGGCGACGGCTATTCGAACAACGCCGCCATTGTGTTTGGGAATTACAGTTCTGGCGCGGATGGCGCGGCGGCCTTCGCCTACCTTCCAAGTTCTGGCGCCACGGCAAGCTCCAGCGCTCAGGGCGATGTCTGGATCAACGTGACCCTGAGCTACAACGCAAACCCGGTTATGGGGGACTACGGCCCGCAAGTGCTGCTGCACGAGATTGGCCATGCGCTCGGCCTCAGCCATCCGGCCGACTACAATGCCGGCACTGGAAACCCCGCTTACGGCACGGACGCGATCTATTACCAAGATACGCGCATGTTCACGACGATGAGCTACTTTGGCTCCATCAACACCGGCGGCAACCTCTATGGTTACGCGTCTCTGCCACAGCTCCACGACATCGCCGCCATTCAGCGCTTGTATGGCGCGAACCTTGCGACCAGGACAGGCGACACCATTTACGGCTTCAACTCGAACACTGGCGTTCCCGAATATACTTTGACGCTTTCGACGCAGGGCGCGGTCTTCGCGGTCTGGGATGCGGGCGGAACCGACACGCTGGACCTTTCAGGTTACAGCACGGCAAGCACCATCGATCTCCGCCAAGAGGCATATTCCAGCGCCGGCCCGGCAAATGGAACCGCCGGCATCTTCAACATTTCGATCGCGCGCGGCGCGGTTATCGAAAACGCGGTCGGCGGCGGCGGCGATGACACGATCATCGGCAACAGTTCGAACAATCGCATCACGGGGAATGCCGGCGCCGACAACATCACTGGCGGCGCCGGAATCGATACGTCGGTTTACAGCGGCGCATCGACAGGCGCGCTTTGGACCCGCAACCCGAACGGTTCGTGGACAGTGACCGCCGGCGTCAATGGGTTCGACACGCTGACGGGCGTGGAGATCCTGGATTTCAGCGATCGGGATGTGTTTCTCGACACTGCGGAAACGACGTTCTCCGGCGATGGGACAAGCGACATCCTCTGGCGACGCAGCGATGGACTCACCGCGGTCTGGGCCATGAACGGGTTCACCGTGAGCGCTGCCGACACCACGGCATGGCAAGCAGGCAATGACTGGCAAGTGTTGGCGACGGGTGACTTTGATGGCGACGGGCGTGACGACCTTTTCTGGCGTCACACCGGCGGGGCCACCGCGATCTGGCGAATGAATGGAACCGCCATCACAGTAGGAGACGTCACGCAATGGCAAGCGGACAACACTTGGCAAGTTCTCGGCCTTGGTGATTTCAACGGCGACGGACGTGATGACATTCTTTGGCGTCGTACTGACGGTCTCACCGCTATCTGGCAAATGAACGGTTTCGCTACGCAAAGCGCTGACACAACCAGCCAACAGGCTGGTCTTGAATGGAGTGTTGTGGCTATCGCCGATTTCAACGGCGATGGGCGTGACGACTTCCTCTGGCGCAGAAACGACGGTGTCACGGCAATTTGGCAAATGAATGGAACGACCGTCCAAACGGGCGGCCCGACCACCGGGCAAGCCGGAAATGATTGGATTATCGCCGGCGTTGGTGATTTCAACGGCGACGGACGTGATGACATTCTTTGGCGTCGTACTGACGGTCTCACCGCTATCTGGCAAATGAACGGGACCGCAATCCTCGCGTCCGATACATTGAGCCAGCAGGCTGGAGTGGATTGGTCGATTGTCAGCGTCGGCGACTACAATGGCGATGGGCGCGATGACATCCTGTGGCGCAATGACGTCAACGGGCTCGTCGCAATATGGACCATGAGTGGGTTCACCGTTACCGGCAGTGGCCTCACCACGCAGCAGGCCGGAAACGACTGGACACCAATCATCTGATGCAAAACGCAGCGCCACCTCTCCCACCCCATGAAGTGGATGAGTGGTTACATCTATCGAGTCCTCGTGTCCGGTTCTTGAAGTCCTTGCCTTGGGGCGCATCCGTGCTTGACCTAGGCGCTGGCGACGGGACCATGGTGCTGTTCAAGGAGTGGCTGCAGCCGAAACGCCCCGACTTGAAAATGTTCGCGCTCTCGTTGAGCAAAGGTGTCCACTTCGACCGGTATGACGGTTTCGAAATCGGCAACTTTGAGACGCAGACGGTTTTCCAAGGCGTCAAGTTTGATGCTGTGTTTTCGGCGCATTTCGTCGAGCACATTAGCGGAGGTCCCGCACGCGTCCTCGCTTGGATAGCCGAACGCCTCCGCCCAGACGGCCAAATCTACATTGAAATGCCGAGCGAGGAATCCAAGACCGCGCCAACGGCCGAGAGCCTGAGGGCGATGGGTCATCCTGTCTTGGCGACCAATTTCTATGATGATCACACACACATTGACACGGTTTCCCTAGCGGACTTGCGATCGGTGGCTGAGGAACAAGGCTTTTTTGTCGAGGAATCCGGATATTGGCGCAACCGCTTGTTGGAACCCGTGCTGCTGGAGCGCTCACGGCAAACAGGTGACGCCTTTTATGCACACGCCCATTTTTGGATGAAGACAAGGTTCGCGCAGTATATCATCGCCCAACGCTAGAAAGCGAACGTCCTGCCGGGCGAAAGTCCGACGCCATCAGGCTCAGAAGCCGTTCGTCAAGATTGCCCGAAACGGTTGCATAAGGAACACAAACGCGTTCAGCACGCAGTTCAAGCAAGTACGCCACACCGATGCCGCTCTCGCTGGCGCTGGCGCAAATAGTGTCGGTGTCGACCCCTATCGTGACTTGCTCCCCAGAAACCAGTGCGGCCGAAGCGACCGACCGACCGGCGCAATCTCGGACGCACAGTCTTTGAACGTCAATCTTCAAGCCGGGCGGCAAATACAAATCAATTTCGACGCGTCGCACGGGAGATGAACAGAAAATGCCGTAGAGACTGCTCTTCCCAACCCAACGCAGCGCTCGCCCCGGTTCCGCTGACACCCCAACGAGAGGTGACGTGGCGAAGTCCGGGAACTCTGATGCTCCCTGGACGATTTCTGAAAAAGATTTGCTGTATGCTTCCGGACCATAACCCAGGTGCTCCCTCAACCCTCGCGTTAACGCCAGAATAATCCAGCGCTGTTGCGGGCCGAATGATTGCCAGGCGTCGGCGTGAGGTGCGCGAACGTATCCGTTCCTCGATAGCGGCGGCGCCTTGTTCCCTAGTCGAACGCTCAATCGATCCATCACTCGTTCTGGGGTCGCGCAGACTTCTTCATACGCTATCGATATTGAAGCATGCGGAGAGCGCGCGATCGAAACAACCGCCCAGCCGTATTTCAGATACATTCCCAAACAGGTTTCGATCGAGTTGTCCCACGGCGCGAAGGGATCGGCGCCAGCGCGCTTCTGAAGCGATGCAATCACGCCGAACGGCTCGCGGTGACAAATCACCCAAACAGGGTCGAGCGCACGAGATAGATCCGGGTAAAGAAGAACATTCTCTGGCGTCTTCTCCGCGACGTAGGGCTTGTCCGTCCACCTCCTCTGGAACCGCTCAAGGATGTGTGCGCTAGCGCGCAGAGCAGCCGAAGACGACGGCGCACTGAGCGCCGCCTCGGTTAACTCCGTCGCCAGGTCTTCGACCTCATCGGCAGTGGCCTTGCGTTCGAAGCTCGGTTCCGCATAGGTGTCGTTCCACTCGCGCATATCGATGAGCGCGCCTTTCAGCGATCGATGCAAAACACCAAGCACCTGGTCGCGACACTCTGGATTGGGCGGCCCGCCTGCCCAAAGCTTGGCCACATTGGGAAGGACCCACGTCTCACCAGGCCAAACAAACACATCTTCTCGTTGCCCGATCATGGCCGCGACCATAGTCGTCCCGCTTCGGGGAATTCCTCCGACGAGTACAGACCTTGATCGACCCTCTACTCCCGACACCGCGCCGCCATCCATGATCGCCATGGAGGAACTCACCGCGCGCAATGGGCGCCGCGCGAAGCATGCACGGCATCCGCGGCCGCGAGAACTTCCCGCATGGCCCTCACGCCGGCCCCTTCAAGGGAGTACGCACGCCGAGCAAACGTCAGCGCCTCCCGCTGGAGCCTCTCCCACAAAGCTTGATCGGTGTACAACTTACGGATTGCGTCGGCGAAACGCGCTGGATCATCTTCCACCAACACCTGCCGGCCTCCCTCAAGTGACATACCCTCCGCGGCAATCGACGTCAGCACGCACGGCAGGCCATGCGCCATCGAAGTCACCACCTTGCCCTTCAATCCCGCACCGTATCGAAGGGGAGCAGCAAAGACGCGGCAGCGGTCAAATAGAGGTCCCAGATCATCAACGCGCCCGGTGACGATCACATCGCTGCACGCCAGTTTAAGGACTTCGTCTGTGGGATTCGCCCCAGCGATCCAGAACCGCACCTTAGGAATAGTGCCGCGCAGACGGGGTAATATCTCCTGCACAAAATATTTCACCGCATCCGCGTTTGGCGCATGCCGGTACCCTCCGAGGAACAATACGTCCGCCCTCTCGGAAAATGGAGCCTCTGTACCAACCGTTTCGAACAAGTAAGGGAACAATTTTACGCAGGCACGCGGCGCCTCGGCGCTCAGGATACGCAGCTCTTCCTCAGAGGGTGTGACCGTGCAGTCCGAGGCATTGACCACGTGCAGTTCGCGCTGTTTCATGACAACCGCCGCCGCACGCAAATCTTCGCTGTTTTCTAGATCCGCCTGCCGCTGCATACGCAAATAGTGGATGTCCATGTTATTGAAGATGATTGGAGCCTGCGGCGCGAACTCTCGCAATGCATCGATGTGTTTGTAAGCCGTGTCGCCTCGGAAGATCACGATCACGTCGTACTGCGCGCCACGCCGTTGAAGGTGCTCCCGCAAGTTGTGATCGTAGGGCGCGTACGCACACTCGAATCCCTGCTTCTGCAACGCTTCTGAATACTGGCGTTGGAAAAGCATGTTGTCTTCTGGAACAAACGTTACCTTGTATCCCAGCATCTGGAGGACGCGGCATTTGTTTACGACGGTATTCGATCCCGCGTCCTGATCCGGCGTGGGTGTTGATGGCTCGACAACGAGCGCGCGCTTTGTGACGCCACGGTCGCGCTCGAGCCACGGCTCGTCGCCGTTTTCCCGATGCGCGGCCAACGCTTCTCTCCAGCGCATGAAAAGCTTACGCTGATTCTCGACCTGATAGGCCTTGACCCCCTGAGAAAGGTCTCGGCCAGCGGTTACGCCCTCGTAGTGGATCACGCGGGATAGTGGCTGATACCACACTTCCTTGCCGGCCGTGTGCCGCACGCGCATGGCGAGATCCGAGTCTTCGCAATATGCGGGCGCGTAGTGTTGGTCGAAGCCGCCAAGCTCTTCCCAAAGAGATTTCGGCAATGCGATTGATGCGCCAGAGCAGTAGTCCACTTGGCGAGCGTAGCAATAGTCCGGTCGGTTGGAGTCGTCGCCGCGACCATAGTTCCAAGCACTGCCGTCGCGCCAAATAATGCCCCCCGCCTCCTGCAACTTGCCGTCCGGGTAGAGCAGCTTGGAGCCCACTAAACCTGTGTTCTTGTGAATTGAGAAGTGATCAAGCAGCGCATCCAACCAACCGTCAACAACACGCGTGTCGTTGTTCAATAGCACCACCCACCGCCCCCGCGCCAGGCGCGCGCCGTCATTGCATGCCGCGATAAACCCTCCGTTTTTCTCACGCCGTATGTTGCGGATGCCCTTCAGACGGCCCAACCAAAACCCACTTTCATCCGGCGAGGAATCGTCCACGACAATGATCTCAAACGAGCGAGCCGTCTTATGGCGGGCCAACGCATCAAGGCAATTGAGCGTGTGCGCGAGCTGTCCATAGACCGGAACGACGATGCTTGCCACCGGCGTCGCGCACTCTTCTAGGACGCCGTTCAAAGATGCCGCCGCGCCTGCCCAGTCCGGCGCTTCGGACCGGAGCCCATACCTCCGCAAGAACGCCTCGCCGCGCGATGCTTCTTGTGCGACCGCGTCGTCTGGGCGGATGGAATACGGGTCAATGCCCGTAGTTCCATTGCCCTCTCGTAGGCCACCAAGCCCACCTTCGCTCGTTGCGTGGTCCGACGCCTTCGTGAGGCGCCCTTCCGCGCGCCCATGTCTTACGTAGTGCAGGAGCGGATTCGCCGCCAACGCGCGAACATCGGGATAATACGATGCGTACCAACGGGTAGAAAAGTCCCTGGTGGGATCGCGCCCCTCTGCTGCTCCCATCGCCACGTAGTGTGCGATTGGATCAACGCCAGCGACGTCTACGTCCCAGTTCTTCTCAAGATAAAAAACGGGGTCAAAGACCCCACTTGCGCGCAGCTCAATGGTATCGCGTACTCTTCGCGTCGCCTCGACTAACCCCACTTTCGCAGCCGCTAGAAGCCAATCAACTCCATAAGACAGCGGGAGGAGCCAGCGGTTCCTCCACAATGCTGCCCGGGCCGCTCGCAGGCGCGGTCGTAAGCGCCTTAGCAGGTCCGCTTGCTGTTCCGCACGCTGTGCCAACTCCACGCGTTTTGCGGTCTCGAGTTGCAGCATCCGCGCCGTTTCCCTGGCGGATCGCTCGAGTTCTTCGGCGTAGACCCTCTCACTTGCCAGGGTCGATTCTGCCTCACGATGACGGGCGGTCAGCTCCACCGCCTGCAACGCAAGTCCGCGCGCACTTTCCTCGAGCGCGCCCCTACTGCTCTCCACCTCCTCAACGCGCGCGACCAGACGCCTGTTTTCCGCGGTCAGCTGCGCCATGGTTTCCTCACGATGTCGCTGATCGTCGCGGACGTTCGCCAGCTCCACCTCACACGACGCCAGCTTGCTCTCCAACTCCTCCTTGGCGACGCTTTGCTGTTCTCGCATGCTGATTTGCGCCTGCAACTCTTCTCGGATCGCGTTCAGTGCGTCTTCGTGAGCGATAGACTGCGCCTCGAGCGAGCATGAAAGATCGGCACACCGCGCCTCGGCTGTTTCTAAAGCCATCTTGAGACGTTCATATTCGACGCCCAAAGTGCGCAATTGTTCGCTGCTCTGCGCAAGCTGTAACGTGAGCGGACGTACGCTTGCGACGACATCCGCGTGAGCCTTCATCCAGCGTAGCGCATTGTCGCGCACTTCGCGCCCGTTCGCCTGCAACTCTTCGAAGCGCGCGTCACGCAACGCCAGCGCCACCATCGCGCTCTGGAGTTCGGCGTCGAGGGACGTGATGCGCGCTTCACGGTCACGCACATCCTCCACCAAAGCGCGAGACTCGCCCTGAGCGACCTCTAGCATGCGCTCCAGTTGGGCGATCTTATCATTAGACGAACTCTCGAGTATCGCCAGGAACTCTGATTGCTTCTCGGCGAGTTGTTCTCGCGCGCCCACGGCACTTTGCAGCTCCGCATCAAGGGAGACGATACGCGCTTCACGATCTCGCACCTCATTCGCCAAAGCACGGCTCTCGTTGCGGGCAAGTTCCAGCGCATGCTCGAGCTGGACAATTTTCTCCTGCGGTGCGTTTTCCAGTACTGCCCGCAACTCGGACTGCTTCTTAGCGAGCTGCTCACGCACCGTACAAAGAGCGTCGCTTAGCGCCGTCATTTTGTCGTGCGCTTCGGCGATCTGTGTCTGAGCTAGCGACTCTTGCCGCTCCGCATCAGCGCGCGCCGTCGCTGCCTCCGCCCGAGCGCGCGTTAGCGCTTCCGCTGAGTCAGTCGCGTCGATGCGACAGAGAGCGACTTCGGACTCAAGCGAGCGAACGCGTCGCGCAGCGGATCGCGCCAACATTGTATGGTCCCCGATCACCGGAGCAAACACCCGCAGATGCGCGGAAAAATCCTTTGCGATGTCATCAAGGGCCGTTGTGTCGGGCTCCGATCCACCCGCCGCCGTCATGGCCCAAGAGTACGCATTTTTCACCCACGCGCTAACATCGCTCCGTGCGTCTATCGCTTCGCGCGGAGATACGAAATGGCGCGAGGAGCTATCGATAAAGGCATCAACTGCTCGCTCCGCGGCCGGCGTCCACACTGGAAATCGCTCGCCCGCCACGGCTTCGACCCGCTGGCCCACGCGACGCCAGTCCAGCAACACGTCCTCGTAGCGCACAAACAAACGAGGTACACCTCGACTTGACAGCTCGGCGCTCAGGAAATGAATGAGCCACAACAGCCAGCCACGCCCTTGCGACTGCCCATCCCTCGCGGATAGAGATGCGCCGACTTCCAGCGGATCACGAATTGGAATCACGATGCACGGCGAGCAATTTTGGCGACGGATCGCCTCTAGCCACAAGTCGAGGAGCAAGCAAATGCGCGGCTCCTTCAGCACGAATAGTCGTTGAAGCGAAAATTCAGAGGCGAGCATGTCGTACGCTCTCGCCGAATATGCCGCGTTAGCTCGCAAGCTCGTCCGCCGTGCGAGAAAAACGAGAACGTCATCCCAAGCGCCACCGAAATGTTCCAAGATCTCATCATTTAGAGCCGCGATGTTTGCCGACTCCCAGAATCCGCCAGGGTTATCCGCGGCTGGCGGCATGAGCGATTTGGGGAGCTCAGCGCCAAGCAGTGAAAACACCCGCGTAAGCGCGGACGTGCCGCTGCGGTGCATCCCAGCTACGACGAGCGCCGTCGCGGCGGTGGCGCGCCCCTCAGGTGCAGGTTGAAGAAAATCGGTGCGGATGTTCACGGCGTCGGCGCTTTCTGCTCCTGAGCAGAGTTAACCGCAGCGGATGGAAAGCAACAAGACTCCCACCACGCGGGTGTGGATATTTGTCCCGGTTATACCGCTCAAGTTTGCCCACCGCGACGACCCAGGGCATGCGTCAACTCGTCAACCCGCCGCCGCAGCGCGTTAACCTCGGCATGGAGATGCTGGGCTTCGTCGCCGCCGGCGATGAGCGTAACCCGCTCGGCGCCGCCTTCTACGCGGCACAGGCTAGCGCCGTCGTTCAGGCGGATACGCGCCGCGTAGCCGGAAAATGTGCGCTTCAGTTTCTCGGCCAAGCGCTGAGCTTCGGGGTCTGGAAAGATCGGCGTCTCATGGAAGGGCCGATAGGCTGCGGCCGCTGCTTCTTTGACAGCTTCCCCCATCCGGCACGAACGATAGGCGCCCCGCACTCCCGCCAGAGCCCAACCAACCGAGTGAAAAATCGGCGCCGCGGCGCCGCGTGCGAACTCCAACTGCGGCATCTCATCCGGCCGCCGCAATAGGTCCCGGAGTCGAAACCGGCCAAAGGCGGCGAGGTTATCATCCGACCAGACGTGGTCATCGGCGGTATAGCCAACGTAGTAGTTGTCGCACAATAGGCGCATATAGGCGCCCCAGACACCTGGCCAAAACGGCGAACTCAGCAAGATACGTTGATACCGTTCGTTCGCCCGCCGATCGCCGACTCGAACGCCACGCTGAATTCTCATGAAACCGCGGATCGCCGCGCAGTGATCCAAAACCGGCGCCAAGTGAAAGAACTGTTCTGGCGCAAGCTCATTGTACAACATTTCCGCCTTAAGGTCGACATCCGCAATCCTGAGCAAATCTTCCTTTTGTCCAAAATAGTAGATGTCATTCAGGTAAAACGGCCAAAAAATGAACCCACTATGCGCGAATACTGGCCTCCGAAAAAGCGTCGGCGCGACCCGTCGCCCCTGCGCGCGCATGCGGTGGCCGCTAACAACGTCGCGCATCATGTCGTTAATCGGAACAATGTCCGGGCGAATCTTCAGAACCATCCGTTCGTCAGGGCATACGGACAGCGCCAAACTAAGCGCCTTGGCCTGGTGCATCGCGTGCCCAACCATCTTCACCGATGGTTCCTGACTTTCAATTAGGCTCGCTCCAAGGTCGCGAAACGCTCGCGTTACGGCGGGATACTTCGCGAATTCCCCAAACCAGGTCGCGAAAACGACGCCCTCGATCAAACCGTCCTGCTGGAGACGCGCAAGTTCGGTCGCTTGCCGCAAGGCATTGGCCTCATTTCTGATCAGCCCACAAACCACCGCCCATGCGGGCTTTAATGTTGGATCGCTTGCTTCCGACATGGTGGTTCCGATCTAGTGGAAATTCTTGCCGATCGGAACTACCGTGCCTGCGCTTGGCGCCAAAACACGCATGCCCTGCGCCAACACGCCGTTCATCATCGGACATACAAACAGCATACCCCCGTGCACCAGCGTGTCGTAGTGCTTCATGGAGTGAGCCGCAGCCGCCAAGAACGTGCCTGGATCGGAAAATGCGTACACACCCGCTGACGCCTCGTTAGAGATGACGCGCTTTTCCGCTGTTTCCACAACCTCCCCAGAACGCCGTCGAACATATGAGTAGGCAGGGTCATCAGCTTTGAAGCACGGCACAATACCGCCAACGCCGGCATCCCAGTCCGCCTTCGGCAAACACCCCTCTCCGCGAAACATCATATCCGCCAGGTCGATGACGATCGGTTGGTTTCTTTCGGAATACGCGGCGCCCGCCAACGCAGAAAGCATGGCGCCTCCCGTGAGCGTTGACAATTTTACGACGCGCGCGCCGGGCCAAGCGCCCGCGATATAGGAGGTTAGCGGCTCCAACCCCCCGACATCTCGGACAACAAACACGTAGTCTTCACTGCTCGCACCTACCGCCCACGCACGCTCTCCGATAGTGCGTTTCAGCAGCGGCGCGCCGCCAACGTCAACCAACGGCCGCAACCCATATCGGTCACTTATGAGATCAGGACCGGCAAGCGGCACAATGCACTTCATGAGAGCGTTTTCACATAAAGCGCTAGGTCTTCCGGCGTACCGATCCCGTGCATTAACTCCGCCGAAATCTCGAAGACGCCAACTTTGGCGCCCATCGAGAGCGCGTAGTTGTAAACGGGGCAAACATAAAACTCATTGTTGATCCGCTCATTGCGCGCGATCATGTCAATTGCTGCATTGATAAAATCACCGGCTCTAGCGAAATAGTATAATCCCACGGTAGCCAGGTCCGAAATCGGCTTCTTCTCCTGCACTTCCGCCACATTTCCATCGCCGTCTAGTCGCGCGAACGACCACTTGGGATCTCGCGCCACGTCTCGAAAAACAAGGATGGAGCCATCCAACTCTCGCTCGCACGCGTCGCGAACAAACTCCGCGCACGCGAAATCTATGATTTGATCGCAGTTCGCGATGAGCATCGGCCCGTCAACATCCAAGGCGGATCGGGCCTGCAACACTGTGCATGCGGCGCCCTCGGTCGGTCGATCAATCAGCACGAACCGCACATTCCCTCTGCGCTTAAGGTCGGCCACAAATCTGGGCTCCGCCTCGACATGCTCCCGTCGAGCGATCAACGTGTACTTGGCGCCAGGAACACGTAGATTGTCCATCACACGTTCAATCATGGTCCGGCCGCCAACATCTATGAATGGCTTTGGTTTATCGTACCCCGCCTGCGAAAAGCGGCTCCCTAGTCCGGCCATTGGGATGACAATGTTGACGCTTCGGTCCTGACGCACGCGTGGCACCGCGAAACGCCGGCTTTGTAGGTGACGTTGGTACTGTTCGACGCGCTGCGGCGAATAGAAACTGTGGTAGCTCTCGCTATCGATATCCGCGTACCCTACGCGCCCGCCGCGCAGCACCACCTCGTTCAGCGTAGGCGAGATGTAGTGAATCGCGCCTTGCCCGCGACCATTGCGGATAGCGTTTTGCGCGGTTTCCACGAAGAGATCGCCACGCCTGAAATAATAAAGCCCCGCAATCGCCCGCCGGCTGATGACGCGCTTTTCGGCGGCCTCCGCGACGAGGCCATCGTCGCCTATGCGAACGTAAGACCAGCGTGGATGAACCGCATCAAAAGTCACGACTCCTGACTCGATTTCCGCGCGCGCAAACCCCGCCCAGATTCGATTCAGATCCGCATCTACGATCTGATCGCCGTTCGCAACCACGAGCGGCTGGGCGTCATTGATGTGATCGATGGCCATGAGCACGCTGCAAGCGGCTCCTGCCGTCGCGCCCGCCAACTGGATCACCTTGCATCGACCGTCGGTTTCAATTTCTAGGGTACGATCCAAGCTAAATTCGCGACAATCCTGGGCGCGCACCACAAACACGAAGTCGGCATCTGGCGTCCCACTGCGAAGATTGCGTATGACGTGCGCAATCATCGGGACGCCATCGATCTCGACAAGCGGCTTTGGGAAATGAAACTCCGCCCTCGGGAACAGGTCATCGCTCGCCGCTATCGGTATGACAAACCTCACCCTTTGCCTCCAACGTCGCGGATTGCCCCGATGAGGCGCGGATATGTCACATCCAACACAGACGACACTTCCAAGACGTGCCCGCCCGACGCGCGCGCTGCTTGTAGACCGTGCTCGTTGTCTTCTACGATTAAGCACTCGCTCGGACGCACGCCGAGGCGTTGCATCGCCAGCAAATATATCTCCGGGTCAGGCTTTGGTTTGCCAACATCTTCGTTTGAGAGATAAACGTCCAGGTACTGCGATAGCGCCGCCTGCTCCATCATGGCTTGCACGGTTTGACGGACAGAATTCGAGCAAACAGCGAGAGCGAAGCCCTCCCGCTTCAAGCGCGACAATGCATATTGATGCTGGAAGGTCGGCCTACAGCGTTCGAGCGTCATCTCCAGCGTTCGACGCTGCTTTAGATCATTGATGAACTCATGCAGCCCCACCGGGAGCCCCCGAACCCGGCTTAGCAATTGAAGCTTCTTGCGGGTTGGCAAACCATCATAAATGGCGAGATGCTCATCGCGGCTGATCTCAAGGCCAAACAACGCAAGACAGTCGTTCAACGCGTCATAGTGCCAATCCTTTGCGTCAATAAGAACGCCATCCATATCGAAGAGGATCGCCCGTATCACCGCCTTGCCAGATGCGGTGACTTTACCGGACTCAACCGCGCGGCGTCGAGCAGCGGACTTGCTCATGTGATGGCGCCAAAAAAGGCTTGAGCACGATCAGGAAAATCCGTGCAGATCATGACCGAGGGATCGGCTCCGCGCCAATGCAGCCACGCTGTTTCGTGCTCGCGTCGGTGAAGTTCTGGTGACACGAGCGCGACCAACCGCCCTCCTCCCAGATGCGACTCTATCACCTCTTTAGTTATCCAATCGCATTCGAAGCAATCGACCCAGACGCCCGCAGCTCTATCCAAGAACGCAGGCACCGGCTCCACTTCGGAATGACGGGTGAAGACGGAGACGCCCAACGCGCTGTACCCAAGTGCATCGGGCACAGCCATGTCAAAAACGAACGCATTCGCAACGCCACTCTGCTTTAGCGCACGCGCGACGCTGCTCTGCAGGCCGTCGGCCTTGACGTTTAGCGCGAGCGCGCCTGGCTGCCCCGCCGCCTGGTAGAGCGCCAACAGCTCTTCCAGTCGCAAATGCTTGCCCCCTCTCGGCGGGTCATGGGCAATGACCACTTCGCCGTCATGGTCGCGAATATCGGTCTCAAGCCCAAAACCCGCGGCAAGCGCACGTTCGAATGCAGCCGCGGTATTTTTCTCCGCCGGATCGGACCACCACCCTCGATGCGCCAAGATGATCATGCGTCACTCTAACGCTGGATTTCGCCGCTTGAAGGGTGATCGCCTCCAAAGCCTGAGTTTCTGTCGTCGCACTCTCTCACGAGGCGTATGAGGTATTCCCCATAACTGGATTTCGAGAGGCCGCACGCCAAATCAAGCAACCGTCTGCGATCTATGAAACCCATTCTAAACGCCACCTCTTCCAGGCATGCTATCTTCAAACCCTGCCGCTTTTCTAGCGTTCGAACATATTCGGACGCTTCCAACAAGGAATCAGGGGTGCCTGTATCCAACCATGCGAACCCCCGCCCCAAACGCTCAACTCTTAAGCGCCCTTGCTCGAGGTAGGCTCTGTTCAGATCGGTAATTTCCAACTCCCCTCGCGCGGATGGCTTGAGCGCGCTGGCCAACTGCACAACATCAGCATCATAAAAATAGAGGCCTGTGACCGCCCAATTTGAAGCGGGAGATCTCGGCTTTTCTTCTATTGAAATGGGCCGCTCGCGCTCATCGAACGTGACCACGCCGAAGCGCTCGGGATCTGCAACCTGGTAGGCAAACACTGATGCGCCGTCCGCACGTCTGGCGCTTTCCAAATGATCGCCAAGGCCATGCCCGTAAAAGATGTTGTCGCCCAAAACGAGCGCGCACCTTTCGTCACCAATGAAATCCTTACCGATTAGAAACGCCTGCGCGATGCCAGCGGGCGATGCTTGCTCCGCGTAGCTGAACCGCAAGCCCCACTTGGATCCGTCACCCAACAAAGCGCTGAATTGTCCTCGATCAGCAGGCGTAGTGATGATCAGGAAGTCGCGGATGCCAGCTAGCATCAACGCCGAGATTGGATAGTAGATGAGCGGCTTGTCGTAGACAGGCAGAAGCTGTTTGGACGTTGCGAGCGTAATGGGGTGCAACCGGGTACCGGCGCCGCCGGCCAGAACGATGCCCCTCATGCTAGCCTCCATCCATCGACCGCGACCTGATCGATACAAGCGGTCAACGCGGATTTCCAGGATGGGAGGCGAACCCCATAATCCTTCTCGATCTTATCGCAATTCAATCGCGAATTCGCGGGGCGGCGCGCGCGCGTAGGATAGTCTTCTGTTCGAATTGGCCGAACACGAGCAACCGGTCCGCCTCGGGCCAGCGCTTGCTCAAAGATGGCCTCCGCGAACTCTGCCCACGAAGCCTCTCCCGTGCATACGCAATGGTATGTGCCGGGATGTTCCATCGACGCGGCGATCGCCAGCAGCGCCTGCGCGAGGGCGTCCGCCGACGTGGGACACCCCAACTGATCGGCCACAACCGGGATTTCAGCGTCGGTAAGCGCCTTGCGAAGCATCGCTCGCATAAAATTCGCCCCGCATGCATCAAAAACCCACGCGGTTCTGATGATGACGGCGCGGGGATTGGCTTCGCGCACCAGTCGCTCGCCCTCCAGTTTCGACTCTCCATACACGCTGGTTGGCCCGGTTTCGTCCGTCTCGCGATATGGTTTCGCGCTCGCGCCCGAGTACACATAGTCCGTCGAGAGATGAATAATCGCGGCGCCACTGCGCTGCGCCGCGTCCGCGACCAGGCCGGCGGCGTGCGCGTTGACACGCCATGCGTGGTCCGCATCGTCTTCGGCGCGATCGACAGCCGTATATGCCGCCGCGTTTATGACAACTTGCGGCCGCGCATCAAAAATCGCTTGTTCGATGCTCGCATCATCACACAAATCAAGATCTGGGCGCCCGAGGGACATTAGTGACACGCCGCCCCTCACGGCGCGTTCCTTGAGCGCCCGCGCGACCTGCCCACTGCGTCCGACGACAAGAATGTTCACGCCGCGCCCGCCTTGTCCGAGAGGCCGAGACGTTTCTGAGACAATCCTCGCAGCGGCGCCCACCAAACCTCATTCTCCAGATACCATCGGACGGTACGTTCCAGGCCCTCCTCAAAACTCATTGAAGGCCGCCAACCAAGCTCGGATTCAATCCGGGAAACGTCGACGGCGTAGCGATGGTCGTGGCCTGGCCTATCGGCGACGAATGCAATTAGGTCGCATGCAGAACGCTCCTTGGGCGCATGCCTGTCCAAGAGGGCGCAAACGGATCTGACAACATCGATATTTGATCGTTCGCTTCGGCCGCCAATATTGTAGTTCCGCCCTACTCGCCCCTTCAGCGCAAGCACGCAAAGCGCTTCGACATGATCATCAACATACAGCCAATCACGTACGTTTCTTCCATCACCGTAGACCGGCAGTTGTTTGCCTTCGATGCCGTTCAGAATGATCAGGGGAATGAGTTTCTCCGGCAACTGAAACGGACCGTAGTTGTTAGAACAGTTCGATATCAAGCTCGGAAACCCATAAGTGTGGCGCCATGCGCTCACCAGGTGGTCGGACGCCGCCTTGCTTGCCGAGTATGGAGAGCGGGGGTCATAGGCGGTTGTCTCGGAAAATGCGCCTGTGTCACCCAGCGATCCGTAAACCTCGTCGGTTGAGACATGCAGAAAGCGAAACCGGTCTTGCGCTGCATTTGGGAGTCTCATCCAATAGTCGCGCGCGCACTCCAACAGGCTGAACGTACCTGCGATGTTGGTGGCGATGAACTCGCCCGCCCCGGAGATCGAGCGGTCAACATGACTTTCGGCGGCCAAATGGAAAATGATGTCCGGCCGCGCCGCAGTTAAAGCCGTCGTTAGCGTCGCCCGGTCGGCAATGTCCGCTTTGACAAATGCAAAGTTTGGGCTGTCCGCAACCTCCGCGAGGGAACTTAGATGGCCTGCGTAGGTCAGCTTGTCGACAACCGTCACCGACCACCCCAATTGAGCGACCAAGTGCCTTGTCAACGCCGAGCCGATAAATCCGGCGCCCCCTGTGATCAACGCCCGCATTTCCATCCTATCAGAAATATGGCGGAAGATCCGCTAGACGAGGAAAAAATCGGTCCCGATCTACCATCACCAACTCGGATTCACCCGCGCCCCAGTCTATGTTGATATCTGGATCGCTCCAAGCCACGCCGCGCTCATGATCCTTGCTATAAAAGTCGCTCACCTTGTAGAGGACTTCGGTGTTCGGCTCGAGCGTGAGGTACGCGTGCCCAAACCCCTTGGGCACAAAGATTTGCTTACCGCTCTCCGCCGTTAGGCGCACCGAGACCCACTTGGCATAGGTTCCCGAATTCCGGCGAAGATCGACAGCGACATCCAGGATCGCCCCTTTCAGTACTCGTACAAGCTTGTCCTGGGCTCTTGGCGGCGCCTGGAAATGCACCCCTCTTAGCGTTTTCGTACGGTAGGTCGATACTTGATTGTCCTGGACAAAGGACACGCCCACAAGCGCATCCTGCAAAACCCTAGCATTGAAAGTTTCACAGAAACTGCCGCGCTCATCTTCGAAGCGGCGCGGCGAAAACGTCCATACGTCAGGAATGGAAAGGCGCTCAATCAAGCGGCCCTGCCGAGCGCTTTTCTAAGGTCATCGCCTATACGCCAAGACATCGCGCCACGCGATGTTAGCCCCGACGCGAAGATGCGGCCTGGCGCGCCCTCAAGCGCGCGTACCACGTGCTGGCGGCGCCGCGGATCAACGAGGAACATCATGAAGCCGCCGCCGCCAGCGCCCGAAACTTTCCCTCCGTACGCGCCCGCTGCCTTCGCGGCGTTGTAAACCGCATCTAATTCGGGTGTCGTCACCGATGAAGCAGTGCGCTTCTTCTGCTCCCAGCCGGCGTCCAAGATCGCTCCCACTTCGGCGATCCGCCCAAGCAGCAACGCTTGCTTCATCTGATAGGCGATCGCCTTGAGTTGGTGCATTGCGTCGAGCGACTGGCTGGCCCCGGTGCTCACGTTCCGCGTCTGTTCATCGATGATCCGTGCGCTTTCCCTCGACACGCCCGAAAAAAACAGCACGAGCGAAGCCTCAAACTCCGCCACGGTTTCTGGAGATATTCGCAGTGGGTTGACCAAGACAGCTTGACCGGGGCCAAACTCAATGAAATTCACGCCGCCAAACGCCGCAGCGTACTGATCCTGCCGCCCGCCATTGAGTTTTAGGTCGATGCGCTCGATGTCATACGCCAAGCGCGCCACATCGTAGGGACCGAGGCGCGCCTGAAATAACTCGTTGAACCCTTGCACCAGGGCTGTCACCATCGCGGAAGACGTTCCGAGGCCGGAGCCTGGCGGCACGTCAGCATAGACGTGAATCGCAAGCGGCATGCCGCGCCCGCCGTTAAACTCTCGGCAGGCCCGATTGTAGGCGCCCTTCAATAAGAGCAACTCGTCATCAAGCGGCAACGGCCCATCCGTTGGACCCCGCCACGATACCCCTCGGTCGTCTAGGTACAGCTCGACTTCACCGCTCTCCGAGGGCGCGAATGTCACATGGGCGTAGAGATCGACGGTCGCGTTTATCACCACGCCGCCATAGGTTTCGACGTACGGCGATGTGTCGGTCCCTCCGCCACCGAGGCCGAGCCGCAGCGGCGCTCGCGCCCGCACGAACGAACTTCCCCTTAAAGACATGGCCGTCGCCTACGCCAGGGAGCGAACCTCATCACGCTACCGCCTCGAGCTGTGGGCGCTGATTTATGTACGCATCCCAAACTGTACGAGGCTCTCCGAGCATGACCTTTCGACCGGCGTCCAGCCAAAGCATTTGATTGCACAACTGACTGGCAATTTCGCCTGAGTGCGTGGCTAGAACAAGAATTTTCGCTCGCGCGAAAGTAGCTCGAATGCGCTTAGCCGCCTTTTCGACGAAGTGAGCGTCACCAGCCCCGATTACCTCGTCAACGATCAGGATGTCACTTTCGACGGACGTAGCGACGGCAAAGAGAAGCCGAATCGTCATGCCCGCGGAGTAGGTGCGAACGGGCAGGTTGAGAAAATCCCCCAACTCGGTGAAATCCGCCACGTCGTCGGCAAGCAAACGTCGACCCACGCGCGATATCCCAAGGAGGCGGCCCATCATTTCGACGTTTTCAAAACCCGTTTTGTCGTGATCCAGGCCAGCGCCGGGATTTATGATGCAGGCTCGCGCCCCTTCAACCTCAATCTCACCGCTGTCCGGCAAAATTAGTCCGGAACAGAGCTTGAGCATGGTCGTCTTGCCTGACCCGTTGCGGCCCACGAGCGCCAGCCGATCACCTTGCTGCAGAGAGAAAGTGACGCCGTTCAGTGCATTCACGACAGGAATTCGACCAGCGTCTCGCGCGAGTCGCCCAAACGAAGCACGATTTGCGGCGAAGCCCAGGATCGAGCGTTGCCGAC
>DDSN01000095.1 GCA_002343395.1 Hyphomonadaceae bacterium UBA2389 | reverse complement strand
ACGCGGCCTTCAAGTTCTTTCTCTATACTTTGCTCGGGTCGCTGCTGATGCTGGTTGCGATCGTGGCGATGATCTCGATCGCGGGCACAGGCGATATTCAGGAGCTGACGCGCTTCGCCGCCGAGCGCGGTTTCGACCCCGCGTTGCAGATCTGGTTGTGGCTCGCCTTTTTTGCCTCATTCGCCGTGAAGATGCCGATGTGGNNAAGGTGCCGATGTGGCCGGTGCATACCTGGTTGCCGGACGCCCACGTCGAGGCGCCGACGGCGGCGTCGGTGGTGCTGGCGGCGATCCTCCTGAAGATGGGCGGTTACGGGTTTTTGCGGTTCTCGCTGCCCATGTTCCCGGACGCGAGTCATTATTTCACGCCGCTCGTGTTCGCGCTGTCCGTGATCGCGATCGTATGGGCTTCGCTAGTGGCGTTCCGACAAGTCGATATCAAAAAGCTCATCGCGTACTCTTCCGTCGCCCACATGGGCTTTGTGACCATGGGCATTTTCGCCGGCAATGAGCAGGGCATACAGGGCGCCACCTTCCAGATGCTCTCGCACGGGATTGTCTCTGGCGCGCTCTTCCTGTGCGTCGGCGTCGTGTACGACCGGATGCACACGCGCGAGATCGCCTTCTATGGCGGCCTGGTTCACCGCATGCCGGTCTACGCCGCGATCTTCATGCTGTTTACGATGGGCAATGTGGGACTGCCGGGCACGAGCGGGTTTCCCGGCGAAATCCTGACCATGGTTGGCGCGTTCCAGGTCAACGCGTGGGTGGCGGCGGGGGCCGCTTTGGGTGTGATCTTTTCAGCGGCCTACGCGCTCACGCTCTACCGCAAGGTGGCGTTTGGAACGCTCGACAATCCCAAGCTCGCGAGCATCGCCGATTTGGACGCGCGCGAGTGGGTTACGTTTGTGCCTCTCATCCTGGCCACTTTGATCATCGGCTTCGCGCCGAGCATCGTGCTGGACTTCACCGCGCCCTCCACCCAGGCGATCGTCGCCGCCTTCGCAGGAGGCGCGCCATGAGCGCTCCCATGCTCGATCTCACGCGCAGCCTGCCATTCGCGCAGGCGGAACTTCTGTTGGCGGGCTTCGCGCTTGTCGGAGTGCTCCTCGGCGCTTGGTCCAACGCGCGTGCGTTTGGACTGATATCCGGACTTGGCGTCGCCGCGTTGCTCGCCGCGGGCGTCCTTGCGCTCACCGGCGCACCGTTGGCTCCCGTGGAAATATTTCAAGGCGCGTTAGTCAGCGATGGCGTGGGCAGCGTGGCCAAGGCGCTGATCGCGTTCGCCGCGGCGGCGACTTTGCTGCTTGGCGCCGAGCACTTCTCCTCGACGGGTGAGAAGAAGTTCGAATTTCCGGTTCTCGTCGCGCTCGCCGTGCTTGGCATGTTCGTCATGGTGTCGGCGCGCGACCTCATTGCGCTTTATGTCGGCGTGGAGCTGCAGAGTCTCGCCGCTTATGTGCTCGCGGCCTGGCGGCGCGATGATGCGCGCTCCTCCGAGGCGGGGCTGAAGTACTTCGTGCTGAGCGCCATATCGTCGGGTTTGCTGCTGTTTGGCTCGTCGTTTGTGTACGGCTTCACGGGCTCGATCCGGTTTGATGCGATCGCCGCGGCCGTGAGCGAGGGCGGGGGCGGCGTAGGCTTGACCTTCGGCCTGGTGCTGATGCTCTGCGCGCTCGCCTTCAAGATGTCGGCGGCGCCGTTCCATATGTGGACGCCAGACGTTTACGAGGGCGCGCCCACGCCGGTGACTGCGTTTTTCGCCGCGGCGCCGAAGGTGGCGGCGATCGCCTTGATGGCGCGGGTGCTCTACGAGCCTTTCGCGGGGCTGACGGCGCAATGGCAGCAGGTTGTGGCCGCGCTCGCCGCGATCTCGATGGTTTGGGGTTCTCTCGCCGCGCTTTTGCAGACGAACCTCAAGCGGCTCATGGCCTATTCGTCGATCGGCAATATCGGTTTCGCGCTGATGGGACTTGTGGCGGGACCGGAACAGGGACCGGTTTCGGCCCTGGTTTACATGATGTTGTATCTGCCCGCGAACATCGGGGTGTTCGCGCTCATCTTGGCCTTGCGGCGCGATGGCGTCGCCGTCGATACGGTCGCGGATCTCGCGGGCATGGCGCAACGCCGCCCTTGGATGGCCGCGCTGTTTACAATGCTGCTGTTCTCTATCGCGGGGATTCCGCCGTTCGCTGGGTTTATCGGAAAACTGCTGGTTTTTCGCGCAGCGGTGGACGCCGGTTTCGTCTGGCTGGCCGTGGTCGGCGGGATCGCGGCGGTGGTGGGCGCGGCGTATTATCTGCGTCTGCTCGCGTCGATCTGGTTTGCGCCCCCAACGGGGCAACTCGCGCCCGCGAGCGGCGTCAACCTGATGACGGCGACGTTCGCGGCGGCGTTGAGCTTCCCCATTTTGGTGTTGTTGCTTGGCGCGATCGAGAACTGGACCCAAGCCGCCGTTCGGATGTGGCTCTAAGAAAGCGCAAGCATGATCGACGCCGACGCGCCGATCGAGACCTTCGATCAAATCGACTCCACTTTGCTGGAGGCGCGCAGGCGTGCCGAGGCTGGCGGCGTATCGGCCGCGTGGCTGGTCGCGCGCGAACAGAGCGATGGACGCGGGCGACGAGGTCGCGTCTGGGTCTCACGGCGAGGAAATCTCTACGCGACTTACCTCGGTCCAACAGCGCGTGCGCCGGCGGACATCGCCTTGCTCGGCTTCGCGGCGGCGTTGGCGCTTTCCGATGTCATCGACGCCATTGCTGGTTCTTCGCGCACGACGCTGAAATGGCCGAATGACGTGATGTTGGACGGCGCGAAGGCGGCGGGCATTCTGCTTGAAAGCGGCGCCGGGTGGTTTTCGCTCTCGTTCGGGGTCAACCTTGCGCATGCTCCGAAAAGTGTTGATCAAGCAACCACGAGTTTAGCGGAGGCGCTCGGCGCCGGAGACACGCCGGAACCTTTTTTCGAACAGGCGCGGTTGGCGCTCACGGGCTGGTGCGCGCGCCTCGAAACCGAGGGGTTCGCGCCCTTGCGCGCCGCCTGGATGGCGCGCGCGCATCGCTTGGGCGGGAAGGTCCGGGTGGTTTTGGGGAGCGAGGAGCTGGAAGGCGTCCTCGCGGGCCTATCCGAACGCGGCGAATTGGAACTAGATACTCCGAACGGCCGCCGCCTCATCGCCGCGGGCGACGTGCATTTTACGGTGGTGTGAGAGATGCTTCTTGCTGTCGATGTCGGCAACACCAATACGAAGTTCGCTGTCCATGACGGCCAAGCGTGGCGCGGCCAATGGCGCGCCTCGACCGATGCGCGGCGAACCGCTGACGAGTACGCCCCCTGGCTCACACAGGTCATGGCGCTGTCGGGCCTCAACCTGGAGCACGTCACCGCCTGCATCATATCGACGGTGGTTCCCCAGGCGCTCTTCAATCTGCGCAATCTCTCGCGCCGCTATGTGGGCGCGGAGCCGCTGGTGATCGGCGAAGACGGGGTCAAGATCGGTATTGAAGTGCGCATTGATAAGCCGCGTGAAGCTGGCGCCGACAGGTTGGTGAACGCGGTTGGCGCCTACATCGAGTACGGAGGCCCAGCGATCGTGATCGACAGCGGAACAGCGACCACATTCGATATTGTCGGCGCTGATGGCGCTTTCGAGGGCGGCATCATTTTGCCTGGCATCAACCTTTCGCTCCAGGCATTGCACGACGCGGCGGCGCGTTTGCCGCGCGTGGAAATACGCGATCCCGGACGCGTCATAGGCCGGGACACCGTGAGCGCCATGCAGTCAGGAATCTATTGGGGATCGATTGAGATGATCGAGGGGCTTTGCCGGCGCATCAAGGCTGAGTACGGCGCGCCGATGAAGACAATCGCCACAGGCGGCGTCGCCTCGATTTTCGAGGGCGCGTTTCCAAGCATAGATCATTTCGACCAGGACCTGACCTCGCGCGGCCTTCTGGAGATTTTCAAGCGCAATGGCGGCGCGCTTTGAGGCGGCCGAAATCCGACGACGAGTTGGTGTTCTTGCCGCTCGGCGGCGCCGGCGAAATCGGCATGAACCTGAACGCCTATGGTTACGGCCCGCCCGACGCGCGCCAGTGGATCATCGTCGACATCGGCGTCACCTTCGGACGCGAGGACGCCACGCCTGGCGTCGAGCTCATTCTGCCCGATCCGGGTTATTTGGAAGGTGAGCAGGAGAATATTCTCGGCATCGTGCTCACCCACGCACACGAGGATCATATTGGCGCGCTCGCTTGGCTGTGGCCGCGCCTCAAGGCGCCGGTTTACGCCACGCCGTTCACCGCGGCGCTGGTTCGGGAAAAGCTGCGCGAGCAAAACCTCTTGGAAAAGGTTCCGCTCACGGTGTTGCCGCTGAAGGGAAAACTCGACCTCGGGCCCTTCGATATCGAGTACATCACGCTTACGCATTCGATCCCCGAGCCGAACGGCCTCGCGATCCGCACGCCGCTGGGCTTGGTCTGGCATACAGGCGACTGGAAGATCGACCCCGATCCGCTCATCGGCGATTTAACCGATGAAGCGGCGCTGCGCGCCATGGCGGACGAAGGCGTGCTCGCCATGGTGTGTGATTCAACCAACGTGTTCGTCGAGGGCGTTTCCGGATCGGAAGCGGATGTGCGCGAGAAGCTGACAAAAGTCATCGCCGGCTGCACGGGACGGGTCGCGGTTACGGCTTTCGCCTCGAACGTGGCGCGCGTCGAGACCGCATTGCTCGCGGCGCGCGCCTGCGGGCGCACGCCGGTTCTGGTTGGCCGCTCCATGCATCGTATCTACGCCGCCGCGAAGGGCGTGGGCCTGCTGGCGGAAGCGCCCACGCCGCTCGCGGAGGAAGACGTTGGCGCCATGGAGCCCTCGAAAGTGCTCTATCTCTGCACCGGCAGCCAAGGCGAGCCACGGGCCGCGTTGTCGCGGATCGCGCGCGGCGAGCACCGTCATGTCAAACTTACCAACGGCGATACCGTTGTATTTTCCTCGCGCGTGATTCCCGGCAACGAGGCGGCGATCCACGCGCTCTACAACATGTTTATCGATCGGGGCGTGGACCTCATCACCGCCGACGATCATCCGGTTCACGTCTCGGGACATCCGGCGCGCGACGAGTTGCGCCAGATGTATAGCTGGGCGCGCCCGCGCATCGCGGTGCCCGTGCATGGCGAGCAACGCCATATCCGCGAGCATGTGAAGCTGGCGCGCGAGTTGCAGGTTCCGGAAGCGATTGGACCAAACAACGGCGACCTCGTCCGGTTGGCGCCCGGTCCGGCGGCGATCATCGACGAGGTCCCATCGGGAAGGTTGTTTGTCGACGGCAACGTCGTGATCGAGACCGAGGACGAGGCGTTTCGCGACCGCCGCCGTTTGGCCGCGGAGGGCGCGGTGCATGTGGCGCTGGCGGTCTCCGCAAAGAATGCGATCATGGCGGGCCCCAACGTAACGGTACGTGGGCTCGCGATGGCGGACGAGGAAGAACTCGACATCGCGCTCAATGACCTTGAGCGCACCGCGCAAGCGGCGTTCTCGAAGCTGAGCCACGGCGAACGCGACGACGACGAGGCGGTGGAGGCGGCGCTGGTGCGAGCTGTCCGCAAGGCCGCCGAGCGGCTGTGGCGCAAGCGGCCGCTTGTCGATGTGAGCGTTTTGCGGCTCTAGGAGTGAAACAGATGATCGGCCGGTTGAACCATGTCGGTGTTGCGGTGCCTTCGATCGAGGCGGCGAAGCAGACTTACCGCGATCTCTACGGCGTATCCGACGCCGCGATTACCGAGACGCGAGAACTGCCGGCGCAGGGCGTGAAGTTCGCCTTTGTGAACGTCGCCAACAGCCAGATCGAGTTGATAGAGCCGCTCGGCGAGAACTCGCCGATCGTGAAATTCCTGGAGCGCAATCCGCAAGGCGGCCAGCATCACGTCTGCTTCGAAGTCGAGAACATTTACGAGGCGCGCGACGAGATGGCGCGCAGGGGAGCGACGGTGTTGAACGAACCGCGTATAGGCGCGCACGGAACGCTGATTATCTTCATCCACCCGAAAAACTCGAACGGCGTGCTGATCGAACTGATGGAGACCCCCAAGTCTGCGCATCACGGCGCCCACGCATGAACCTGTTTCTGGGCATCGCCATCTATATCATCGTATGGTGGCTCGCATTCTTTACGATGTTGCCGCTTGGCGCTCAAAGCCTGCATGAGGCCGATGAGCAAGCGCCGCCTGGCGTCGAGCGCGGGGCGCCGCGCGCTCACAATCTGGGGTTCAAGGCGCTGCTGGCGGCCGCGATCGCGGCAATTGTGTGGCTTGGCGTCGCGTGGGCGATCTCCGTCGATCTGTGGAACATGCGCCCGAACTGACGGCCGCGTTGCCGCCCAGGGCGGCGCGGTCTATGTGAAAACCCGAAAGGACGTGACGGCATGCATGCGCTCAAGGTAACGCGCGCGGAGGACTTCCCTGAATGGTATCAGGCGATCGTGCGCGAGGCTGACCTCGCCGAGTTGTCGCCGACGCGCGGCTGCATGATCATCAAGCCGTGGGGCTATGGAATCTGGGAGCGCATCCAGGGCGAGCTGGACCGCCGCATCAAGGCGGCGGGCTGTGAGAACTACTATTTCCCCATGATGATCCCGCTCAGCTTCATCGCCAAGGAAGCCGAGCACGTCGATGGTTTCGCGAAGGAGATGGCGGTCGTCACCCACCATCGGCTCAAGGCGGTAGACGGAACGTTGCGGCCCGATCCCGAGGCGGAACTGGCAGAGCCGCTTATCCTGCGGCCGACCTCGGAAACCATTATCGGCGATGCGTTCAGTCGCTGGATCAAATCCTACCGCGATCTGCCGCTGATGCTGAACCAGTGGGCGAACATCGTGCGGTGGGAAATGCGCACGCGCATGTTTCTCCGAACGGCTGAGTTCCTTTGGCAGGAAGGGCATACCGCGCACGCGAACCAGACGGACGCCGTCGCCGAGACGATGCGGGCGCTTGAGATGTACCGCAGTTTCGCTGAAGAATTTCTCGCCTTGCCTGTTGTCGCTGGCGAGAAGCCGGAGAACGAGCGCTTCCCCGGTGCTGTATCGACGTTTTCAATCGAAGCGATGATGCAGGACGGCAAGGCGTTGCAGGCGGGAACCTCGCATTATCTCGGCACCCACTTCGCGGAAGCGCAAAATATTCGGTATCAAGACAACGAAGGCGGGATGACGCTCGCGCACACGACGTCCTGGGGCGTGTCGACGCGCCTGATCGGCGGCGTGATCATGACGCATGGCGACGACGACGGCTTGCGTGCGCCGCCAGCCATCGCGCCGCGCCAGATCGTGATCGTGCCGATGTTGCGGGGCAAGCCGGAAGACGTCGAACTGTCGGCCTATTGCGCGGCGCTTGCGTCTGACCTGAGCGCGCTCACGGTTTTCGGCGCGCCGCTTCGCGCCTTCGTGGATGCCAAGGATGCCCGCCCTGCGGACAAGCGCTGGGATTGGGTCCGCCGCGGCGCGCCGATCATATGCGAGATCGGGCCGCGCGACGCCGCCGGCGCCAACGTGACATTCATCAAGCGCAATGCGCTGCGAGAGGGGGAAAAAGTGAAATCTCACACGTTTTCCCGCGCGGACTTCCTGGTCCAAGCCGTCGCTCTGTTGGAGTCGACGCAGGCCGAATTGTTCAATGAAGCGAAGGCGCGGCTGGAAAATAACATCCGCGACGACTTTGCCTCGTTCGCCGATCTCGAGCGCTATTTTGGCGAAGACAAGGAGGGGGAGTTCAAGGGCTGGGCGCGCGTCCATTGGTCAAGGCCGACGGGCGCGGCGTTGGACGCCGTGGGCGAGCGGCTCAAGGCGCTCAAACTTACGATACGCAACGCACCGCTCACGCAACCAAGCGCTTTCCGCCCGTGCATCTTCAGCGGCAAGCCTGGTGTTGAGGAAATCTTGATCGCGCGGGCCTATTGATGAGCGGCGGCAGCGTCCCTTTCGGGCTTTTCGAGCGCATGTTGGCGGGGCGCTACCTGCGCGCCAAGCGCCAATACGGCGGCGTCGCGCTCATTTCCGTTATTTCTGTGGTGGCGATCACGCTTGCGGTGATGGCGCTGATTATCACCATGTCGGTGATGAATGGATTCCGCGAAACCCTGCTCACGCGCATCCTCGGCGTGAACGGCCATGTGTATGTCGATGTACGCGGCATGTCAGGCGAGGAGATCGAAGGCCTTCGCCTGCGCGTCGCGGAGACGCCTGATGTTCTGCACGTGACCCCGATCATCAATGCGCAAGGGCTGGCGACAGCCGAAGGCGCCGCGGCGGGCGTGGCCGTGCGCGGCATTCCGCGCGAGCAGCTGCAAGGCATTCCCATCGTCGTCGATAGTATTCGTCCTGGCGGAGGGCTCGAAGGGTTCGAAGGCATCGACTCGCCGACCGTGTTGTTGGGCGACCGTCTGGCGGCGGGGCTCGGCCTCGTGGAAGGCATGGCGGTGTCGATCATTTCTCCGCAGGGCGCGGCGACGCCATTTGGACTGACGCCCCGGCGGAAATCGTTTCTCATCGGCGGCGTGTTCAGCGTGGGCATGGCGGAGTACGACTCCGCGCTCGTCTACATGCCGCTTGAACAGGCGCAGGTGCTCTTCAATCGCGGCGACGGCGCCGACGAACTGGAGATTCGCATCCGCGATCCCGATCGTACCGTGCCGATGATGATGGAGCTGCGCTCGCGCCTCGGGCCCGAGGTCGTGATCTACGATTGGCGCGCCAAGAGCCAGGGCCTGTCGGATGCATTGGTGGTCGAGCGCAACGTAATGCGGCTCATACTGATGATCCTGGTGGCGATCGCGGCGCTCAATATCGTGACCGGCCTCATTATGCTGGTGAAGAATAAGAGCCGTGACATCGCCATATTGCGCACAATGGGCGCGACCAAAGGCGCCATCATGCGAATTTTCTTCATGGCAAGCGCAAGCCTCGGCGTGCTGGGGTTGGCTCTGGGGTTGGGCTTGGGAGTTGGATTTTGCCTCAATATCGAGGCGATCCAAAATACGGTGCAGTCGCTGACCGGATTCGATCTGTTTCCGGGAACGGTTTATTCCCTCGAAACCTTGCCGGCGAAGGTGGAGTGGGGGGAAGTCGCGCTAATTTCCGTGTTCACGATCTTGGTCACGTTCGCGTCGACGCTCATTACATCGGCATGGGCCTCGCGCTTCGATCCGGTGGAGGCGCTTCGCTATGAGTGACGCCGTCCTCACCATCCGCGGCCTGGAACGCACCTACGTCACCGCCGCCGGTCGCCTGCCGGTGCTGAAGGGCGTGGACCTGGACGTGCAGCCGGGCGAGATCGTGGGCCTGATCGGGCCGTCGGGCTCGGGCAAGTCGAGCCTGCTGCACGCGGCCGGCCTGCTGGAGCACGCCGACGGCGGGCGCATCTCCATCCTCGGCCGCGACTGCACAGACCTGACGGACCGCGAGCGCAGCCGGGTGCGGCTGGCGACCATCGGCTTCGTCTACCAGTTCCA
>DDSN01000123.1:4259-4444 GCA_002343395.1 Hyphomonadaceae bacterium UBA2389 | reverse complement strand
TCGTATCCGAGGAGATGGCGAAATCCGATCGCCCGGAACTTACGGCGGCGAAGCGCGTCGCTTCCGGCGGGCGCGCGCTCGGCTCGTCGGAGGAGTTTCATCGCGTGCTCGATCCGCTGGCCGACAAACTCGGCGCCGCTGTCGGCGCCTCGCGGGCCGCCGTGGACGCCGGCTACGCGCCGAAC
>DDSN01000123.1:0-4208 GCA_002343395.1 Hyphomonadaceae bacterium UBA2389 | reverse complement strand
CAGCACCTCGCCGGCATGAAGGACAGCAAGGTCATCGTCGCGATCAACAAGGACGAGGAAGCCCCGATCTTCCAGATCGCCGACTTCGGCCTCGTGGCGGACTACAAAGCCGCCGTGCCGGAGCTGATGGACGAGCTGACGAAGGCGGGCGTTTGAGCGCGCTTGCCTTGTCACCCCGCCTATGTTGCATTGCGGCACAGAATTAGATCGTTGAGGCTCAAATGAGCGGCATCAAGACGGTCGGCGTCGTCGGCGCTGGCCAAATGGGCAATGGCATCGCGCATGTGTGCGCGCTTGCCGGGTATGACGTCCTGCTCAATGACGCGGAAGCGGCGCGCGTCGAAAGCGGCCTGGAGACGATCAGGAAGAACATGGCGCGCCAAGTCGGGCGCGGCGCGATCGCTCAGGCCGACATGGACGCCGGGTTGAAGCGCATCACGGCGGCGCCGAAACTGACGTCATTTGAAGCATGCGACCTCGTTATTGAGAGCATCGTCGAGCAGAGCGAGCCGAAACGGCAAATCTTCAACGATCTGCGCGCGGTGTTGAAGCCGACGACGATTCTCGCCTCCAACACGTCCTCGATTTCGATCACGCGCTTGGCGGCGGCCACGGACCGGCCGGACAAGTTCATCGGCATCCATTTCATGAACCCGGCGCCGGTGATGAAGCTCGTCGAACTCATTCGGGGTTTGGCGACGAGCCAGGAAACCTACGACGCCTCCGTCGCGTTCGTGAACAGCCTCGGCAAGACCATCGCCAACGCCGAGGACTTCCCCGCCTTCATCGTCAACCGCGTGCTGGTGCCGATGATCAACGAAGCGATCTACACGCTTTACGAAGGCGTGGGTTCGGTTGAAGCCATCGACAAGGCGATGAAGCTCGGCGCCAATCATCCGATGGGGCCGTTGGAGCTCGCGGACTTCATCGGCCTCGACACCTGCCTTGCGATCATGCAGGTGCTCTACGAAGGCTTGGCGGACTCGAAATATCGTCCCTGCCCGTTGCTGGTGAAGTACGTCGAAGCAGGCTGGCTCGGGCGCAAGACGCAGCGCGGCTTCTATGATTATCGCACCGACCCGCCGACGCCGACACGCTGATAGATTGCGCGAGCGCCTGGGGCGGCCGGAGATATCCGACGCCGAGCGTATGGCGAAACTTCGGGAGATTCAGAACAGCATCGACCTCCCGCCCGAATATCGTACGTCCAATGTTGACGAGCCCGGAGAGAACGCCCGCGCATGAAGTCGCGCGTGAACAAAGCGGAAGTCGCCGCAAAGCCACGCGCGCAGGCCCCAACGCGGGCGGAAGCTCAATGCGCCTGCGGCGCCGTCGCGCTCGCGATCGCGATACCGGCGCAATGGGCATGGCACGATCACTCGCCGGCAAGCCGGCGCATCCATGGCGCGGCGTACGCGACGTATGTCGGCGCCTGGAAAAGCCGCGTCCAGTTTCTGCGCGGCGAAGACAAGCTCACAGCCTTCGCGGAACCCGGCGGCGTGCGCCGCTTCTGCTCGGTCTGCGGAACGCCGGTCACGTACGAACGCAACCGAGCGCCGAACAACGTCAACATCCCGCGCGCGCTGTTCACGTCCGGCACGGGACGCGAGCCGCGCTATCACATCGCCATCGATGAACTGCGCGACTGGGCTTATCTCGGCGAGAAGCTCAAGCCTCTGAAGGGATTTCCAGGCGTGGTGTGGACCGGCGGCAGGAAAAGAAAGTAGTACACCACCTTCAGGTCGTCATTCCGGACGCGACGCAGTCGCGATCCGGAACCTAGGGGATCGTGGAGCCGCGCGGCTGCCCCTGGGTTCCGGGCTCTCAGCTTCGCTGAGCCCCGGAATGACGATCATCGCCGCCGAACCGCCTTCGTTTTCGTCACCCCTTCCGCCGCCACGTGCTTCCCCGCGGGCCATCCATCACCTCGACGCCCTTCTCGGCGAGCGCGTCGCGAATGCGATCGGCTTCCGCCCAGTTCTTCGCCGCGCGCGCCGCGACGCGTTCATCCACCAACGCATCGATCGCGGCGGCGACCTGGGGACTGAAGCTCGCCCGAAACCATGCCTGAGGATCGTTCTGCAGCACGCCAAGCAGCCGCGCGGCGGCGAGCAGTTCGCCCTTCGCCTTGGCTTGCTCGGCGGGTTTCTTGGCGTTGTTGGCGGCGGTGACGAGCGCGGAGAGCTCGGCGACGGCGGCGGGCGTGTTGAGATCGTCCGCGAGCGCATCGAGAAACGCCGCGGGCGGTTCCGCCGTCGACGCCTCGACGTCCTTCAGCCGCAGCGCGGCGCCATACAAGCGATCGAGACTAGCTTGCGCCTGTTTCAACAAGTCCTCGCTCCAGTCGAGCGGCGCGCGATAATGCGCCGAGAGCAGCGCCCACCGGATGGCTTCGCCCTGCCAGCCCTGATCCAAGAGTTCGCGCGGCGTGATGATGTTGCCGATGCTCTTGGACATCTTCTCGCGATCCATCGTGAGGAAGCCGTTGTGCATCCACACGCGCGCGAGCCCATGCCCATGCGCGGTCTCGCTCTGCGCGATCTCGTTTTCATGGTGGGGAAAGATGAGGTCGATGCCGCCGCCGTGAATATCGATCGGGCTGCCCATTTCCTTCTCGATCATGGCCGAGCACTCGATATGCCAACCCGGGCGTCCACGCCCGAACGGAGCGTCCCATGCGGGCTCATTCGGCTGGGCCGCCTTCCAGAGCGCGAAGTCGGAAGGGTGGCGCTTGTCGTCTTCGCCGTCGACGCGCGCGCCCGCCTGCAACTCGTCCTGAGCGCGGCCGGAGAGCTTGCCGTAGTCGGCGTCGGCGGCCACGGAGAAATAAACCCCACTCGCAACGCGGTAAGCCGCGCCCTTGGCGATCAGCGCTTCGATGATCGCGATCATGTCGGCGACGTGCTCGGTGGCGCGCGGTTTCAGCGTCGGCTCCAGAACGCCGAGCGCGCCCATATCCTCCTCGTAGATCGCCTCGAACTTACGCGTGATGGCCTCGATCGGCACGCCCGCCACGTTCGCCGCGGCGATGATCTTGTCCTCGATGTCGGTGTAATTGCGCGCATAAATGACGGCGTCCGCGCCGTATTTGTGGCGCAACAGCCGAAACAGCACGTCGAACACAACCGGCGGGCGCGCATTGCCGATATGGGCGTGCGCATACACCGTGGGGCCGCAGACATACATGGTCACGCGTTTGGGATCGGCGGGGACGAACGGCTCCTTGCGCCGCGTCAGCGTGTTGGTCAGACGGAGTTCCATGCGCGCTTCATAGCGGCGGATGGCGACGTAATCCAATCGTCGCTCGGCGGTATTGGACAATGCCGCGGTCTGCTCCCATATTGGGCCGTGGGCGCGCCGACCGCGCCTGTCGCCTGAGGGTTAACCCGCGGGCGGGCGTTAAGTCCGGGTGCCGCCGACTTGTGGGCGGACCCTCCCGGCTCGACCTCCGCCCCTCAGTGAAGAAAGTTCCCGATGAGTGAAATCTTGAAGTGGCGCTCGCCCCAAGAGGCCGCGCAAAAACGCCCCTCCCGCGAAGCCGCGATGGAAGCGGTGAAAACGCTGATCGCCTGGGCGGGCGACGATCCCGAGCGCGAGGGCCTGAAGGACACCCCCAAGCGCGTCGTCGACGCTTATCGCGAATGGTATCGCGGCTACGATGAATGCCCGGGCGACGAACTCTCGCGCGTGTTCGAGGAAGTCGGCGGCTATGACGACATCGTCATGCTCAAGAACATCGATGTCGAGAGCCATTGCGAGCACCACATGGCGCCGTTCCTGGGCAAGGCGTTCGTCGCCTACCTGCCGACGGACGCCGTGGTCGGCATTTCCAAGATCGCGCGCGTGGTGGAGATTTTCGCCAAGCGCCTGCAGACGCAGGAAACCATGACCGCGCAGATCGCCGATGCGATCGCGCACTCGCTCAAGCCGCGCGGCGTCGCCGTGCTGATCGACGCCGAGCATNNACGCGCGGCGTCCACCACAAGGACGTGACGACCGTGACCACGCAGTTCACCGGCGCGTTCAAGGACGACGCGGAGCTGCGCGCGCGGTTCTTGAAGCTGGCGGGCTATGGGTGAAGCTGCGGCGCGCGCCTGAGGGAAACCCAAGCTCTGGGGACCGTCGGCTTCCAGCCGGCATGCAGCGTTTCCGCTTTCGCCGTCCAGAAAACACCGCGCGCGCGTGTGTTGGTTGGAGCGCGGCCTAAT
>DDSN01000098.1 GCA_002343395.1 Hyphomonadaceae bacterium UBA2389 | reverse complement strand
CCCCCTCCCGCCGCCGCGCGATACTCGCGCCCGTGCATCCGCGTTCCGCCCCCATCAGCCGCCACAAGCTCGCCAGGCTTTTCGCCTGGGCGCATTTGTGGCTGGCGTGGTTCGCGGGGCGGTGCCTGTTGTGGACCGCGCTCGGGCGTCCGATCGCGCGCCGCGATCTCGATTGCGTCGCGCGCCACATGCACATGCTGGTCGATCTCAAGCTCGCCGCGCGCATGCCGGCGTTGGCGCCGACGCGCAACCGTCACGGCCGGGTCAAGCCCTATACCGAGCGCACGCTCGCGGGCGCGCGCTTCCGGCGGCTGACGCGCGGACGCACCTGGGCCGATCGCGTGATGGCGATCCTCGCGTTCGTGCGCGACGCCGATGCGCATGTCGCGCGCCAGCTCAAGCGCCTGCGGCGCGGCTTTACGCGCCTGCGCGTGATCCTGCCGCGCGCGCAAGGCTGCGCGCTGCCCGCGCCCGCGCCGACAACGGCGTTCGCCGCCGATTCCTCGTAAGCCAAGCGCGATTTCCCCGCGCCCCTTCAGCCGAAGCGTGCGAGCTCGCGAAACCCCTCGCGGCGCGCGATGACGGCTGCCTTGCCGGGATCGAGCAGCAGCCACTCGGCGGCGGCTTGAATGTTGGGGAAGCGGCGCACGTCGCTGGACAGCGTCTTGCGCAGATCGGGTTCGCCCAGCCAGCGCTCCAGGTATGGCTCGCACGCGGGGCTGTCGCACACCCAGGCGCCGCGGCGCAGGATCACCAGGTTCAGGGGCTGAAACAGGGTGCGGTAACGCGCGAACATGGCGTCGAGCGCCGTCGGGTCGAAGGCGCTGAAGTCGGCGCCGGGCGCGATCCAGCTCAGCGTGTCGTAGCTGAGCAGCGTGGGCTGCGCGGCGAGGAAATCGGACAGCGCCACAAGTTCATCGACGCTGACCGTCCCGGAATACTCCGCGAAGCAGAGTTCGTAGGAGGCGTGGAGGCTGAAGGCGACGGTCATGCTGTTGTGACGCCAGTGTGGGCGGGCGCGGGTTTCCTGGTCGTTAAGACTTATCAGGCGCTTTACAAGGCGCGAACGACGCTCAAAATACGTCGCGAAGGAGACCCGCCATGGCCAAAGGTCAAATGCGATCCAACAAGGAAAAGCGCAAGCCGAAGCAGAACAAGGACGACAAGAAGAAAAAATAGGCTGCGTCGCCGGTGCGCGTGCCGACCTTAGATCGGCATGCGCATGATTTCCTGGTACGCGCTGATCACCTGATCGCGCACGGCGATCACGGTTTGCAGCTGCGTTTCCGCCGCCGCGATGGCCGTCACGACGTCGACGATGTCGGCTTGGCCGGCCGCGACCGCCATAGCTTGGCTTTCAGCCACGTTCGCGCTTTGGCCGGCCTGACGAATGGCTTCCTGCACGAGGTTGCCGAAATCCATGGCTTCGCCGCCGCCGACGCCGCCGGCTTGAGCGGAGCGGGCGGTTTGCTGGTAGGCGCGGAGCGCCGAGACCGGATCGATCGCCATTCACTTATCTCCGGAGCAGATCAAGCGCGCGGTTGGTCATCGTGCGCGCGGCTTCAATCATGTTGAGGTTGGCTTCGTAGGCGCGCGAGGCTTCGCGCAGGTCCATCATTTCAACCAGCGTATCGATGTTGGGCAGGCGCACATAACCCGTTTCATCCGCCGCCGGATGAGAGGGGTTATACTCTTCGCGGAAATTGCTCATGTCGAACGCCGCGCCCCGAACCCGCACGCCTTGCGCTCCGCTGGTCAGCGTCGTGCTCTCCAACAGCGGGATGCGGCGCCGGAATGGCTCCTCCGTCGGGGTGTCGCCGGTGGAATTGGCGTTGGCCACGTTTTCGGCCGCGATGCGCATGCGCACGGTTTGGGCGCGCATGCCGGACGCGGCGGCGGAAATGGCGGCTTGGATATCGGTCATGACGCGTTACCTCCCGGGCGCGCGCGCCGCGAGGCGCAAGAGAT
The DNA here is from genome assembly GCA_002343395.1 of Hyphomonadaceae bacterium UBA2389. GTDB lineage: Bacteria > Pseudomonadota > Alphaproteobacteria > Caulobacterales > Aquidulcibacteraceae > Vitreimonas. The sequence continues at coordinate 10,170 of DDSN01000098.1, read as the reverse complement.
CGAGGCCCTTCTGGTAGAGCGCGAGGCTGGTTTCGTAGGCCATGCGGGTTTCCGCGGCGCGCGCCATTTGGTCTTCGAGCACGACGGCGTTTCCGTCGATGGTGGTTTCGCTGTCGTCGCGCGTGATGACGCGCACCGCCGTCGATCCGTTCGGCGTCATGTGCGCGGCGTTGGTGCGGTTCATCGCGAGGCCGCCCTGGCCCGCCGCCGACGCCAGCATGCGCTCGAACCCGGAAGCGTCGATATCGCGGGGGCGATAGCCTGGCGTGGAGGCGTTGGCGATGTTCTCCGAAATCAGACGCTGCCGCTCGGACAGATGATCGAGCCGGGCGCGCAACAAACTGAAGAAGGTGGAGTTGGCGAGATCCAATGTGCGACTCAGGGCTGCAAACTTTGCCTAGTCGAACAGTCCATGGTTAAGCGGGGCTTAATTTCGCGCGCGAAAATTAACCGCTCGTTTACCAAACCGGGTCAGCCAAGCCCGATATCTCCAGAATGGAGCGGGCGCGTGGATTGGTTGGATTGGGCGAGGGCGGTTTTTGCGTTGCTCGCGACGTTGGCGCTGATCGCTGGCGTCGCTTATGGCGCGCGGCGGCTCGGCATGTTGCAGCCGCGTGCGCCGGGCGAACGGCGCTTGCGAATCGTCGAGAGTCTGATGCTCGATCCGCGCCGGCGATTGTTGGTCGTGCGCTGGGACGAGCGCGAGCATCTCATCTTGTTGTCGCCAGGGTCGGATATCGTCGTGAGCGAGGCCGCGGCGAAGACGGAGACGCCATCGTGAAGCGCGTGCTTTGGGCAGCGGCGATGTTGATCGGCTTTAGCGTGGCGCTTCTGGGCGTCGCGCATGCGCAGGAGGCCGCCGATCCGACGCTTTCGATCAATCTCGGCACCGGCGATGGGCTGACCGCGCGCGTGTTGCAGCTCACGGCGCTGATCACGGTTTTGTCGCTTGCGCCGTCGATCATCATCATGACGACGAGCTTCGTGCGCATCGTGGTGGTGCTTTCGCTCTTGCGCACGGCCATTGGCCTGCAGCAGGCGCCGCCGAACGTCGTCATCGTGTCGCTGTCGCTGTTCTTGACCGCGTTCGTCATGCAGCCGGTCTGGAACGAAGCCTACCAGGCGGGCATCGGCCCGGTTCTTGAAGAGGAAATGCCGCTAGACGAGGCTTTTCCGCGCATCGTGGCGCCGCTGAAGACATTCATGGTGGGGCAAACCCGTAACGACGACCTGGCGCTCTTCGTGGACATGGCGCGTCTGGAAACGCCGCCGCAGGACGCGACCGATCTGCCTCTGCGCGTGCTGGCGCCGGCGTTCATGATTTCGGAGCTCAGGCGGTCGTTCGAGATCGGCTTTATGCTGTTCGTGCCGTTCGTGATCATCGATCTGGTGGTGGCGTCGCTGTTGATGGCGATGGGGATGATGATGATGCCGCCGGTGACGGTGAGCTTGCCGTTCAAGCTCATTTTCTTCGTGCTGGTGGACGGATGGCGGCTCGTGGCCGGAAGCTTGATCGAGAGCTTCCAGTCTGGAGCGCCGCCGGGCGGCTAAGCGGGCTAGCGTTCGATCCCGAGGTCGGACAACAGCAGCGCTTTGAAGTCGTCGTCCTTGCGGGCGAAAAGGCTCCGGAAGAACGAGGCGAGGGCCTCAAACATCACACAATCCCCTTTGGCGTTTCCTCAAGCGCTGCGCGTTCTACGCATCGCCGAGATCGATGATTTCACCGATCGCTGAATCCAAGATGAGTTTGATTCGGGGATTTGGACGCGGCCCCAAAAAACTTGGCGAGGCTGTTGCCTGAAGAACACGGCTGAAGCGGGCGAAGCGCTGGGCGCGTTCCCCGTCGGCAGGGGCGGAAACGCTCTGTTAACCACAAACGCTCAGGCAGGAGCTTGGTGGGCAGAAATTGCCGGGCGCCGATGGGAGCATCGCGATGTCGGGAGCTGAAGTGCTCGATCTCGGGCGGGAGGCGATCTGGGTGACCGTGCTGGTCGCCGCGGGGCCGATGCTGGTCGGCCTGGTCGTCGGCCTCGTCGTCTCGCTGCTGCAGACCCTGACCCAGATCCAGGAACAGACGCTCGTGTTCGTGCCGAAGATACTGGCGATCTTCCTGGCCACGCTTCTGTTTCTGCCGATCATGGGCGGCTTGCTCGGCGGCTTCATGAACCACATCTTCGAACGCATCGCGGCGTTCTAGGCGATGGCGCTGACCGTCTACGGCGTCGACGTTTGGAGTACGGCGCTGCTGTTCGCGCGCGTCGGCGGCATGATCATGTTGCTTCCGGGGCTGGGCGAACCGGCGGTCCCCCCGCGCATTCGCTTGGCGCTGGCGCTGGCGATCGCGGTCGCGCTCGGCCCGACGCTCGCCGATCGCGTTCCGGTCGCGGCCGACACCGAGTGGGGCATGGCGGGGCAGGTCGTGAGCGAACTCGTCATCGGCGTGCTGCTCGGCGGCGCGGCGCGCCTGCTCGTGGCGGCGCTGGCGACGGCGGGGCAGATCGCGGGCACGGAGATCGGCATCGCGTTCGCGCAAACCGCGGATCCGACGCAAACGCAATCGGGGCAGCTGCTTGCGGTGTTCCTCGGCATCACCGCCGTCGCGCTCATTTTCGCGACGGGTTTGCACCACATGTTCATCGCCGGCATCGCCGGCTCTTACGACGTGATCTCACTGGGATCGGCGCCTCCCTTGGGCGACGCAGCCCAATTGGCCTTGGAGGCGACATCGGCGTCTTTTCGCGTCGGCGTTCAGATCGCGGCGCCGTTGATTGTCGCGGGACTGATTTTCCGAGTTGGACTTGGCGTGCTTTCGCGGCTCATTCCGCAGATCCAAGTTTTCTTCATCACCCTGCCGCTCCAGATTCTGGGCGGCCTTATCGTGTTTGTGTTGGGTCTTTCGACAGGCATGCTGATTTGGCTCGATAGTCTCGATCGCTACGCGCAGTGGCTGGAGTGATCGATGGCTGACGAGAACGACGATGACAAAACCGAAGAGCCCACAGCGCGAAAACTCGAACAAGCGCGCGAAAAGGGCGACATCATCTATTCGCCGGAGGTGAGTTCGGCGCTATCGTTGATCGCGGCGACAGCGGTGGTTGCGTTCATGTCCGGGCCGATCGCCAAGCAGATGGCGAACGGCTTTATCGGGTTCCTGGCGATGCCGGATCAATTCTCGGTGCAGCCGAGGTCGTTGCTGGCCATCGCCGGCGATATCGGGCTCAAATTGTTGGCCGTGTTTGGCTTGACGGCGCTGACGCTGGCGGGCGCGAGCATCGCCTCGCGCTACCTTCAGGACCGACCGACGTTCACCGCCAAACGCCTTGAACCGAAGTTCGACAAGCTCAACCCCATGGAGGGGTTCAAACGCGTGTTCGGCAAGGCGGCGACGGCGACATTTCTCAAGTCGCTCGCGAAGTTCGTGCTGGTTGGCGCCGTCGTCGTTTGGGTGTTGTGGCCGCGCGACGCTGCGCTCGAGACCATGGCGCTCGTCGATATCCGCGCGCTCCTGCCCTACGTTCAAGATAGGGTCGTTGCGCTGCTGATGGCGCTCGCGAGCGCCGCGGCCCTGCTCGCCGCCGTGGACTATGTGTTCACCCGCCAATCCTACATGAAGCGCATGCGCATGAGCCGACGCGAACTCAAGGAAGAGTTCCGCCAAAGCGATGGCGACCCGCTGGTGAAAGCAAAGCTGCGGCAAATACGGATGGAGCGGTCGCGGCGGCGCATGCTCGCCAATGTGCCGAACGCCAGCGTTGTGATCACCAACCCAACGCACTACGCGGTCGCGCTACGCTACGAGCAGGGGGAGACGCCGGCGCCGATCTGTTTGGCCATGGGCGTTGATGCGGTGGCGCAACGGATCAGGGAGGTCGCGGCCGAGCATAACATCCCCATTGTCGAGGACCCGCCTTTAGCGCGTGCTTTGTTCGCAACGGCCGACATCGACCAGCCGATTCCCAAGGAGCATTATGAGGCGGTGGCGAAGGTGATCGGCTTCGTGATGCGTTTGGCGCGGCGTAGAGGGCGCGCGCGGCGGAGTATCCTGTGAGCAGCCGGTTCTGTCCATCATGTCATAAAGGTGCTCGAAACTCCGAATCGGGCTCAATAGCGCCAAGGCGACGCTCTCAATGACAGACCAGGCACACCCACCCCCCCCGCGCGGCGGCGGTCGTTTCGATCCGCTCCAGATTTTGTTCTGGGCGTCGGCGACGGTTGGCGTCGCGGCGGCGGGCGTGGCGATTACCGCGGGTCCGAGCGTTGGACAGGCGGGGGCTGTTCTGCTCGTCCTGCTCGCAGCGGTGGGCATGGTGCTCTTCTTCTGGATGTCGCGCGGCGCGGGTCGCATGTACGGCGCGTTTCCCGAGCGCGGCGTCATCGCGGCGTCCGCGCTGATGAACGCGAACAGCGAGTTTGCCCTTATCGACGCGCTCGATGAAGCGGCGCTCGTGACCGATGCGCATCTTTCGCCGCTGACGGCGAACGCAGCCTATCAGGGCATCGCGGATCAGGCAGGCGTCTTGGGCGAAAGCGATCGTCCGCCCATGATGAGCCGCTTGTTCGGAGCGGACCCCATGCTGTCGGCGCCGATGTTTCGGCTGGCGCGCGCAGCGCAAGCAGGACAGACGCGTCGCGAGATTTTGCCGAACACAACGGCGATCGGCGGCAAGCATGCGCGTTTCGAGGCGTCCGTCGGCCCCATGCCTGGCGGGTGCGTGTTGTGGCGGTTGCGCGAGATTGGCGCGAGCGAAGGCGTAAGCGACGCCGACGACGCCGCGAACCAGCTCTTCCTGGACGATGCGCCCGTTGGCTTTTTCGCCGCGCGCGCCGATGGCTCGATCATTTACATGAACCGCTCGCTGCGCGCGGTGATCGGGATCGGCGATGACCCGGGGCCGGTTCGGCTCAAGGACATCATAAAAGAGGACGCCGCACGCGTTGTGCGGCGCGATCGCCGCGGCTTCGGCCCGACGCGCGTGCGTGTGACTTTAAAGGGATACGACGGACACGAAACGCAAGCCACGGCGCTCTCCTTCTGGCCGCCAGAGGATATTGACGGCGCAGCGCGCGCTTTCGTGTTTTTCGCGGAAGCCGAAACGCCGGAGGCAGCGCCGACGCAGCGCCCCGCGAGCGGCGGAGAAGTTGAAATCGGCGTCTTCAGCCATGCGCCGTTTGGCGTCGCCGTGCTGGACGGCGCCGACCCCGCGTCCGCCGCGGTGCTCGACAGCAACACGGCGCTCATGGACATGACGCAGGGCAGGGCGACGCCGTCAACGCCCTTCGCGGAGCTGTTCGAGGCGTCGGAGGGGCCTAACGCTCTCGCGCACCGGCTACGCCAGGCGATCGACGATCCGATCGAAATCACGCTGGCGACAAGTCCGCCGACGGCGGCGCATGTTCATTTCGCGCGCGGACCCGACGGGCGCGGTCTCGCTTACGTTATGAACGTGAGTCAACAGCGCGAGTTGGAAACGCGGCTGGCGCAATCTGAAAAGATGCGCGAGATCGGCGAGCTCGCCGCGGGCGTGGCGCATGACTTCAACAATCTGCTCACCGTGGTGATGCAGACGTGCTCCTACCTCTTGCGCCGCCACCCGGTGGGCGACGCTGACTATCCGCTGCTGCGTGACATTTCCGACAACGCCACCTCGGCGAAGGAATTGTCGGACATGCTGCGCGCCTACGCGCGCCAACAGACGTTCGCCCGTGAGATATTCAACGTCGGCGACTTCATCGGCGTGCGCAATCAACTGATACAACGCGTTGTCGGTTCGTCGATCCGCTACGAAACCCAGCCGGGCCGCGACCTGCCTTATGTGAAGGTCGACAAGACGCAGCTCGAGCGCGTGCTGATCAATCTCGCCACCAATGCGCGCGATGCGATGACGCCCAAGGGCGCGGCGGCCGCTCAGGGCAAGCTCACCCTTAGGACCTCGCGCGTCGACGCGGAGTACGCGCGCGGGCTCGGTCACAACCCGATCGAGGACGGCGATTACGTCATGATCGAGGTGGAAGACACCGGTTCGGGCATTAAGCCGGAGCACGCGGCGAAAATCTTCCGCCCGTATCACTCCACTAAAGAGGCGGGAAAAGGCACCGGGCTTGGGCTCGCCACGTCCTACGGCATCATCAAGCAATCCGGCGGCTATATCTTTTTCACAACGAAACTGGGCGTCGGGACCACGTTTCGAATTTTCCTGCCCGCCTATCAGCCGACGCCGGAGGAGTTGGAAGACATCGCCGCGAAGGAACGCGCTTTGCTGGCGCCGCCGACGAAAGACGTGTCGGGGCGCGGCCGCATTCTATTCGTCGAGGATCTGGCCCCAGTGCGCCGCGCGACCGTGCGCAACCTCAAGGATTGCGGCTACGAGGTCGAGGAAGCCGGCAACGGCGAGGAAGCGCTCGACATCTTGAAGGCCAAGCCCGGCGCTTTCGACATCATCATTTCGGACGTTTCCATGCCGGTGATGACCGGACCGGAAATGTTGAAGGAGGCGGGCGCCGACATGATTGGCGAGGCCAAGGTGTTGTTCCTCTCGGGCTACGCGCCGGAAAGCTTCAGCGACCTGCTGGAGCAATTTCCCGTTCACTACATGTCCAAGCCGGTGACGATGGAGCAGCTGGTCGGCCGGGTGAAGGATCTGCTGGCGGCGTAAACAACAGCGCCTCGCGGGCCGGCGCCATCCGGGCGAAAGTTCTTAACAAATTTGTGACATGGCGCTAGGCCGCGCCATCGGACCGAATTTGTAGGGGACGAGGGATGAGATTCGCGTGGTTCGCAGCGGCGCTGGGGGTTGCCCTTGCGCTCGGTGCGTTGCCGGCGTCGGCGCATACATCTGACCGGCAATTCTGGACTTCGACCGTGCTTACCGGGCGCTTTGAACAGAGCCCCTGGCAGTGGTCGGTCGATGTGCAAGCGCGCTTCAGCGATGACAACAAAGGCGTCGAGCAAACCTCGGTGCGCCCCGCGCTCGGGTATCGGGTTCGCGAAGGGCTCGATCTTTGGGTGGGGTACGCGGACATCACCACGCATCGTGATGGCAACGATGTTGAAGAGCAGCGCTTTTGGCAGCAAGCGAATTACGCGCTGGGCGATTTTGCGGGCGGCGCCGTGAGCGGTCGCACGCGGGTGGAGCAACGTTTTCGGAGCTCAGGCGATGACGCGGGTTGGCGTGTGCGCCAGCAGTTCCGGTACGCCAATCCGATTGAGGGCACGCCGCTTTCCATCGTGCTTTCCAACGAAACCATGTTCACGCTCAATGAAACGGATTGGGGCCAGCGCTCGGGCTTCGACCAAAATCGCGCCATGGCCGGCGTGCAGTGGCGCGTGAACGACGGCCTGCGGATCGAGACCGGCTACCTCAATCAATATTCAAATGGCGTGAGCGCCGATCGCGTCAGTCACAATCTGGTCTTGAATACAACGCTGCGGTTTTAGAGTTTCAGCGCTGAGCGGCGCGGGCGCGGCGGCGGCCCGCCAGGATGATCAGCTTGTCGCTTGGCGGATACACAACAACGCCGCCATCGGCCCCGGTGACCAGCACCATGTTCGGGTCGCCTTTTTGGGGCGCAGCCGGGCGCGAAAGCGCGGCCGTCTTGACGCGGAATGACGCCACGGACTCAAGCGTCGCGGGAACCCCTGAGCGGGGCGAAGAGGGCGCCAAAGAGGAAGCCATGCCTGATCCTAACTCATTTCCCCCTCGAAACCCTTAAGCCATCGCCGGATTTCCGCAACGGGCTATCCGCATCGCCAATGTTCCGCTTGTGTTCTCGGAACAAAGCTGGTACAGATCGAATCCTGGTCGTGGCGGTGGACTCGACCTACTGGGAGCGGGAAACGATGGCCAATCTTAAGCTTGTTGAGAAAAACGAGATGGACACGGACAAGCAGAAAGCTTTGGCCGCCGCGCTCGGGCAGATCGACCGCGCCTTTGGCAAGGGCTCCGTCATGCGCCTCGGCGAGAAGCCGGCGGTGGAGATCGAGGCGATCTCCACGGGTTCGCTGAGCCTCGATATTGCGCTCGGCATTGGCGGTCTGCCGAAGGGCCGCATTGTCGAAATTTACGGACCAGAAAGCTCTGGCAAGACCACGCTCGCGCTCCATTGCATCGCCGAAGCGCAGAAGTCCGGGGGCGTGTGCGCCTTCGTGGACGCCGAACACGCGCTTGATCCGGTTTATGCGCGCAAGCTGGGCGTTGATCTCGACGATCTTCTGGTCTCCCAACCCGACACCGGCGAGCAAGCGCTGGAAATCACCGACACGCTGGTGCGCTCCGGCGCGATCGACGTGCTTGTCGTGGACTCCGTCGCGGCGCTGACGCCGCGGGCGGAAATCGAAGGCGAGATGGGCGATCAATTGCCCGGTCTGCAGGCGCGGCTCATGAGCCAAGCGCTGCGGAAGCTGACGGCGTCGATCTCGAAGTCGAACACGCTGGTGATTTTCATAAACCAGATCCGCATGAAAATCGGCGTGATGTATGGAAATCCGGAGACGACAACGGGCGGCAACGCGCTGAAATTCTATGCGTCGGTGCGCCTCGATATTCGCCGTACCGGCCAAATCAAGGAGCGTGACGAGGTCGTCGGCTCCGAGACCCGGGTCAAGGTGGTGAAGAACAAAGTCGCCCCGCCGTTCAAGCAGGTGCAGTTCGACATTATCTACGGTGAAGGCATCTCCAAGACGGGCGAGTTGATCGAACTCGGCGTTAAGGCTGGCGTGGTCGACAAATCGGGCGCCTGGTACGCCTACGGCGGTCAGAAGATCGGCCAAGGCAAGGAAGCGGCGCGGCGGTTTCTGAAAGAACATAAGGATGTGGCGCACGCGATCGAGGATGCGATCCGGCAGAAATCAGGCGTGATGGCGGATGCGATGTATTCGCCGCCGGAAGGTGATGAAGCCAAGGACGCAGCCGAGGGCTGAGGTCTTGGACTAGAGTTTTCGCTGGCCGGTTCGGGGACGTTGCCGACCCGACCCCATGCCCTGGCCCCGTCTTCGGGCCGGCCGGCGAATTACAGATGGAACACCCATGAAGCCGCACGTTTCGATCGTCACGCTGGGTGTTTCCGATCTCGCGCGGTCGCGTGCGTTTTACGAAAAGCTCGGGTTCTGCGCCTCGTCGGCGAGTCAGGGCGATATCGTGTTCTTCCAGGCGGGCGTGCTGGCGCTGGCGCTCTATCCGCGGACCGCGCTGGCTGAAGACGCGATGGTTCCCGCCGAGGGCGGAGGATTCCGTGGTCTGACTTTGGCGCACAATGTGCGGGATAAGGCCGAAGTGGCCGCGGTGCTTGAGGAAGCCGCTGGCGCGGGCGGGACGATCGCAAAGCCGGCGCAGGATGTGTTCTGGGGCGGGCACTCAGGGTATTTCGCCGATCCCGACGGCCATCTCTGGGAGGTGGCGTGGAATCCGCACCTGATCCCGGATGCAAACGGCGCGGTGACGCTCCCGCCCTGAGGGGAGGCGGGCGCGCCGCTTGGCGTCGCCCGATGCGCTGCCTATACCAAGGCCGAACACTGATTTGATCGAGCCTTGGGTGCAATGAAGAGCGTCAACGATATTCGCCGGCAGTTTCTGGAGTTTTTCCGAGGGCGCGACCACGAAACGCCTGCGTCGGCGCCGTTGGTGCCGCAAGACGACCCGACGCTTCTGTTCACCAACGCCGGCATGGTGCCGTTCAAAAATTACTTCACTGGAGCGGCGAAGCCGCCGTTCCCGCGCGCCGCCACAAGCCAGAAGTGCGTCCGCGCCGGCGGCNNATGTCGGCTACACCGCGCGTCACCTGACTTTTTTCGAGATGCTCGGAAACTTTTCGTTTGGCGACTACTTCAAGGAAAGCGCCATTGACGCCGCGTGGACGCTGATCACGAAGGGGTATGGGCTCAAGAAGGACAAGCTGCTCGTCACAGTCTATCACACTGACGACGACGCGGCTTCGCTATGGAAGAAGATCGCCGGCTTTTCCGACGACCGCATTATCCGCATCCCGACCTCGGACAATTTCTGGGCGATGGGCNNCCGCATCGCCACCAGCGATAATTTTTGGTCGATGGGCGACACCGGGCCATGCGGACCATGCTCGGAGATTTTCATCGATCGGGGCGAGCACATCTGGGGCGGCCCGCCAGGCTCGCCCGAGCAGGACGGCGATCGTTTCCTCGAATTCTGGAACCTCGTG